>JAEEPT010000133.1 GCA_016284895.1 Prevotella sp. | reverse complement strand
CAAGTGGATGTGCAATCCCGATGAAGTGGGCAAGCTCCTCAGCTACAAGGCGGTGATGGCTACGTTTGCCGACCCCGTCATCATGCTGTTCATCGGCGGCTTCATCCTCGCTATTGCAGCTACGAAGACCGGACTCGATGCCCAGTTGGCGAAGGTCATGCTCAAGCCCTTTGGCAACAAGAGTGAGAATGTGCTGCTGGGCTTCCTGCTCATCACGGGTCTCTTCTCCATGTTTGTGTCCAACACGGCTACGGCTGCCATGATGCTCACGTTCCTTACCCCTGTGTTCAAGCAGTTGCCTCCCGAAGGCAAAGGCCGCATCGCAATGGCACTCTCCATCCCCGTTGCCGCCAACTTGGGCGGTATGGGTACACCCATCGGTACACCTCCTAACACCATCGCCATGAAGTATCTGAATGATCCCGAAGGACTGAACCTTGGACTGGGCTTCGGACAATGGATGATGTTCATGCTGCCGCTCGTGGCGCTGCTGCTCTTCATCAGCTGGATGCTGCTCAAGACCATCTTCCCCTTCTCGCAGAAGACCGTGGAACTGAATATTGAGGGCGGCATGAAGAAGGAACCCCGCACTTACATCGTGATTGTCACCTTCTTTCTGACCGTGCTGCTCTGGCTGCTCGATACCGTTACGGGCATCAACTCCTACACCGTGGCACTCATCCCCTTCATGGTGTTTGCACTCACAGGTGTCATCACTCGTGCTGACTTGGAGGAAATCAACTGGTCCGTCATTTGGATGGTAGCCGGTGGCTTCGCACTGGGCTACGGTCTGAATGCCTCAGGACTGGCAGCACTCGCCGTGCAGAGCATTCCCTTTGGCGAGTTCTCACCACTGCTCATCCTGCTGCTCTCAGGCATCATCTGCTACGGACTGTCCAACTTCATCTCCAACTCGGCTACTGCCGCGCTGCTCATGCCCATCCTGGCTGTGGTGTGCACTGCTATGGGCGACAAGCTCAATGCTATCGGTGGCACGCCTACCGTACTCATCGGTGTGGCTATCGCAGCTTCGAGCGCAATGGTGCTGCCCATCTCTACACCTCCTAACGCATTGGCCTATGCCACCAATTTGGTGCATCAGAATCAGATGGCCAAGATTGGTCTCATCGTAGGTATCATCTCAATGGTGCTGGGCTACACATTGCTCTACTTCATGGGCACATTGCATGTGATTTAGTATTCGTACCTCGTACCTCGAATAATATGACAATTAGCATGATTGCAGCTGTGGCCCGCAACAGGGCCATCGGCTTTCAGAACAAGCTTATCTACTGGCTGCCCAACGACCTGAAGCGCTTCAAGCAGCTCACCACTGGCCACACCATCCTCATGGGGCGCCACACCTTCGAGAGCCTGCCCAAGGGAGCGCTGCCCAACCGTCGCAACTGCGTGCTCACCACAAGCACGGCATCACTGCCCGGATGCGAGTGCTTCCGTACATGGGATGACTTCATCGCCACCTGCCAGCCCGATGAGCATATATATATAATAGGTGGGGCCAGTCTGTACCGTCAACTTATCGACAAGGCCGACCGCCTGTGTCTCACCGAGATTGACGACACCCCAGCCCAGGCCGACACCTTCTTCCCCGACTATAGCGACTGGAAGGAAGTGGCTCGTGAGGACCATCCTACCGATGAGCGACATGCCCAGTGCTACGCCTTCGTTGATTACGAACGGTGATCACGTCATTTTGCATAGAAATAAAAGATACGTCAATGCCACCACGCATTGACGTATCTTTATGATGAAGAGTATCGACTGACTAAACGCTGACTTCGGCCTTGATGTGTGGCCACGGGTCGTAGTTTTCCAGCTGGAAATCTTCGTACTGGAAAGAGAAGAGGTCTTTCACGTCGGGATTGATGCGCATCGTGGGGAGAGGACGAGGCTCGCGTGTGAGTTGTAACCGGGCTTGCTCCAAGTGGTTCAGGTAGAGATGGGTATCGCCTGTGGTATGGACGAAGTCGCCGGGCTTCATATCGCATACCTGCGCCATCATCATGCAGAGGAGGGCATAGCTTGCAATGTTGAACGGCACACCCAGGAACGTGTCGGCAGAGCGCTGGTAGAGCTGCAAGGAGAGTCGGGGCTTGTCACCCTCTTCCTTTGGTGGAGCCACGTAGAACTGGAACATAGTGTGGCAGGGCGGCAGCGCCATCTTGTTCACCTCAGCCACGTTCCATGCCGAGACAATCATGCGCCGCGAGTTGGGGTTGTTCTTCAGTTGGTCGAGTATGATCTTTATCTGGTCGATGGAACCTCCGTCGTAGTCGGGCCATGAGCGCCACTGGTGTCCATAGACGGGACCAAGCTCTCCATTCTCGTCGGCCCATTCATTCCAGATGCGCACGCCGTGTTCTTGCAAATAGTGCACGTTGGTGTCGCCTTGCAGGAACCAAAGTAGTTCGTAGATGATGCTTTTCAGATGGAGTTTCTTCGTGGTGAGGAGCGGGAATCCTTCTTCCAGATTGAAGCGCATCTGGTGGCCAAACACGCTCAGCGTGCCGGTTCCTGTGCGATCGCCTTTCTCCACACCTTCGCGGAGGATACGGTCAAGTAGGTCTAAGTATTGTTTCATATTGCTTGATGTGTTTAAGTTTTCAAACGAATGTGAGTACTGGCTGGTACTCGCTGGGTATGTGGGTGGAGCGGATGCGCCACTCTTTCGGGTAGAGGTTGTTGGCGCGGTTGCCTATGTTTTTCACCTGTCCGAGTGGATAACCCTTGAAGGTGACAGTGACGATGCCGCGCGGCACGTCGGGCGACAGCACCAGGGCTTCGCCACGAAGAAAGGCGATGGACTGAGTGTAGGAGAGCTCTGCTTGAGGGTACTGCGTTTCGGTAGTGTCCAGTCGGTGCTTCGGCAACTGGTGAAGCAAGCTGTTTTCCTTGATTTGGAACTTACGCGACTGTCGCTCTCCCTTCTTTCGCATCACAGCCATGAAGAGCCCCTCGCCCTTTGTGTAGCCGGGAATGAAACGATAGACGGGTGAGGTGAAGCCTTCGAGCAAGGAGCCGGTGATGCCCCATTCGACTTCGGTGTGAACGGATAGCGGCTCGGCATCGAACTCCTCCATCATCCACCGCACATTCTCCTCGTCTTCTCTCGTGTTATAAGTGCAGGTGCTATAAATGAACAGTCCGCCTGGCACCAGGCACTGCCACGCATTGCTCACGATGTCGCGTTGCAGTTGCTGGCATTGCTGCACATGCTGCAGGCTCCATTCCTTGATGCTGTCAGGGTCTTTGCGGAACATGCCTTCTCCAGAGCAAGGAACGTCGCACAGAATAACGTCGAACTGTAATTTTGACTTTTTGTAATCTTTTGGATAGCAGTTTGTTACGATGTGATGCTCATATCCCCATTTCTCTACGTTCTCCAATAGGATACTGGCTCGTTTCGGGATTGGCTCATTGCTGTAGAGCACACTGCCGTCGGGCAGTGCCGAGCGCATCAGAGTCGATTTGCCGCCCGGTGCAGCACAGAGGTCGAGAGCCATGACAGGGTAGGAGGGCAGATGCTGGCGCAGCACCTCGTCGAGAAACATGGATGAGGCTTCCTGCACGTAGTAGCATCCGGCATGTAGTAGGGGATCGAACGTGAAGTTGGGACGGGCTGACAGATAGAAGGCGTTGCGGCACCAGGGGATGGCACTCTCTCCACTCTCAGTTCTCAGCTCTAAACTGTGACGTGGGTTCACCCTGATGCTGACGGGTGCCTCCTCGCTGAGCGCTTGAAGGAAGCGTGCGAAGCGTTCTTCGCCGAACACAGGGCGGATGAGCTGTATGAAATCGTCAGGTAATTGCATAATCGTTTGCAAAATTAAAAAAAAATGTGCACCTTTGCAACCGATTTACACAAAAGTTGTGTGATGCGATTTATTATAAAATCAAGTAAGAAGGAAAATATGAGACTGATACGATTGCTTTTCGTTATGGCTTGCCTCTTGGGACTCACCCAAGGCATGGCTGCCCAGCAGCAGGATGAAGAACAGACTGTGACGGGCGAACTCATCGACTCTACTCAGACTGATGGCTTGGAAGCTTTCTCTGACACGACAGCCGTAGATACCGGACAGGTGGAGGTGCTGACTCCGCAGTCAGCGATTGACGATGATGACTTTTTTAAGATAGATAGTTTCTTCGATGATTCAGGAGGTGTTTTGATGGTTGTGGGCATCATTCTTACGCTGATGTTCACCCTCTTCCTGTTCTCCCTGCCCCTGTTGATTGCAATCATCTTGATTCTGCTGGTGGTGATGCTCTTCAGAAGAAAGAACAAGCCGTCGTCGGAGCCGAATAATGTTTTAGATAACAATATAGATATGCAACAAGGAAAGAAACTGCGCCGTTCGCAAGATCGTGTGATCGGTGGTGTGTGTGGCGGACTGGCTGAGTATTTCGGCTTTGATCTCACAGTGGTTCGAGTGGCCTATGCGCTGCTCACGTTCTTTACAGGCTTTAGTGGTATTCCCGTCTATCTGATTCTGTGGCTGGTCATGCCGTCAAGATAAAAGCCCACTCTTCGAATAAAGAACCCTTTAGAACAAGTCGTCCTGCGTGTCGGCTTGTTCTTCTTTTTTGCTGTTCTTCGGCTGGGGCTCAGTCTTAGGCTTTCCGTCGGTATCGAACAGTCCGTAGGTGGTGCGCAGCACGATGAACTCGGTGCGTCGGTTCAGCTGGTTGCATATCTCCTGCTTCTCTTCGTCCTTCAGGGCGGTGATGAATTCCTCGGTGAGCACGTCGCCCTCTTTCAGCCAGTCATACTTCTCTGTGAGCTTGCGCTTAATCGTCTTGGGCTTCTCTTTGCCGTAGCCCATCGCCGACAGGCGGTCGGCAGCTATGCCGTGCTCTGTGAGATAGTTCACTACGCTCTCTGCACGCCGCTGTGACAGTCGCTTGTTGTAGGCTTCAGAGCCGCGATAGTCGGTGTGTGCCGACAGCTCGATGGTGACGTTCGGGTTCTCGTTGAGCAGCTTGATGAGCTTGTCGAGGGCTACGGTGGACTCAGGCCGCAGCGTGGCTTTGTCGAAGTCGTAGAAGATGTTGTCGATGAGCACGGGGGCGGTGATGGATGCCAGGGGGAACTGCAGCACATATTCCTCCGACTCCTTGACGGTGTCAACCTTCAGTTCTTCTTTGTGGTTCAGATAGCCTACGCAGGTGCCGAGGAACACGTAGTCAACACCCGGCTGTATCTCCTCAGTGAATGAACCGTCGCCCTTGACGCTGAGTTTCTTGTTGGTGCCGTCGTTGCCCACCATATAGACCTGTGCCTGTGGCAGTTCGTAGCCGTCCTGCTCATAGACCCATCCTTTCACAGTCTGAATCACCTCGTGTTTCTCAAACGAATAGATATGATCCCAACCGCGCCCGTCGCCTCTGTTGGAGCTGAAGAACCCACGGTTGTGCAGACCTTCGAATGTCATGCCGAAGTCATCGCCTTGAGAGTTGAGGGGAGCACCAGGGTGGGAGAGGCGAAAGCCGAGGTTGGGGGTGGATGGTTGTTGTTCTGTGGGTTCTGCTATAAAAATATCCAGTCCGCCCATGCCGGGGTGTCCGTTTGATGAGAAGTAGAGGTCGCCATTGGGTCGGAAGGTGGGGAACATCTCGTCGCCAGGTGTGTTGATGGGCTCGCCCAGGTTCTCGAGCACTCCGATGCCGGAGGTGGTGAGCTCTGCGCGCCAGATGTCGAGTCCGCCCATGCCGCCTGGCATGTCGCTTACGAAGTAGATCCACAGACCGTCGGGAGAGATGGCGGGATGGGCAAAGAGTGAGAGCGTGTCGCGGGTAATCTCCATGTCTTGTGCCTTGCCCCACGATGCATCGCTGCGGCTCGACGTAGCTATCTTGGCATAGCGCGGATAGTTGGGGTCGCTCTTGCATACGGTGAGATACATGGTCTTCGAGTCGGGCGAGAAAGCACAGGCTCCTTCGTCATATTCAGTGTTCAGTTCACTCTCAATGACCTCCGGCTTCTGCCAGTTACCCTTTTCGTCTTTCGTTGACATGAATATGTCGGAAGGCTTGGTGCCGGTGATGCCGCTCAACTCGTCGCCCGTGGCTTGATTGCGTGTGGAGGTGAAATAGAGCTGGTCGTAGTCGTCGCCTGCCAGCATAGGGGAGTATTCGGCACGTCGGGAGTTGAAGAGATCCTCGCGCTTGATGGTGTAGCCCGACAGGGCGGCATCGGCTTTCCATCGGGGAGCCATGCGTGCCGACTCAAGCCCGTTTCTCACCAACTGGCTCTGGGGCATTGAGTCGAGCAGAGCAGTGAACACTTTCTCAGCCTCCTTGTAGTTGCCGTTCTTGAGCAGCAACTGCCCCAGACGGAACAATGCCGTAGAGTCGGCCTGCTTGTAGCGCACGGCATTGTTGTAAGCCGCAATGGCTTTCTGTGTGAAGTTGATGCGCCGATAGCAGTCGGCCATCTTCAGTGCGCGCTGCCCTCTGAGCGGACGCTCCTTCGACTTGGTGAGCGTATAGGCTTTCTTGTACTGTGCCGAAGCGTCGTAGTATTCGCCCAGGGCATAGAACTTGTCACCTTTTTTCATGGCAGTATCGGCACCACATCCTGCCAATAGCAGGGCGGTGAGGCTGCCGATGATGAGCTGAACTATGGATCGACGCATGTACATACCCTATTATAACGCTTCTTTGCGCAAATTATTGCATGAGTCGTCAAGGGGGGAGAGAAGAAACAGCCCCAGGTCCGCTGATGGATCTGGGGCTGATGCTTCAAAAAACAGAAGGATAGGGCGGTCTTTGCTATCTGATCACTACCTTGCGATTACCCGATACGTAGATGCCGCGCTTGGGCTGTTCTACCCTTCGGCCCTGCATGTCGTAGAGCGGCTGCGAGCCAGCGGGATCGGCCTTGACCGACTCCACGCCCAGTGGATCGACAACGGTGAGCTTGCCTGCCACGTATGTGATGTCGTAGTTCTGAGCCTCGGCACCGCTGACGGTAATCTCGTATTCACCGGCAGGACTTTCTGCCGTGGCCTCGCAGGTGATGACGGGCTTGCTTGTGAGCACGTCTTCGTTCTCGCTGTTGCGGAATGACTTGTAGGTCACTTCGAACTCAGGGTTCGCCTCGCCCACATTGCGCGTGTAGCTCTTGGCAGTGATGGTGAGCGGTGCCGGCTCGATGGTGAACACACCCTCTACCAGTTCGGTTCCTGGAGTGACGATGGTGCCTATTGTCAGCGTGATGGGGTAGTTGCCTACAGGCAGGTACCTGTCTTTGATGGCGGCACATTCTGTCTCGGGTTCACCCTCGACGGGTGCGCCCATGACAACAGCACTGATGGAGGCAGTGTTGCGTCCGTAGATACGGTTGGCCTTAGCTGTCACAACGGGCTTGCCAGTATATTCTGTCAGCAGCTTGACTTTGGAGTTCCATGTCTCGTCGGCCTCATAGCTGGCCAGCATGTTTCCAGGCAGGAACACCGTGGCCTGTGCGCTCAGGTAGCAGTTTCCGAAGGGAATGAGCTGTGTGTCGTTTGTGATGACCAGGTTGCGCAGCTTGCTGCAGGCCATGAAGGCATTGCTGCCGATGGTCTGTATGTTCTTGGGCAGATAAATGGTCAAGAGGTTCGAGGTGTTGCGGAAGGCATCGCCCGGAATCTCGGTGAGCCCTGTGAAGTATTTCAGTTCTTCGAAATATTTCAGCTTGTCGTTGCCGCGGAACAGTTCACCTATCGAGGTGACTTGAGCTGCCTCTTCATAGGTGAGCTCACCGTCTTCGTTTTCATCCCAGTTGGTCAGGCAGATGGTCTGTGCTGCATCGTCGGTAAAGGTGATGAAGTGGAGCTTGTCGCGTACCGACTTCAGGGCAGTGCGCAGGTCGATGGTGGTGCTGGCGGCGTTGTCATAGACAGCTTGCTCTTCGGTTACGTTCAGCTCCTGCTCCTTAGCTTTGGCTATCATCTCCTTGAGTTGCTCGGCCAGTTCGTCCAGCTCTTGGGCAGCTTTCATGTCATCGACCGAGATGAAAGCCCACTGTGTGTCCTTGCTCACTCCGCTGAAGTCCCAGTAGAGACCGTAGGAGGATTCGGTATAGCTGTTGGCACGTGAGGGGTTGGCCCCCAGGTATTCGTTCGCGATGTAGTTTTCGTCACTCTGGGGCACCTGCATGGTGAAGAGCAGGCTGTCAACGGGCTGAATCTGCCAGTAGGCACTGGTGGCGATATTGCCGTCGCCGAAGCAGGCTTTCGTTCCCTCGCCCACTTTCGAGTCTTTAGTGGTGCGGAACACCGTCTTGCCTGTCTCAGTGTCGTAGAGGTAGTAAACGCCCTCAGCCATGCTGTTTGTGCGGCGCAGCTCGTAGATGCGTCCTGTGCGCCCCACCACCGACTGTGTGCCGTAGGCCTCGCCCATAGTGATGGCCTTGTGCGTACCAATATTATATAGGTAGCCAGGCTTGTTGGGCTCGATGGGGGAGTACTTGGCCTGCGTGGTGCTGCGCACCTCAACGATGTTGCCGAAGTCCTTCCATACGTTGGCTGCAGCATAGAGCTCCTTGGTGCCAAACGGTACGCGGAGCGTGCACTGTGCCAGTGTCACACCTCCAAACACGTTGCTGCCCAGGCTGATGTTGGCTGGATCGCTGGCCTGTACCGTCACCTCGCGCAGTGCTGAGCAGCCATAGAAAACATTATTGCCTATCTGCGTCACGTTGGCAGGGATATTGATAGCGGCGAGCTTCTTGCAGTTCATGAATGCCTGATAGTAGATCTTCTCTACATTCTTAGGTATGATGACCGATGTCAGGTTGGTGCATCCGTCGAAGGTGTTGCCGTAGATTTCGCTGATGTTAGTGAAATACTGGAACTCGTCGAACGTCTTGATACTGGTGTTGTTGGAGAAGTAGAACATGTAGCCTATGTCGCTCACATCGGAGGCTTCCTTCATACTCAGCTCACCATCGGTGTCGGAGTCGAAGAGACTGATGCACAAGTCGCGAATAGCCGTTTCCTTGAAGTCGATGAAGTTCAGCTTCTTGCGGAGCGAGCTCTGAGCGGCCTGCAACTGCTCGGTGGTGCTCTCCAGGTTGTCGTACACGGCCTGCTCGTCGGCTGTTGTCTTCAAATTGCGTTTCTTGGCAGTAGAAAGCAGCTTGCCCAGTGTCTGAGCAGCTTCATAGTTAGCTGCCTTTGCCTCATCGTAGAGCACGAACTGCCACTGACAGCCCAGACGGTGGGTGTCATAGTTCACGTCGAAGTAGGCACCGTATGTGGGTGAGGCAGCTCCGCTCTTGTGGTCGGTCTGCACACCCAGGTACTCACCCTCTACATAGTAGGCGGTGACAGTAGTAGGCACCTGTATGGTATAGACTTTGTCGCTCACCTGGCTCACTTTCCAGTAGCAAGAGGCAGGTGTCAGGTTGGTGCCGTCAACGAACAGTGCCTTGACTCCTGTACCCACATTGGCATCGTTGGTAGTGCGGAAGAGGTTCTTGTTGTCAATGTCGGGTGTCGTGAAGTAGTACACGTCCTCTGCCATTGATGCGGTGTGGTTGGCTTTGAAGCGGAGCGGCTCGTCGCCCACAACAGCCTGTGTGCCGTAGGCTTCGCCCTTGGTGAGATAGCGGCCCATGCCTACGTTGTACAGATAATAGACCTTGCCTGCCTCGATGGTGGCAAACTCGCCGCCCGAGCGTTCGCGCTCCTCAACGATGGTGCCGAAGTCCTGCCACTGGCTGGCAGCGGTGAAATAGGCTTTCGTGCCCTGTTTCACGTAGAGCTTGGCAGTCGATAGGTTGGTGTTGCTGAACACATTGCTGCCCATCGTGATGCTGGCGGGCTGGAAAGTCTTCACGGTGAAGCTGTTCAGATTGGTGCATCCTGAGAATGCCTCGTTGTCAATCTTCGT
>JAEEPT010000132.1 GCA_016284895.1 Prevotella sp. | reverse complement strand
TTAAGCGGCAACCCTTGCCTATCGACATCAGCAGAAGCTGCCATCGCAGCAACGAATGAACTGATGGATGAATTAGACTGCGAGACTGTCGCCGACCTGCAAAAGATTGATGCCCAGGAACTTGTAAGCGTAGCGATGGAATTGATTCCCTTGCAGAATGTGCCAGAAAGAGACGGACGGCTTCTGCCCAAGAATCCATGGGAGGCCGTGGCCAGCGGAGCAGTGAAGGACATCCCGTTCTTACATGGTGTCAACAAGGACGAGCTGAACTTCTTCCTGGTGACAATGGGCGGGCCAGAACCTTTCATTGAGTGGTTCTCCGAGAGTAAGGAAAAGAAGCTTGCCCAGATGACGGATGAGGAGAAAGCCTTGGTACAGAGTTTCTGGAAGGATGTGAAAGGAGAGGAATACGAGCCATATTGCCAGTGGTTCAGCCAACTGGTATTCAACGCACCGTGCATCAGGATGTCGGAAGAGCAGGTCAAGGCTGGCGGCAAGTCGTTCACCTACTACTTCACCGTAGAGTCTGCCTTACCGATGATGAAGAGCGGACACGGAATGGCACTCGCTCCCCTGTTCAAGCATCCGGAACTGGATGGCGATACGGGACGGCCATTCGACGAGACCTTCTCGAAGACCATGCGCAAGATGTGGGTACAGTTTGCCAAGACGGGCAATCCGTCAATCAGTGCCGAAGACTCGCCCGACGGAAAGGCCAAGGAATGGCCGCCCTATGACCTGAAGGACAAGCAGGTGATGGTGTTCGACGAGTTCAACATCCATCCGGAAAAGGAATCACAGCGCAGGATAGTGGATTGGGAAAGAACCTATTCCCTCACCAAATACTATGGCTTTTAACAGGTTTTAGAAGTGCATTATATTAATCTGAAAACATTCCTGATTGTCACCATGCTCTGGACAGGCATGATGAGCATTTGGGCGCAGCACAAGGTGGAAGGCCATCTTGGGGCCGATGTAGTAAGCAACTATATCTGGCGTGGCAAGAACATGGGGCACGTTTCGCTGCAACCCGAGTTGTCGGTGAAATGGAAGGGTCTGAGCCTGTCGGCTTGGGGCAGCGTGGGGTTAACGAACTACAAAGACGATGCTCGCGAGATTGATTTGACCCTGTCATATAAGACCAACGGCTTGTCATTTGGTGTTATTGACTACTGGGACGATTCCAGTGACTCGCGTTACTTCTACTATAAGAAGGACGGTACGGGACACTCGTTCGAAGGGTTCGTCAGCTACGACTTCGGTCCCGTGAGTGCCTCGTGGCAGACCTATTTTGCTGGTAATGACTATCAGGAGAACAACGGTAAGCGTGCCTACAGTTCCTACTTCGAACTGTCGGCACCTTTCCGTCTTGTCACTTGCGACTGGGATGCCAGGGTCGGTCTTGTACCCTGGAAGTCTGGTATTTATGAGGTCAGCGGTTTCAGTATCACCAACTTGTCACTTCGTGCTACGAAGGCCATTCGTATTTCAAATTCCTTCGAGCTGCCCCTGTTCGGACAGCTTATTGCCAATCCCGCCAGTCAACATTTCTACTTCGTCTTCGGACTTACACTTAAAGCACTATAATATTTATGTATTGCCCGTCGAATTAAGTTTTCTTCGTATTTTCTTTTTACGGTCATTCAAAAGAAAAGCGCGTATTTCTTTTGAATTTCCCTTGACTTTTAGTTCCTTTGGCTTCGCCGAAAATACTTGCATTCGGAAATACTCAAATAAATTTGGTATTTCTCTCGTTTTTCCGTAACTTTGCGCGCAAATTAACAACAATCATAGTCAAATAGTAAACAAATGGCTTACAGACTCATTACCGCTGCCGAGGCTGCAGCAATGATTAAGAATGGAGAAAACATTGCCATGAGCGGATTCACACCTGCTGGCGTGGCAAAGGCAACAACTAAGGAACTGGCAAAGATAGCCGTGGCTGAACATGAGGCAGGACGCGAGTTCAAGGTGGGCATCTTCACAGGAGCATCGACTGGTCAATCTACCGATGGCGACATGGCTAATGCACAGGCCATCAAGTACCGTGCACCCTACACCACTAACCCCGATTTCCGCAAGCACGTGAATCTGGGTGAGATTCCCTATAACGACCTGCACCTGAGCCACATGGCACAGGAGCTGCGCTACGGCTTCTATGGCGATGTAGACTGGGCTATCCTGGAAGTGTGCGACATCGAGGAGGTGGGCAACGACTACCACGTCTATCTGACTGCTGCTGGTGGCATCTCGCCCACGGCTGCCCGTCTGGCCAAGCACGTGATTCTGGAGCTCAACTCGTTCCACAATGCTAATGCCAAGTTCATCCATGACGTTTATGAGCCATTGGATCCACCCTACCGCAAGCCCATCATGATTGAGAAGGTGAGCGACCGCATCGGCGTGCCATACGTGTCGATTCCGAAGGATAAGGTGGTGGGTGTCGTGGAGTGCAACATCCCTGACGAGGCCCGTGCCTTCAAGGATTCTGACCCCGTGACCGACAAGATAGGCTATCTCACCGCAGAGTTCCTCGTAGAGGAGTTGCACAAGGGCCGCATTCCCAAGGAGTTCCTGCCCCTGCAGAGCGGTGTGGGCAGTACGGCCAATGCCATCCTGGGCGCACTGGGAGAGGACAAGCATGTGCCTGACTTCAACATCTACACTGAGGTGATTCAGAACTCCGTGATCGACATGATGCTGAACGGACGTGTGAAGGATGCTTCAGCTTGTTCGCTCACTGTGTCGAACGAGTGCCTGATGCAGGTCTATGACAACATGGACTACTTCAAGCAGCACCTCACCCTGCGTCAGAGCGAGATAAGCAACTCGCCCGAGGTGATTCGCCGACTGGGTGTCATCGCCATCAACACCGCCATCGAGGTGGACCTCTACGGCAATGCCAACTCAACCCACATCAGCGGCACAAAGATGATGAACGGCATCGGCGGTTCGGGCGACTTCATCCGCAATGCCTACCTGAGCATCTTCACCTGCCCATCGACTGCAAAGGGCGGATTGATCTCTTCTATCGTACCCTTCGTGAGCCATCAGGACTCATCAGAGCACGACGTGAACATTATCGTGACCGAACAGGGTGTGGCCGACCTGCGCGGCAAGAGTCCCGCACAGCGTGCAGAAATCATCATCGAGAACTGCGCACACCCCGACTACCGTCCACTGCTGCGCGAGTACCTGAAGCTGGCCAAGATGGGACAGACGCGCCACGAGCTGACCGCTGCCTTCGCCATGCACGACACGCTGGCTCGCAAGGGCGACATGCACCTGACCGACTTCTCTGAATACGTGAAGAAATAATTCAGCGATATGGGCGGAACCCGAAAAGCCCTAAATAGAGTAGGGACTAACCTTTTAAAAACAATCATTATTTATTATGGAGTACAAAGTTCTTCCTTTTAACGCTCATTTGACGAGAAAAGACAGTGCCGACGAGGCAGCCAACCAATTGCAGAGATGCATTGACGAAATGCAGTCGCAGGGTTATGAGTTTGTTGGCATGGGTTCTATCACTACCAACGTGGCCGGTACTAACGGCTGTCTGGGTATTGGTGCCAAGCCTGACTTTATGGTAGGCGTTGACGTTGTCATCTTCAGAAAATAAGAGCGTCATAGTGTCCCCCAATCGGGGACCTATAACCCGACTTTTAAAATGAAATATTTGTTGCTCCTGGCTATCCGGATATACTGGATGATTCCTACGAAAGCACACGATAAGTGCATCTTTCGTGAGACTTGTTCGCATTACGTATACCGTATAGCCAGTGAGCACGGTTTGATGGCAGGACTTCGTGCGCTGCGCGAACGCAACGAACTGTGCCGGCCCGGATATGTGGTATATCAGTCGGGTGGGAAATACTACCTGCGCACTGCCAATGGCACAGTGATTGAAGAAGAAGAGATAGCAGCCAGCGAACTGCCACCCCTTAATCAGAATATTCTGAATCTTGATGAAGTAGATGTGAATCAGCTCCTGATGGGGCAAAAATTCGGCATCGGCAATTTCGTCAAAACAGACAAAAAAGCATAAAAGCTTGGCTTTTCTCTCGTTTTTGCGTACCTTTGTGCGCAAATTTTGTAAAAGCAGGATGAGAGAAAACGAAATTCAATCTCAAAACAATAACGAACAGACTGCCAGTGACAACGAACTGGTGAGGCGCATAGCCGAACAGAAATATGAGTTCGGCTTCACCACCGACGTGCATACGGAAATCATCCCCGTAGGACTGAACGAAGACGTCGTGAGGCTCATCTCGCAGAAGAAAGGAGAGCCCGAGTGGATGTTGGAGTTCCGACTACGCGCTTTCAACTACTGGAAAGAACAAGAGGAGCCGAAGTGGGGACACGTGCATGTGCCGCCCATTGACTATCAGGCCATCAGCTATTATGCAAATCCTCTGAAACCCACCCCCGTCCCCTCCCCAGGTGAGGGGAGTGGGTTAGACCCGAAACTGATAGAAACGTTCGACAAGCTGGGCATTCCCCTTGAGGAGCGTCTGGCGCTGAGCGGCAATACCGCTGTCGATGCCATCATGGACTCGGTGTCGGTGAAGACCACGTTCAAGAAGGAACTGGCTGAGCGCGGCATCATCTTCTGCAGCATAGGCGAAGCTATCAAGGAGCATCCCGAACTGGTGCGCGAGTATCTGGGAAGTGTTGTGCCTTATAAGGACAACTACTTCGCAGCACTCAACTCGGCTGTGTTCAGCGACGGCTCGTTCGTCTATATTCCAAAGGGCGTGCGCTGTCCGATGGAACTCAGCAGTTACTTCCGCATCAATGCCCGCAACACCGGACAGTTTGAGCGCACACTGATCGTAGCTGAAGACGACAGCTATGTGAGCTATCTGGAAGGCTGCACCGCTCCCATGCGCGACGAGAACCAGCTGCATGCTGCCATCGTGGAAATCATTGTGAAGGATCGCGCCGAGGTGAAGTACTCCACCGTGCAGAACTGGTATCCTGGCGACGAGCAAGGACGCGGCGGCGTGCTGAACCTGGTGACCAAGCGCGGCGACCTGCGTGGAGTCGATTCGAAGCTGTCGTGGACGCAGGTGGAGACGGGATCGGCCATCACGTGGAAGTACCCCTCCTGTATATTAAGAGGTGACAACAGCGTAGCTGAGTTCTATTCCGTAGCCGTGACCAACAACTATCAGGAGGCCGACACAGGCACGAAGATGATTCACATCGGAAAGAACACGAAATCGACCATCATCTCGAAGGGTATATCAGCAGGACACTCACAGAACTCCTACCGAGGACTGGTGCGTGCTGCCGCCACGGCTGAAAACGCACGCAACTATTCGTCGTGCGACTCGCTCCTGCTGGGCTCCGACTGTGGCGCTCACACCTTCCCCTACATGGACGTGAAGAATCCTACCGCCATCTTTGAGCACGAAGCCACTACCTCGAAAATCAGCGAAGACCAGCTGTTCTACTGCAATCAGCGAGGCATTCCTACCGAGCAGGCCGTGGGGCTCATCGTCAACGGCTATGCCAAAGACGTGCTGCAGAAACTGCCTATGGAGTTTGCCGTGGAGGCACGCAAGCTGCTCAGCGTGTCGCTTGAGGGAACAGTAGGGTAGAGAAAAGAAAAATCGAAATAACGAAATACCGTTATACCGCATAACGAAAAAAAAGACTTGTTTCATGTTAGAAGTACGTAATCTGCACGCCCGTATCGGCGACAAAGAGATATTGAAAGGCATCGACCTCACCATCAAGGACGGTGAGACACATGCCATCATGGGGCCTAACGGCTCGGGTAAATCAACGTTGAGCGCAGTGCTGGTAGGCAATCCGCTCTACGAGGTGACCGAGGGTGAGGCCTTTTTCAATGGGAAAAACCTGCTGGAGATGAAGCCGGAGGAACGCGCCCATGAGGGAATGTTCCTGTCGTTCCAATATCCGGTGGAAATCCCCGGCGTTCCTATGAGCCAGTTTCTCAAGGCTGCCGTCAACGAAAAGCGCAAGTATCAGGGACTGCCAGAACTGAAGGCCAGCGAGTTCATGAAGCTCATGCGCGAGAAACAGAAGATAGTGCAGTTGGACAATAAGTTGGCCAACCGTTCCGTGAACGAAGGCTTTAGCGGAGGTGAGAAGAAACGCAACGAGATTTTCCAGATGGCTATGCTCGAACCGAAGCTCAGCATCCTCGACGAAACAGACTCAGGTCTGGATGTCGATGCCATGCGCATCGTGGCTGAGGGCGTGAACATGCTGAAGACTCCCGAAACCTCCTGCATCGTGATTACCCACTATGACCGACTGCTCGACATGATTCGTCCCGACGTGGTGCATGTGCTCTATCAGGGACGTATCGTGAAGACCGCAGGGCCTGAGCTGGCACAGGAGATACAGGAACGGGGATATGACTGGATAAAGGAGGGAATATGAGCTCTGAGTTACAATACATCGAACTCTACCAGCAGTGCCGACAGATGATCTGCGACCATTCGTCGCCCGTCATGAATGTGCTGCGCGATGAGGCTTTCGAGCATTTCAAGCAGAACGGCTTTCCATCGAAGAAGGTGGAACGCTACAAATATACGGACATTGAGAAGCTCATGGCTCCCGACTATGGACTGAACCTGAACCGTCTGCAGATTCCCGTTGATCCCTACGAGGCTTTCAAGTGCGATGTGCCGAACCTCTCCACCCTTCTTTATTTCATCGTAAACGATGCTTTCTATCACGAAGAAGTAAAGGAGAATGGGGGAGAGAAACAGTTGATTCCCGGAGCACCGAAGCTGCCCGAGGGGGTTGTCATCGGTTCGCTGAAGGAACATGCCGAATTGGTGAAAGCGTATTATGGGAAAATAGCAAGTACAGAGGAGGACAGCCTTACCGCTCTCAACACCATGCTGGCACAAGACGGCTTGTTGGTCTATGTGCCTAAGAACACCGTGATAGACAAGACTATCCAGGTCATCAACATACTGAAAGCTCCTTCTCTTACGGGGAGAGCAGGGGGAGAGGCTCTGATGGTGAATCGTCGCGTGCTGGTGGTGGCTGAAGAGGGCGCAGAGGTGAAGCTCCTGTTCTGTGATCATACTGCCGATGACCGCCATTTCCTCACCACACAGGTGATAGAGGCATTTGCCAAGGACAATGCCAAGATTGACCTCTACTGTCTGGAGGAGACACATGCCAAGAACGTGAGAATCAGCAACGTCTATGTAAGGCAGGAACGCAGCAGCCGTGTGCGCCATAATGTGATTACGCTGCACAACGGCGTGACGCGCAACAAGCTCGATCTTGTATTGGCTGGCGACGGTGCCGAGTGTGTGTGCAATGGCTGCGTGATAGCCGATAAACAGCAGCACGTTGACAATAATACGCTGATTGTGCACGAGGCGCAGCACTGCACCTCGAACGAACTCTATAAATATGTGCTCGATGATCATTCAACCGGTGCATTCGCAGGCCGAGTCTATGTGGCTCACGGAGCACAGAAGACCGTCTCGCAGATGACCAATCAGAACCTTACGGCAACGCGCGAGGCTCGCATGTACACGCAGCCCATGCTTGAAATCTATGCCGACGACGTGAAGTGTGCGCATGGTTCCACCGTAGGTCAGCTCAACGATGCCGCCCTGTTCTATATGCGTCAGCGCGGCATTCCTGAGAAGGAGGCACGCATGCTGTTGCAAGTGGCTTTCGTGCGCGAGGTGGTTGATCAGATTGAACTGGTTCCGCTGCGCGACCGCCTGCACTATCTCATTGATAAGCGTTTCCGTGGCGAACTGAACAAATGTGAGGGATGCAAGCTCTGCCGTTGACAGAGCCTGAAATAAGCAGTTATTGACGATGTACGACTTAAATAAGATTCGTGAAGACTTTCCCATCTTGTCGCGGAAAGTATATGATAAGCCTCTGGTTTATCTTGATAATGCGGCAACAACGCAGAAGCCGCTCTGTGTGCTCGATGCGATGCGCGAAGAATATCTGAACGTGAACGCCAATGTGCATCGCGGCGTTCATTACTTGTCGCAGCAGGCCACCGACTTGCATGAGGCTGCCCGCGAGAAGGTGCGCCGCTTCATCAATGCCGGGAAGACGAGTGAGGTGGTCTTCACCCGTGGAACAACTGAGAGCATCAATCTCGTGGCACAAACCTTCAGCGAAGCGTTTATGAAGGAGGGCGACGAGGTGCTGGTCACCGACATGGAGCATCACTCCAACATCGTGCCTTGGCAGCTGCAGGCGCAGAAGCGGGGCATCGTCGTGCGCCATCTTCCCATTACCGACGAAGGTGAGCTGGATCTCTCACTTCTTATCTCTTATCTCTCACCTCGCACGAAACTGGTGAGCATTGCCCATGTGAGCAATGTGCTGGGTACTGTGAACCCTGTCAAAGACATCATCAAGGTGGCGCATGAACAGGGCATACCTGTGCTGATTGACGGTGCACAGAGCGCTCCGCATACTAAGATTGACGTGCAGGAACTTGACTGCGACTTCTTCGCCTTCAGCGGACACAAGATGTACGGTCCGACGGGCATCGGTGTGCTCTACGGCAAGGAGAAGTGGTTAGAGAAGATGCCTCCCTATCAGGGCGGTGGCGAGATGATTGACAAGGTGAGCTGGGAGAAAACTACCTTCGAGCAACTGCCCCTGAAGTTTGAAGCTGGTACACCCGACTATGTGGCTACTCACGGACTGGCTACAGCCATCGACTATATTGAGACGCTGGGCATGGAGAACATTCAGGCGCATGAGCAGGAACTCACGCGTTACTGCATGGAGCAGCTCAGTACTGTTCCCGACATTCGTTTCTTCGGACAGGCCAAGCAGAAGGATGCCGTTGTGTCCTTCCTTGTGGGCGATATTCACCATCTCGACATGGGAACACTGCTCGACCGTCTGGGCATTGCCGTGCGCACGGGCCATCACTGCGCCCATCCCTTGATGACGCGCCTCGGCGTGACAGGCACTGTGCGTGCATCCTTCGGTCTCTATAATACTAAAGAGGAGGTGGATGCCCTCGTGGAAGGTATCCGTCGTGTGAGCCGTATGTTTTAAGTTGTGTGGAGAATTTTTAACGTAAGACTAAGCTGAGATGAAAGAGAAACTGACCTTGGTGAAAGTGGGTGGTGCCATCGTTGAAGACGAAGCACAGTTGGCACAGTTGCTGAAGGACTTTAGTGCAATTCAAGGCCGCAAGGTGCTGGTTCACGGAGGAGGCCGCAGAGCCACGCAGGTGGCAGCCCGACTGGGCATTGAGTCGCAGATGGTGGGCGGTCGCCGCATCACCGATGCCGACATGCTCGAAGTGGTGACGATGGTCTATGGCGGACTGGTGAACAAGAACGTGGTGGCCCGTCTTCAGGCTGAGGGCGTTGCTGCCATCGGACTGACGGGTGCTGATGGCGACGTGATCCGATCGCATCGCAGGCCCGTGAAGAACGGTGTTGACTATGGATTCGTGGGCGATGTGGATAACGTGGCGCACGGGGTGCTGAGCCACTTGATAGAACAGGGCATGGTGCCTGTACTGGCTCCACTGACCCATGATGGCGAGGGCCATCTGCTCAACACCAATGCCGACACCATAGCCAGTGAAGTTGCCAAGGCCCTGGCAAAGGTATATGACGTGACCCTCATCTATTCGTTTGAGAAAAAAGGCGTATTGAGCAACCCAGACGATGATGACTCGGTGATTCCTGTCATCACTCGTGCCGACTTCGAGCGCTATCGTGCCGACGGCACTATCTCTGGGGGCATGCTTCCGAAGATTGAAAATGCCCTTGCCGCCATCGATGCAGGTGTGAGCCGCGTCATCATTACCTTGGCTACCGCCATTGATGGTGAGCACGGCACCGTTATCAAATAAAATAATAAGAGGTGGGCCGTTAGCTCACCTCTTATTATACCTTATTTTTTTTATCACCTTTT
>JAEEPT010000131.1 GCA_016284895.1 Prevotella sp. | reverse complement strand
CCGAGCTCCCCACAGCGTCGACGTGACATGCTTCTCGTCAGCCGACATACCGTATATTTCAAGTTGAACTGCATTAATACAAATCGTTGCCTTTGGCTTGTCTCGGACAGAATTTGCAATCATCGAGGTCACAGCCATAACATGGGGACTCGATATATCGCCCGTGTTTGTCAAATTCTGGGAAATAACTCATATGCTTCTGATCATTCTTGGATTATTCACTATACAGCCAGGTCGCCCATCAGCGGCAGGGCTGTCGAATTTCGCTTCAACGAATGTCTCACGCAGGAACTCGTAGACATCGGCTATCCAGCCATTGTGCTGCTCCCCGTCACCCGTGACGGCAGCACTGACAATTACTCTTTCTCCTATCTTCATGTTATCTCATCAGTTTGTCAAAAGGACTTTTCAACTGTTGAAGCACACCGTTGAACATACGGCGCTCCTTCAGCCCAGCGCCCTCAATCATTTGCTGAAGTGCCACGGCTTCTTCCCACGACATCCCCATCAGGTTGACCTCGAGGTCTTTGGTCATTTCCACATACATCATGTCTCACTCGAATTTAAGATCATATACTTTGTCGCGTTCATAGCAGCTCTCGGCCACACCTTTATGTGTGTCGTGCTGTATCTCAGATTCCTCTACCGTATGAAGAACACACGAGTAGCCACGTCCACTTTCATCCCACATAACTAATGTGCATTCCTTGTGGCCAAAGAAGCGGCGTACATGGCCTTTGTTGATCTTTACTTCATCCAAAACCACCGAGCAGTTCAAAGCAACGATGGCGTTCTCAAAATCCTGTACTTTCATATCGCAATTCTTTAAGTTGTTTCTAAGAAAACCGCCCCGCCGATGTGTATTCTTACTTATGGCAATTAGAAAACTACTTCAATAGGTGGCGGGGCGGCCGGATAGGAGCGACCAAGCACCCATCAGGTTTCCGCGCAAGTACCGTAATCTATCTTCTGATCCTTTATCTCATTCCAGGCATGACGTATCAGTACCGCCATGTGCTCGGCTTCGCCACCGACTTGGCCAAACATGTCACAATTCAACTTTAATACCATAGCCACCACCTTAGCCATCGTTTGCTCCAGTACATTCTGAGTCACGTATGACTGACCTTCGATGGTTTTAGCAACAGCATTACCAATGCAGAATGTCATCTGCTCAACTCTGTGCCATTCTTCGTTAGTAAGAGAAACAGATAACTTCTGACTGTCGGCCTGCAGCATTAACTTCCAGAAAAGGCTGCTTTTTTCTCCTTTTACTCCCATAGCGTAAATCCATTATAAACACTGAAAATCTTGATTAGGTCTCTGGTCCTATTCAGGTGTAGGCGCTTTGTGATACTGCTCAGCTGATTCTTTACAGTCTTGATGCTCTTACGAAGAGCACAGGCAATCTCATCAACGGTCAGCCCCCTAGAGTAGAGAGCTGCCACGCGGCCTTCCTCATTCGGTACCGGCATTTTGAAACGAGGTTTGCATATCTTGCCTTCATGCTTGCATATCCCACGCATAGGACACTTGACATCCTCAAAGTGAATAACGCCCTGGGCAATGTCAAAGCTCAACGTGTCATGCTCGGCAAAGTTGCAGCGTATAAAGAGATCTACCCGTCGGAAGTCGAAGTAACGCTTGTTGGCCTCCGAGGCAGCGCATTCTTCATTCAGCGCGGCCAACGCTTCCGGGAAATAGCGGCCCAGCGTGTCAAGGACGAACTCGATAATCTCGCGGTCGCCCTGCGCCAACTTACGCTCCTGGCCATTCACCCGGTAGCGCACCTCTCCCTCCCACAGGTAGAACTCTATTGCTTCCATGTCTCACCCTCCACGATAGGCTGCAAGGCCAACAGCTCAGCAGCCGAAAAATTGGTTCTTCCACGAAACTTCCCGTCCACGGTGTAATAGCTCAAATCAAACTTCAGAGCTACATAGTTCTTCAGCCTTACCCGCTCTTTCTGAGTGAGTTTGCCGTAGTAGGACAGGAGGCCCAAGCTCGTTAATTCTTCGTGTTTCGCTTGCATAATCAAAATAAAATTAGTAAATTTGCCAGCAAAAGTATAAAGAATAAATGATAATACCAAATAAACATGGTATAAAATACCTTGTTAGCGTGGTATTTAGACTAATTATAAATAATTTAGTTGGTAATATACCCGATGTAGAGGGTGAAAACAAATGGTTTAGGCAATGGCATATAATTCTGAAAAAGTATCAAGACTGGTCAGAAGCAAAGGTCTAAAGGCAAAGGATTTCTTCGCCTTCGTATATCCTGAGCGTTCAGGCAACGCGTCTTTTCACGACATAGAAAGCAACACCAACCCCAAGGCTGACACCATAGAGCGTATTGCCAACTTTCTCCAGTGCCCCATTGATGACCTCTTCGACAGGGAAACCAAATACGCCACCAATCAGGTGACAGGCGACAACAATACGGTCAGCAGCTACAATGTGACTGCCGACCCGGAAGTTCTGGCCGCTACCAACAGGCACCTCCGCGATGTCATCGAGCGCCAGGACAAAACTATTGCCGAACTCAACCATCGCATCGACCAGCTCATAGAGTTGGCGAAACGGTAATCTCATACAGCAGACAAAAACGGGACGTGTTTGTTTCCCTCTTAGTTAAGTTAGATAACTCATTATCTACTTTTCCCAAAAGTGGGACGAAATCGGGCCGTTATGATATAAAAAACAATAGTAAAACGTAGCCCAGAATATCAGTATTTAGGGACTTTGCGGCAGTCAAGGGGCATCCTGCCTCCGCAACTCAGAAGCCCGATTTTTATCGGGCTTTATTCGTATAGGGCCACTCATCACAGGTGAGCCAGGTGAGAGGAGGGGCTGCGTTTGCCAATTTGTCTTGTAAATAATAGAATTGTCCATAATAATAAGCAGAAAACACAAATGCCAAGCGTGATTTAATCGCTACTTTTGCAATAAAAAACTTAAAACAAACAATCATCAATAATTACCATGCAATATCTTAGATTCTTCTTTTCTCTGCTTGCAGCTTTTATGATGTTTACATCTGGTGTCAATGCAAGTGATTTTGGAAAGCCTGTTTTGTGGGATCGCTACAGCCTGATTGTTGATGGACATCGGGTGTGTCCTGTGATGGGCGAGGTTCACTATAGCCGCATCCCTGCCGATGAGTGGCAGCGCGAAGTGCGTAAGATGAAAGAGGGTGGGGTGACCGTCATCGCCACCTATGTGTTCTGGAATCACGTTGAAGAAGAAGAGGGCGTGTTCCGCTGGGACGGTCAGCGCAGTCTGCGAGGCTTCCTTGAAGTGTGCAAGCAGGAGGCAATGCCAGTGGTGCTGCGTCTGGGCCCGTTCTGTCATGGTGAGGTGAGAAATGGCGGTATTCCTGATTGGATGTGGAGCCTCCCAGCTGGAGAGGGGAGTGCTAAGCCAATGAAGCTGCGCAGTACCGATCCCCGTTTCCTTGCTTATGCTGAGAAACTCTATCGGCAGATTTTCACGCAGGTGCAGGGGTTGCAGTGGAAAGATGGAGGCCCTGTGCTGGCTGCCCAGTTCGACAATGAGTATCGTGGTTCGGGCGACTATCTGATGGCGCTGAAGAAGATAGCCCTCCGCATAGGCTTCGATCTTCCCTTCTATACACGTACTGGATGGCCTGAGCTCAGCAAGCCGGTTCCTTTTGGCGAGATGCTGCCTCTCTACGGTGACTATGCTGACGGATTTTGGGACAAGGATGTGAGGGAGTGTGTAGGCAACTACTACAAGGCATTCAACTTCAAGGGCTTCCGCTCTTCAACGGCCATAGGAACTGATCTGTTGGGCAAGCAGGAGGAGAAAATAAACAAGGGCGACGAGGACTATCCCTACTTCACCTGTGAACTGGGTGGCGGTATGGTTACGGCCTATCACCGGCGTCCGTACATCTATCCTGAGGATGCTTATTCTATGGCACTGGTGAAGCTGGGCAGCGGTTCCAACCTCCTGGGCTACTACATGTATCATGGCGGCACTAATCCCGAAGGCAAGTTGCACACCCTCAATGAGGTGCAGACGTCGCCAGGCACTGCCAACAACGATCTGCCCGTATGCACCTACGACTTTCAGGCACCTTTGGGCGAATTTGGCCAGACCTATCCCCAGTATTACATGCTTCGTCCGCTCCACCTGTTCATGCAGGACTATGGCGAGCTGCTGGCTCCGATGGAGACTCAGTTTCCTGCCAGTCAGGAACTGAAGAAGGGCGAGGACACTGCCTTGCGGTGGGCAGTGAGAAGCCAGTGCGCAGGCGCTGATACCCATGATGCGGCTGCTGGTTTCATCTTCATCAACAACTATGAGCGGCTGCAGAACCTCTCGGCTAAGAAGAACGTGCAGTTGGAGGCTTGCGGCGTGAAGTTGCCTAAGCTCACGATTCCTGCCGGATGTATGGCCATCTTCCCCGTGAATGTAGATGGCATGAAGTATGCCACAGCTCAGATAGTGGCCAAGCGTGATGGCAAAATCTATATGATGCAGGTGAAGGGCATTCCTACAACCATTGCCCTACAGAGCGGAAAAACCCTGAAGAATGTGAAGCCGAAGGGAGAGACTACACCTATTTATAATAATATATACCTGCTCAGTCAGCAAGATGCTGAACGGCTGTTCTATTCAGGCACACCTCATGAGGATATGGCTCTGACTGCTACCTGCACAAAGATGAAGGAGGCTGGCCCGCTGCGCCAGATTATGAAAGGCAAAGCTAAGGTAGCTGCTGCTCCTACTGAAGCTGATTGGGAGCAGGCTGCAGTCTATAAAATCACAGTGCCTGTAGAGGCCATTTCAAAGTTCAAGCGCCTGCTCAGCATTGAGTATCGTGGCGACTGTGCCCGTCTCTATAGCAACGGAAAGTTGATTGCCGATAACTTCTATTACGGTCGTCCGTTCCTTTACGGCCTCTGGCGACTGCCGAAAGACTGCACCGAACTCGAACTTCGCATTCTCCCCTTGCAGCCCGAGGCTCCCATCTATCTGCCTCGCGAAGCCGACAAGACGGCTGGTGAGCAGGTGAAGAACGTAGAGATAACCTATGACGGCCTTTAATATCGAACCCCTAAAAAAACTATTGATACGATGAAACGATTACTGATCAGTTTGTCATTTCTCCTTTTTCTTCTTTCAGTGAGCCACGTGTGGGCTCAGCAAGTCATTTCCCTTGAGGGCGCTTGGGACTTTCGCATGGGCGATACCGATGCCAAGACCGTGCCTGAGAGCTACGACGACTATGTGATGTTGCCCGGCTCCATGCTCACCAACGGCAAGGGCGAGCCCGTATCGGTAAACACCCAGTGGACTGGTTCGCTCTACGATTCCAGTTTCTATTTCAATCCCTACATGGAAAAGTATCGCCGTGAGAGTGGGGCAGAGGGCGAGCCCGGTGAGATGAAGTTTCCTTTCTTCCTCACCCCTGAGCGCCACTATGTAGGAGCCGCCTGGTATCATCGTTCGGTCTATGTGCCAAAGGCGTGGTCTGATCAGCGCATCACGCTTTTTCTGGAGCGACCGCACATTGAGACCAAGGTCTATGTCAACGGTCGTGAGGCAGGCCGACAGCTCAGCCTCTCCACGCCCCATCGCTACGACATCACCAGTTTCGTGAAGTTCGGCGAGAAAAACGACATCAGCATCCGCGTCTATAATGGTATTGAGAATGTCTGCGTAGGACAGGACTCCCACTCCGTGACTGATCAGACACAGGGCAACTGGAACGGCATCGTGGGCCGCATTGAGTTGCAGGCCCAGTGGAAGAGTTTGAATATCCGCCATGTGCGCATCGTACCGAATGTCGCCCAGCGCAAGGTCGATGTTGAGGTGGAGCTGGAGAATCATGTCGATGGCGTTCGCTTTTTCCCCAGTCGTGAATACGATGTGTTCGTGTCCGTTCGTTCCATAGGTGGTTGGCAGTCGCGCCCCATCCGGGCGGTTGCCGTCAAGGAGGCTTTTGGCTCCAAGAAGTGTTTCGAGCTGTTCCTGGGCGACAATGCCCGACTGTGGGATGAGTTCGAGCCTAATCTCTATCAGTTGACTGTCGAGGCTGGCGACGATGTCTATGAGACCACCTTCGGTCTGCGCGATATTAGCGTGCAGGGTCGTCAACTCCTGCTCAATGGTCGTCCGCTCTTTCTGCGTGGCACAGTCGAGAACTGCTGTTTCCCCACTACGGGCTATCCGCCCACCGACGAGCAGGAGTGGCTGCGCGTGTTCCGAAAGTGCAAGGAGTACGGTCTCAACCATGTGCGTTTCCACAGCTACTGTCCGCCCGAGGCAGCTTTTGCGGCAGCCGACCAGCTGGGCATCTATATTCAGGCCGAAGGCCCCACATGGCCCAATCATGGTGTGAAGCTGCGTCGCGGCATGAAGATTGATCAGTACTTGATGGAGGAGTCGAAACGCATCATCGATGAGTACGGTCATCACCCCTCGTTCGTGATGATGGCAGCAGGCAACGAACCGGCAGGCGACTGGGTGAGCTATTGCAACGACTGGGTGAAGGAGATGAAAAAGTACGACCCCACCAAGCTCTATGCCGGAGCATCCGTTGGTGGCGGCTGGGCATGGGACAGCGAATCGGAGTATCACGTGAAGGGCGGTGCTCGCGGACTGGACGACTGGAACCGTCGTGCTCCATCGAGCGATGACGATTATTACAATGGCATTCTTCATCCGAGAAACTACAAAGGTGAAGAGCCCAACCAGTCGCCTATCGTCACCCACGAGAAGGGACAGTGGTGTGCTTTCCCCGACTTCAACGAGATTCCTCAGTACACAGGTGTTTATAAGGCAGGCAACTTCGAGATCTTCCGCGACCTGCTGCGCGACAACGGCATGGAGGGCATGGGCAGCAAGTTCCTGCATGCCAGCGGCAAGTTGCAGACGCTGTGCTATAAGTACGAGATAGAGCGCAACCTGCGTACCAAGGACTATGCCGGCTTCCAGTTGCTCGGACTCAACGACTATAGCGGACAGGGTACGGCTCTTGTGGGGGTGCTCAATGTGTTCTGGCGTGAGAAAGGCTACTGCACCGCCCGCGACTGGCGCGAGTTCTGTTCGCCCATCGTGCCGCTGGCACGTTTCCCCAAGTTTGTCTATACCAATGACGAGCAGCTGCAAGTCCCTGTTGAGCTCTACAATGCCTTCCGCACGGCTGTAGGTCAGCTCAACGCCACCTATAGCATCAGCGACGATCAGCAGCATCTCCTTGCTCAGGGCCTCCTTTTCACAGGTGTAGTTCCTGTGGGCAAGAACATACCGTTGGGCACTGTTCAGTTCCCCCTCGACTCCATCACCCAGCCCACCAAGCTCACGCTTGCCGTGCAGCTCTCTGGTCGCATGCAGAACCACTGGGAGTTCTGGGTATATCCCGGTAACGGCGGTTCCTCACAGCTGAATGAAGGAAACATCTATGTTGCCGACACGCTCGATGCCAAGGCACTGAAGACCTTGAAGAAGGGCGGCACCGTACTGCTCACCGCAGCAGGGCGTGTCACCTTGGGCAGCGATGTGAAGCAGACCTATCTGCCCGTGTTCTGGAACACCTCGTGGTTCAAGATGCGTCCGCCTCACACCACCGGAGCCTATATTCACAAGGAGCATCCCTTGTTCCGTCACGGCTTCCCCACCGACGACTGGTCGAACCTCAACTGGTGGGAGTTGCTCAACAAGGCGCAGGTCATGAATCTCATGGAGCTTCCAGCCAACTATCAGTCGCCCATCCAGCCCATCGACACGTGGCATGTGTCGCGCAAGCTTGGCATGCTCGTTGAGGCCCGTGTGGGCAAAGGTCGTCTGCTCATGACCACGATGGACATCACGCGCGATCTCGACCACCGTCCTGTGGCCCGACAGATGCGCAAGGCCATCCTGTCCTACATGCAGAGCAACGACTTCCAGCCCGCTCTTGAATTGTCGGTAGAGCAGATACAGCACTTCTACACCGAGCAAGCACCGGCAGTGAACATGTTCACCAACGACTCGCCCGATGAGTTGAAGCCGAAAATCAAGTGATTCTTTTTTAATCCTCTCCTTTGAGGTGTTCGAGCATAAGGTCTTTCTCTGAAAGGCCTTTTTCTTTAGTTGAGCCTTGCATAAAGTCATCAACGCGCCATTGGCCTTCCTCCCATTTCATAATCATGCATTGAGGCTCATGGTAGGTCTCTGGCTTTCTCACATAGTCAGCCCTCACCACGAGGTCGAGGGCTATGATGGCGCGTCCGTCTTCCATGATCTCGCACTTGCTGACGGTGGCAGAGTCGATGCTGTGAAACTCCTGACGCAGTCCCCAGTGGTCGCTGTTGAAGAAGCTGAGTCCTTCGGCCCTGTTAGCCTTGTCCATGGAGTCCACCTGCTGATACAGTCGGTAGTATTCCTCTGTGACGTATGGCACCTTGTTGAACTTGTCCAGACTGGTGTAGTCGCGTGTTTGTCGTTGAGTCTTACATTCGTCAATCAGTTTCGCGTACAGTTCCATCGTCTGATCCTCAGCCACACATGCTTTGATGGCATCCTTCTCTGAGCTCAGGCTGATGAAGTCATCGATGTGCCAGTTGCCCTCCACGTCTTTGCAGAGTGCCAGTCTGAGGTGCTCCTGTCCCGAGCAGTTGCCGCTGTGAGTGATGGTGATGGCAACTGAGGGGCGCCCCTCACCGATGCTCACACTGTCTATCCGCATGCTTACTTGGTCCCAGTCCTGCCCTTGAATCCAGTGGTCGCCGTCGGGCCCCACTATCTCCCCTGGGTATTTCTTAGCCACCTTCTCCAGTTCCCCTTGCCACATCAGAAAGTCGGGTGAGAGATATTTCTTGTCGAAAGCCTCCACGTCGGGGTTCCCCTCACGTTGCTTGTTGTAAGCGCTGAGCACGTCATCGTATGCAGCCTCCAGAAAGGTGACAATTTCAGTGGAGTCAGTTGTCACGGCATTCTCAGTCTCCTGCTCCGTCTGATTGTTAGCTTGTTTGCAGCTGGCCATCAGCAGTGCTGCTGCAATAAGAAAATGATAAGTCTTCATAGTCTCCTTTTCAAATAATTTCTGCATGCAAAAGTACTACATTTTTTCCAATATCATGTATCCGCATCCGAAAAGAAGTCATAGCCTCTCGACTATTATATAGAAATCATGAATCCTGATATTCTATATGGCCAGGCTCGCCCAGAGAACTTTCCTCATGTGAATGACTATCTATGGCTTTTCGCCTGTAAGCGATTCTGCCGTTTGCTTGAAGAAAATCAAAGTCGCCATTGTTGAGGGTAACCTCGTATGGCGACTTCCAATTGATATCTTCAAGAGTAATCTTTATCATACCAAAGCAATTTTCTGCTGGTCTTCATTAGCCCAGCGCTCAGCAACTTTACGTTCCCATTCGTGTTTGATTTCAAGCGAATGTTTCCATCGACGTAATGCCTCTTCGTGTGTGATTTTCTTAACATCCATAATGGTAATCTATTTGATTTCAACTGCAAAATTAAGCGTGTTTTCCGAATAAAACAAATAAAAGCAAGATAAAATGAGCAAAGTCGACAAGAACAGTCCCGTTAATGCTGATTATATACCGACCAAAAAAATATCATAATTTCATGTTGTATTTGTCAAATATTTAATCATTTTTATTAGAAAACTATCAGGGAGAATCAGTGAGACAATGCTATTTCGGGTATTTGATGTTGACTAATCTGAATTATTCATGAACATTATAACATTCATGGTATATCTTCTTTGCCTACGGCATAACACGAATAATCATGAATGATCATCAATTAATCATTAATATTTATGAAACATTCGTGGTTATTCATGGCTATTCATGTTACGCCATAGGCATAGATTATTTCCATGAATAATTCAGGTTACGCATTGTTTGTGAAAGAGTCCTCAAGTCCTGTAGTCCGTTGCTAAACAAGATTTCGACCGTACAGGTCGAAAAAATGTGGCGGCTTGTCCTCACGGATTAGCCACCACTTTTTACTACT
>JAEEPT010000130.1 GCA_016284895.1 Prevotella sp. | reverse complement strand
TGCATGGCTGCAACGATGGCGAGCAAGTCAGCGTATATAGCATCAATGGCACCAAGACAGGCTCTGCCGTCAGTGAGAATGGCTCTGCATCCATCAACACCGCCCTGCAACCAGGCAATGTGGCAATCGTAAAGATTGGTGAGAAGAGTGTGAAGATAATAATGAAATAACTCAAGTCGCAGGGGGGACTGACGCCTATTCAACAGAAACAATCGTTGCAGCAGAAAGTCCTTTATCCAGTCCCAACATAAAAATGGAGATGCTCGTTTGAACATCTCCATTATTTGAAATGTAGGTTTACTTCAATAGTTTTCTACCTTCATTGTCCTCCAGTGCAGGCTGGATAAAGCGGGACTTGATGTCTTCTGTCTTCGCTGATGTCGGTATTGGTATCAATCTGTACAGAGTCGGGAGTCGTTTCATTTATTTGTTTCAGGGTTGTTATGCTTCCAACTCGTGAAGCAAATCGGCAAGGATATAGGCATCGCTCTGTAGTTGCAAGCCACTCTCCGGATTAGCAAGCAATGCGTAAGTGCGAGAGTTGTAGAGGAGGTCGAGGGCTCTTTCAGTATCAATATTCAGACGCTCGGCTAAAAGGACTGCTATACGTCCAGTCTTTCGCCATAGTACTTGGTCTCTCATCTCTGGCCTCCTTTCTCTTCAACTGGTTCACTAACGACAAAACGCAGACATCGGTCTATAATCATCTGACTACTAATACACATCTGGTGTGTAGGTTTGGCAAAACGTAGTTGGCCAATAGCTTGCTCGGTGGTGATACGTCCGGCGTAGTAGTCCTCAACTGTATCAATGACCTGATCATTGGCCACGCCACCTTCAATAATATCATAGTCTTTCCAAGGTTCCTCACCTCGACGGCTGCTAACAATGAAGTCAAGCCACTCCTGATCATAGTGCTCAAAGCGGAGACGTCGCACGTCGGTAGGTAGCAGTGCCTCTTCAAACTCGTATGAAGAGAGCATTGGCGTATCCACAGCACGGATTACGCAAACACGACGTGCCCATCTTTCCGCCTGATCGCGAAGGCTTGTGACGTAGAAGCCCGGGCCGAAGTCAAGTTCACGACGACCAACACCAGCAAGTGGTGAAGGTACGCTCGTATATGATCCATGATAGAGGGTTGTCATCGTAGTCCTCCTTCCTTTGCTTCCCAGTTCTTCAAGGCTTCTTGAATGTTCCAAGCGACTCCATCTATGCTCTCAGCGTGCAGCGTGTCGTAACAGTCGAGCAGAAGACGGCTCACCAGCCCGTGTCGTTTCAGACGATTGAACAGTTCGGTAGCGGTGATGCCCATGCGCTGCGCCGTAGCTCCGATGGCCAGCGTTACAAATTGAGTTTGTGGAAGTGTCGCTGATATCATATTTTTAATTGATATTTAGGTAATTCATTCATTTAAGGCTCTTATGAAATTGCATCTGAATAACAAATTTGAAGCCTTCGTGAGTCGGATAGACACTAGGGATAAAACTCTTGTTCAGTACATTACTATATGCAATTTGACTGCAAATTTACGAATTTTCTGTGAGATTCAGACGAAAGCCCACAAAAAAATATTTAATTGAAATGTTTGGCCATTAGCCACAGAATATTAATCTTTGCACCGTAACACCCCGTTGTCCCTGCCGAAAGGCATACTTCGGGGTTAGTGTTTTACCCTCCCCTATTCTTAAAATTTATGAATTTAAGTCGTTTCATCAGTAGCGCTTTAGGGTTGTTGGAGTGCAAAAGTAATAAAAAAAGAGTGCCGTTCCAAACAAAACGACACCCATTTTCGGGTGAAAAAAAATCTATTTTTACTCGTGATGATGATGCTACCTATAGTGGCGAGTGCTCATGACATTGAAGTAAAAAATGCTGACGACGTTACCATTTATTACAATTATGTGAATAATGGCACGAAATTGGCAGTCACCTATCGTGGTGCTTCTTCCTATTCTGGAAATGTAGTCATACCAGAAGAAGTTACATACATGAATGAGACACGAAGGGTGACGTACATTGGAGATCGAAGGTAAACTGCCTGCATCACGAATCAGCAGCCGAATGGCATTCGTCCGTAAGGCAGACATCGAGACGATGTATGCTGGCAATCCTTATCATAGAGTATTGCCAACATACAAGCCTATGACTTCTTCTTCCCTGTCGTTGAAGAAAAGACGTGATTCAAGTAAGCCAGCGAGAAAAGCCAATAACCACATACCCGAAATAGGTATGAGGTCATCAGAACCACTTGAATACATCTCTGGCGAGGACGTTATGGCAATCTACAAGCTAAAGAAGTCTTGGCTCTATGCTTCTGCCAAGAAAAACCAAGTACCCATTTGCAAGATTGCTGGCAAGAACTACTATAGCCGAAAGCACTTGGATGCGCTCTTCGGAGTGACTGCCGAGATTGAAGCCTTGACTGAGTGGCTAACCACCGAGGATGCTCGTTTGAACATCTCCATTATTTGTGGTGTCAGGAACCTGGTACCTGACACATCAGACTCCAAATCTGGACCCACATGTTTTCACCCATGCCGGCTCCTACTGTACGTTTTCGATTTTGACCAAATGACAAATGACCAAATGACCGCGCGTGTGACAAAAAAAACAAAATGTCAAAAAAAGTGTCAGGGAACCTGGTACATGACACACCTATAGTAATTTGCTTTTCAGTCCAAACGTCGTCTCTTGCCATAACTAATACACAAATCTTATAGTGCTAACCAATTAAAATCATTCATTTACACATCGCAGATTACAACTATGTGTAGAATTGCCCCATCCAAGTGCTGCGATGTTATTCTTTAAGAACTCATCGAAGACAGCCTCCACAACAGGCACAGACACAGAATTGCCAAACTGCTTATAAGACCACGCATCTGTGGGATGCAATCTGAATGTATCTGGGAATCCCTGCAATCTTGCACATTCGCGAGGTGTAATGTGTCTGGCTCTGTTGTGCTGGATAACTCCAAGACGATTAGCATCCGATGAAGTCAATGTAACGGAAATACTTTCAGGGTTGTGATAATGTCTCCGTCTCATGTGCATAATTCTGGTAATTTCCCAGAATCTGTTCAATATGGATGACTTCCGAACAAGAATCCCATGTCACACCACCGCCCATCAGGTACCACTTTTCGCGTTCCTTGACGGGAACACGTTTTAGCGACGGGAATGCCGATATGGGCATCATGATGGAGCGACCGTCTTGCAGGTCAACCTGAAACTTGCCTCTGTGAGGGAACGACAATCGCTTGATGCGAGGTGTCACGTTCCAATATCCTTCTGTCTTGTACATAAGCTATTTTATTTTCTTGACTTTTATAATTCTTATGGGCTTGCCCTGCTTGAATTGTTTCCACTGACTGAGAAGTTTTTCACGATAGTCGGTGGCAATCTTCATTACCTCCTTTACTTGCGCATCTGTTAGATCGCCTTTATCTTCAATCTCCACAACAGGCTCAAGCCATATCTTACATAGGTGCTCTGTGCTGCGCTTACCTACATGCACATGCGCACGGTTCTCGTAGTAGTCGGTATTCCAGAACAGAAAATTCCATATCACCTTAGCAGTTATGTATAATAATATCTTTGGCATGTCGTTGCTTTTATTATTCTTCCTCCAATGAATTAAAGAAATCCTCGTCTATCTCATACGACTTCACTTCGTTGAGTCAGGTGTTTTAGGAAAAGGTGATACTCGAAACTTGAAGCATCAATCAGGTTGAAAAGGTTTTCTGGCTTATTCCTGTCTGCCAATGTCAGCAGAGAAATAAACTTTTCCTGAGAATCCAGCAAATATTGCAAGATACTAACTTTCATAGCCTCGTCTCTTACATCCTTAGGCCACCACTTACAACCAACTTTCTCTAAATCCTTTACGGAACGTATATATCTGTCGTCATTCATACCCGTATTCTCATTTTGTTAGTCTGCAAAGATACGAAGATTTTTCGAGAACTTAGCATTTACGATGAAAAAAATACACATAATTTAATAGAATGTGCAACAGGGTGTCAGGAACCTGGTACCTGACACATCAGACTACAAATCTGGACCCACATGTTTTCACCCATGCCGGCTCCTACTGTACGTTTTCGATTTTGACCAAATGACAAATGACCAAATGACACGTTTCGTGCACAAAGATACAAAAATCATTATAAACAATGCGGTTTTGAACAGGATAATTTTATAGAACAGCGCAAATATAAGCAATTTGACCTGACACGACATTTTGTCGGGTCAGCTCAGAATCTTCAATTGAAACAGACAAACGGCGTACACAATTTGCAAAAAAAGTGGTCAAAGTGGTCAAGGTCAAAATGGTCATTTTCATTTTCGGATTCGGTCATTTCACTCACTATATATAAATATAAATATTTATTATATAGTGGCGGATTTTGACACTTGAAAACGATTTTGACCAAATGACCAAATGACCAAATGACCGCGAACCCCCGCGCACCTGCCAAGAGTTTATATGAAACGCACCCGGAGTTTAATATAGACACACAGCGAGTTTAGGTCAAACGCTCCACAGGCGAAGGCGTTCAAGCGGTGGGTGACCTTGGAACGAGGGTGTACTAATGCAATGAAAGCGACAGACTATTAATAGTTTGTCGCTTTCATCTTAAAAAAAATGTGTCAGCTATTACTTCTTTGTTTCTTCCTCTTTCTTTGATTCAGTTTTACTTGCTGAGCTCTTATAGCGCTTGTTCAGGCCGTTGATCACATCCTGGGTGATGTCGAACTTCTTGCCACCATAGAGGATGGCGCTTTTGTTGACAATCAGGTCGTACTTCTTATCCTTGTTGTAAATCTCAAGGAAGTTGTTCAGACTGTCCTGCAATGCCTCAAGGAACTTCTGCTGCTCAGAAGCCAGCTCCTGCTCCAGACGTGACTGAAGTGCAGCAAGGTCGTTCTGCTGGCGCTGAAGCGTGGCCTGCACGCCCTCGGCCTGCTCACGACTGGTGAAGCCGTTGTTCTGCAACTTCTGCTGGAAGTTGTTGGCAGCAGCCTGAAGCTGATTGCCTTTCTGGTTCAGCGTATTGCGTGCATTGAGTGTCTTCTTCTCGAGTTCCTTGCTCTTCTCAATAGCAAACTCAAACTGAGTCATCAGAGAGTCAACCTCAACATAAGCTATCTTCAATCCAGAAGTTTCTGTGCTGTCATTGGCAGCAGGCTGGTCGTCGAGTTTGGGACTTTGATTGTTACATGATACCATTGCACAAGCGGCAAACAGTACAAACAGAATTTTCTTTTTCATTGAAATGTATAGTTTAATATTTTTAATGATTTCGCTCATTGACGGCATATTCACTCTTTCTGCGCATCTCACGATCCTGATCAACAACGCAATGAATGCCGCGCTCTCGCATGGCTTCAGAGTCGTGAATGTGCTGAGATGCGAAGCTACCATTCTTTTTGAATATCAACTTCACACATAAAAAAGCCATTGATATAGCAATTATTAACGTGGTAGATAGAAGGATTTCCGTCATTTTTTATTAATTTTGCGGTGCAAAGTTAATCATTAATTCAGAAACCGAACAATAAAAAGGATTAATAATGAATAAAAGTGAGTTAAAACCTACAGCAGTCTTTGAACAGTTTGCAAAGATTAACCAAATTCCCCGCCCTTCGAAACATGAAGAGAAGATGATTGAATATCTACAGAACTGGGGACAGAGTCACGGACTTGACACGAAAGTTGACGAGACAGGCAACGTGATCATTCGCAAGCCTGCCACCAAGGGAATGGAGAATCGCAAGACGGTGATTCTTCAGAGCCACATGGATATGGTGTGCGACAAGCTCGTAGATGTGGAATTCGACTTCGACAAGGATGCCATCAAGACCTACGTTGACGGCGAATGGCTGACGGCTGAGGGCACTACCCTCGGAGCCGACGACGGTATTGGCTGCGCCATAGAGCTGGCTCTCCTGGAGAGTACCGACATAGAGCACGGCCCCATTGAATGTGTGTTCACACGCGATGAGGAGACGGGACTGACGGGTGCCGAAGGCATGAAGCCCGGATTCATGACGGGCGACTATCTCATCAACCTGGACTCTGAAGACGAGGGCGAAATCTTTGTGTCGTGTGCCGGTGGCCGCAACACATCGGCTGTGTTCGAAATCACGCGCGAGCAGCCTGCAGACGGACTGTTCTTCATGCGCGGACAGCTGAAAGGACTGACGGGCGGACACTCGGGCGACGACATCAACAAGAAACGCGCCAATGCCATCAAGATTCTGGCTCGCTTCCTCTATCAGGAAACGAAGCGCTACGAGGGCATACGCCTGGCACAGTTCCACTCCGGCAAACTGCACAACGCCATCCCACGCGACGGTGCCTTCGTGATAGGCGTACCTCATGATATAAAGGAGAACATCAAGGCCGACTGGAACGTGTTTGCCGCACAGGTGGAAGACGAGTTCCACGTGACCGATACCACGATGGTGTGGAGCATGGAATCGGCTGATGCCGAGCCACTCATCGACGAAAAGAGCGCACAGAACTTCATACGCGCCCTGCAAGCTGTGGATAACGGCATCTATGCCATCTGCCAGGACGAGGCACTGGGCGGAATGGTCGAGACCTCAAGCAATATTGCCAGCGTGCATACGGAAGAGCGTGAAATCAAGATCCTGTCGTCTCAGCGCAGCAATGTCATGTCGAACCTCGACAACATGTGTGCCACGATCGTAGCCACCTTCGAACTGGCTGGAGCCAAGGCATGGTCGAGCGACGGCTATCCTGCATGGAAGATGCGCCCGGACAGCAAGCTGACCGAGATTGTGCGTACCTCATACAAGGATCTGTTCGGCAAAGAGCCCGTCGTGCGCGGCATACACGCAGGACTGGAATGCGGCCTGTTCTCGGAGCGCTACCCCAATATCGACATGGTGAGCTTCGGTCCCACGCTCCGCTTCGTTCACACCCCCGACGAGCGATTGCACATCCCCACCGTTCAGATGGTATGGGACCACCTGCTGCTCGTTCTGAAGAGAATTCCACTGAAATAAAAAAATGCTAAGCCTATGAAACGTATCACTCGCATCGTAACCTGCATCACCTTCGCCGTGCTCCTTATGGGCTGCGGGCCACAAAAAGATGCCGAAAGACTGGTAGATCAATTCATTGAGCAGAACGCCATTGAACCTACAGCCATACAGGATGTAACCTATCTGCGCATCGACTCTACAAAGATGATTTCCGACTCGCTGATAGAAGCCATGCAGCAGCGCAGCCACGAACTGTTCAAGGAGGAAATAGACTATCCGGTAAAATCGAAGGGCAACAAGCTCTACTTCATCAGGATGAAGTTCACCTATAAGGGAGATACGCTTCGTCACACATTCTATATAGATGAGACATTGGAGCACATCGTGGCGTTCAAATAAAGAGAATGAGTAAAGAGAGTAAAGAGAGTAAAGACTGTATCAGAATCAAGGGTGCACGCGTCAATAATCTGAAAAATGTTGACGTGTGCATTCCTCGTAACAAGCTGATTGTGATAGCAGGTGTGTCGGGCAGCGGCAAATCGTCGCTGGCGTTCGACACGCTCTATGCTGAAGGACAACGCCGCTACGTGGAGAGCCTGTCGAGCTATGCCCGCCAGTTTCTCGGACGAATGAACAAGCCCGAGTGCGACTTCATCAGAGGCATTCCGCCTGCTATCGCCATCGAGCAGAAAGTCATCTCACGCAACCCCCGAAGCACCGTAGGGACATCAACCGAGATCTACGAATACCTACGCCTGCTGTTTGCACGCATCGGACACACCTATTCGCCCGTGAGCGGTGAAGAGGTGAAGAAGCATAGCACCGAAGACGTGGTGAACAAGATGCTGGAATTCTCGAAAGGCACGAAGTTTGTGGTGCTCGCTCCGCTACAGCTGTCGCAAGGGCGAACAGTGGAGCAGCAGCTGAAAGCGTGCATCCTGCAAGGCTATTCACGCATCTTCACCAATGGCGACTTCACAAGAATCGACGACTATCTGGAAAGCAACAACCGCAAAGACGAGGCAGAAATCTTTATCGTCATCGACCGCATGTCGGTTGAGGACTCGAAGGAGACCATCTCGCGTCTGACAGATTCGGCTGAGACGGCTTTCTTCGAAGGACGCGGAGCCCTGCGCCTCATGTTCCTGCCCTCCAACATTTGCTACGACTTCTCCACACGTTTCGAGGCCGATGGCCTCACCTTCGAGGAACCCAACGACCAGCTGTTCTCCTTCAACTCAGCTGTCGGAGCCTGCCCCGAGTGCCAGGGGTTCGGCAAGGTGATGGGCATCGATGAGCACCTGGTGATTCCCGACACGTCGCTTTCTGTCTATGACGGCTGCGTGGTGTGCTGGCATGGCGAGAAGATGAGCGAGTGGAAGACATGGTTCTGCAGGAATGCTGCCAACGACGACTTCCCCATCTTCGAACCCTACTACAGTCTTACTCAGAAACAGAAAGACCAGCTGTGGCACGGCTTGAACAGCGATCGCCATAAGGACCTGCACGACAAACCTTGTATAGACTCCTTCTTCCAGATGGTGACGGAGAATCAGTATAAGATTCAGTATCGAGTGATGCTGAGCCGATACCGCGGAAAGACCATTTGTCCCAAGTGTCACGGCACCCGACTGAAGCCCGAAGCCAACTATGTGAAGATAGGCGGACGCAGCATCTCCGACATTGTTGAGATGCCCGTTTGCCGACTGGCTGAATGGTTCGCAAAGTTGGAGCTGAGCGAACACGACGCAGAGGTGGGAAAGCGACTGCTGACGGAGATTCGTTCGCGACTGCAATTCCTGCTTGACGTAGGTCTGGGCTATCTCACGCTGAACCGTCTGTCGAACACGCTCAGCGGAGGCGAGAGCCAGCGCATCAACCTGTGCACCTCCTTGGGCAGCAGTCTGGTGGGGTCGCTCTACATTCTCGATGAGCCTTCCATCGGACTACACCCGCGCGATACCGACCGACTGATTAAGGTGCTGCGACAGTTGCAGCAACTGGGCAACACCGTAGTGGTTGTTGAGCACGACGAGGATATTATGCGTGCTGCCGACTACCTCATAGACGTAGGCCCCGATGCAGGCCGACTGGGTGGCGAGATTGTGTTCGAGGGCGATGCCAAGGACATCACTCCCGAAGCACTCAGGAAATATCCGAAGAGCTACACCGTGAAGTACCTGCTTCACGAGGCCACCTTGCCAGTACCCGAATCCAGAAGGCCCTGGAATCGGCATATCGACATCAAAGGTGCCCGGATGAACAATCTGAGAGGCATCAACGTGCAGATTCCGCTGAACGTGATGACGGTGGTGACAGGTGTGAGCGGAAGCGGAAAATCATCGCTCATCAAAGGCATCCTCTATCCAGCCATGAAGCGACACCTGGGCGAGGTCTTCGATGCTCCTGGAGAATATTCGGGACTGGAAGGCGATGTGGATGCCATCAAGCACATTGAGTTTGTTGACCAGAATCCTATCGGAAAATCCACACGCTCCAATCCTGCCACCTACGTGAAAGCCTACGATGCCATTCGCGACCTGTTTGCTGACCAGCCGCTCTCCAAGCAAATGGGATTCAAGTCGCAGTTCTTTTCATTCAATGCCGATGGCGGACGATGTGACGAGTGCAAGGGCGCAGGAACCATCACGGTAGAGATGCAGTTCATGGCCGACCTTGTGCTGGAGTGCGAGAGTTGCCACGGGCATCGTTTCAAGCACGACATTCTTGACGTGCGCTTCGAAGGCAACAACATCGACGACGTGCTGAACATGACCATCAGCGAGGCTATTGAGTTCTTCTCGGATCATCAGCAGAAGACCATCGTGACACGACTCAAGCCACTTGAAGACGTAGGACTCGGCTACATCAAGTTAGGGCAAAGCTCATCGACGCTTTCCGGAGGTGAGAACCAGCGTGTGAAGCTGGCCTACTTCATAGGACAGGAGCGGCAAGAACCTACTCTCTTCATCTTCGACGAGC
>JAEEPT010000129.1 GCA_016284895.1 Prevotella sp. | reverse complement strand
CATCGTAGATGTTTGCCGTCACTCCGAGCTTGCGGGCTTCTGCCTTGCAACCCTGCATGTAGCCGCGCAGCACCTCCTTGATGCTGCGGGGCATGGTGCGCTGTACGTAGAGCACAATGTGGTGATGGTCGGGCATGACCTTTTCGGCCAGGATCTTTATCTCAGGACAAAGCTCAAGCATCTTCTGCTCCTGAGCGATGAGCGCCTGTCCGATAGGGGTCTTTCTCACTACCGCCCTTGTGCCATCGTGGGAGAGCTGCCCGAACAGTGGCTGGCGGGCATTGGCCACCATCGTCACATGAACGATGCACGGCTTGCGCCAGGTGCCAGGCTGCAGCCAGGTGAAGGGCTCGGTGGGCGGAGGAAAGGGATGGGGAGCGGGCATTGTGGGGGGATTTTTCGGCAAATGGAATTTGCCGTTAAGGGACGGGTTCGGGAAGGATGATTCGTGATGGCTTTGTGGAAATGTGCGGCGTTTCTTTTTGCAAAGGTAGCTATTATTTTGAAAAATGCAACGACGATTGGGAAAAATAGTGATGGAACCCGTCTCTTTTTTGAGGATTTCATCCGAAAAGTGATGCGGGTTGCCCTGTGTCACGATGGGATTGAGCCTAAATGATGGGGAGACCGATGGGAGAAGAGGGGGTGATGGATGGTTCCTCTCGGGGGTATTTGCGATGGAAACGGGTACGTGCTTGCTGCCGAAGAACCTTTTGGCAGTAAGCACAAGGTCTTTTGGCACCTGCCAAAAGACCTTGTGGTAGTAAGCAAAAACTTAGGGGAAATATGATGAGCTATCTGCCTAAAATTAAAAATGTGGCCATGTTTCAGCGTGGTCAGACCTCGGTGTAGATGTAGGTGGGCCCCATCTTCGTGCGCTGCAGGCGGGCATGCTCGCCTTTACACCAGTCATCGAGCTGCTTGCGGGCTGAATGGTAGGTGAGGGCGCTGTGCATCATGAAGCTGCGCACGTTGGTGAAGCCGCCGTTGGCGCTGAGGCTGCGCTGCAGGGCTTGCAACAGATGGCGCTCGTCGGCCATGAGGGCCTGCGTGTCCGGGTTCCTAACGCAGCGGAAGCCCCGGTTCCACTTGCGCATTTTCTCCATCATCTCTTTCGAGGGTACGAACTCGATGCCTTGCAGCTGCACGTCGCGGCTGTTGACGGTGTCGGCGCAGGTTTTCTCACCGATGAGCCCTATCTTAGGGGCAAACGAGCCGATGGGGGTCTCCAGTCGGTAACCGTCGGCCAGCCATATCTTGGCAGCCTCCATGAACACGTGGAAGGCGCGGCCCAGCTCGCCCGTCTGCAGGGCGTAGTTGCGGTGGCAGTAGTCTTCGATGTCGTCGAAGCTGTAGCGCAGTCCGCTGAGCGGCTTCACATAAACGTAGTTGTGACCGTTCTTGTCCTTGAGGGGCGAGGGGTGAACCTCGAAGAGCATTCCGTCTTCTTTGCGTGGCATGTGTATGGGTCGTTTGTGGGTGAAGTGATGATGATGGTTGTTTTTCAGCTGCAAAGTTAATGTTTTTATTTGGTATGGCGAAGGGTATGAGCACAAAAAAACACGGCATGTGTCTCTGTCAAAAAGAGTACATGCCGTGAAGACAAGAAAACTATCAAAAACTACTAACTTCTATATAAAAAACTATTTGACATGCTTCTTGCCATTCTGAATGTAGATGCCTTTGGCCTTGGCAGCCTTTACGCGCATGCCGCTGAGGGTGTAGATGGCATCGGTGTTGTCCTGACGAAGGTTGACCTGCTGAATGGCCGTTGCTTCATCGGTGATGATCTCAATGTTGGGACACTTGGTCCTGATGGCAGTCCAGTCTTCATCCCAACGTCCTGCACCACTCACGTTGAGCTTGGTGGCTGTGGGAGCCAGTTTCGCGCAGAGCACGGCATAGTCGTCGTACTGCTCGGGATGCCAGTCGCCATCCCATGTGCACTGATAGTTGCCCTTGCCAATGACGCCTGTTACCACGATTTCACCCGTGAGAGAGTTGTCGGCCAGTGAGCGAACGGCTACGTCGTTGACCATCGGCCCTTCCAGCTTGATGTCGTCGATATAGACGGTCTGTCCCACGTTGGTCAGTGCATCGCCCTCTTCGAAGGGCCAGATTTCGAGCACGGTATTGCCCGTATCGGCAATCTTTTCGTTGTCGGGTCCTGCGGCAAACTCAAAGGTCAGGATGTTCCACTCGTTGGTGTTGCCGCACCAGAACAGACGACCGGTATTGTAACCGCCGTCACCGTCCTTGACCAGCTTGACCAGCACGTTGTGGTTCACACCCATCTTGATGCGGAGCGTCATGCGGCGCAGACCTTTGAAGTTGACATCGCCCAGGGGCAGGGCAAAGTTGCAGTGCTCTTTGTCCCATCCGCCAGGGTTGTCCTTCAGCGTGAATTTCATGATTTTATTGCCCTCGTCTTCAACGACTGTTGGCTCGGCACGGTTCCAGAAGCCGCCATCGCTGCCTACTTCCTTGTCGTCACCATTCCACAGAACGACCTGTGCGTTGCACACTGTTGCTACGAAAAGTGTAGCTAATGATAAAAACTTTCTCATAATAATATTTGTTTAATAATTAAATACCTTTACATTGCTCACTGTGATGGAGCCACCGTAGTTGTTCACGCTCCAGCAGTTCTTCTGAATGCCGTAGATGCGCTGAGTGTAGGCGCACACATCGTTGATATACATCACCATGACAGAGTTGTCGGTGTAGATGTCGATGTGATAGACATTGTCTGACGGGCGTGCGAAATTGTAGCCGTCGATGCCCTTGATGAAGCCTGCGCCCTTCTTGCCCTCCTGCTCGAAGTTCACCTTGCGTGTGTTCTCATTCTCGGGGTTGACCACCATTGTGTAGTACTTCTCTGAGTTGCCGCCGCGCACGAGCGAGATGCCGAACTTGTCCCAGTTGTTGGAGGTGGTGACGGTGAGTGACAGGTGGTTGTGAGCCTCCAGACGGTTGTAGAGCACGTAGGCATCGTTGCCTGTGAGCTTGCCGTCGGCATAGCCGTTGCTGGCCACTACCGTGACGGGCTGCTCCTTGTTGTACTTGGCACGGATGGCAGGCACCTCGCCCAGTGAGAGCGTGCCGTCGGCATGCTGAATGACCTTGTGGCACACCAGTGCGCCAGCCCAGTTGGGCTCGCCGTCGGCACCCACGTTGACGTTGCGCTCGTCGTTGGTAGCACCTGAGCGGAAGGGGCTCCATCCCCAGATGTAGCGGTCCTGTCCGTTCGAAGCAGTCTTGGCAGCATAGAATGCGCGGCTGTCGAGCACACCTTCGTGACCGTCCTTGGGCCAGTTGGCACCCGGGTTGTCGAAGCAAGCCTTCAGCTCGTCGAGCGAGCGGGCCATCATGTACTTCACCTTGCGGCTCCAGTCAGCACGGTAAGCCTCGCTATAGACGAGATACCACCAGTCGCCCATCTTGAAGATGTCGGGGCACTCGCACATGCGGTCCCACACCATGTTGAACTGTCCTACATGCTCCCAGTTGCGAAGGTCAGCCGACTTGAACTCGGCAAACTTCAGCTTGCTGGCGATGACCATGTGCCACAGACCATCGTCGGCACGGAACACCTGCGGGTCGCGGAAATCGACACCCGAATAGCCGTACTTGGGACCCGTGAGCGCCCATGACATGTCCTTCGTCCAGTTCTTGAAGTCGGGCGATGTGGCGCGCATCACAACCTCAACATCCTTGCACAGCACGTTGTGGCCAGTATAATAGATGTAATAGAGGCCGTCCTGTTCGTTATAGACGCAGCAGCCTGTGCCGATGGCAGCATCCTGCTCCTGCGTGGAGGTGCCAGTGGGCAGTACCTCGCCTAATGAGCGATAGTGGGCACCGTCGGTGGTGGAAATGCCCCAGATGGGGTGATAGCAGGGACCGTTGTTGTCGTACTCTTGCAGGTAGAGCACCTTGAACTCGCCTGCCTTCTGGTCGAAGAACGGCATGGGGTCGCCACAGCGGCCAATGGCCGGGTTGTAGTAGGTCTGGAATCCGCGTTCGTCAGCCGAGGTGAAGAGTGTGTCGGAGGCTGCCCAGTTGCGCTCAGGGTCAGGACCGTACTCGTCTTTGCTGCAGCTGGTGGCTGCGGCAATGCCGCAGCTAACCAGTCCTGCAAATAGGATATTGCTGATGATCTTTTTCATAAAGCGTTATTTCGTTAAGTAATTGAATGCGTTCTTGGTCATAATCTCAATGTTCTTATGGAACTTCTCCGTGTAGCCGGCCTCATAGGTGTAAGAGTACCAGTCGTAGCAGCCAGAGCCAATGCAGATGATGCCGCCCTTGCCGCCCTTGGCAGGATACTCCCATGCCACTACTGCACCGTCGCCGCCTACGCCGAGAATCTTACCACCCGTGCGGGTCTCCCAGGCAGCGTGGTTGTCGTAGCCGCCCCAGTCGGTGCCAATGTGGTACTGAGCCGTAGAGTTGGTGATGTGATAACCGGCATCGGTTGTATAGACGTGTCCGGGCTGATCGCCTTCAATGATTCCGTTGTAAAGAGGATGGCTGGTCTGTCCTTCGTAGATGGCGAATTCCCATGGGCTGTTGCACAGTTCGGCTTTGTCCTCGTCCTGACCCCAGCAGTTGTTAGGCGTGGTCCACTCGTCGTCGCCTGTAGTGCCGATGAACGAAGGCAGGTTGGTGGCATAGCGTGTGAGCAGCAGGGCACCGCCAGCCTCATAGTAGGCGCGAAGCTGGTTTTTGGCTTTGAGCGCCTCGGTAGCCTTGGCTACGAAGATGTCGTGACCATCGAGACCACCGTCAACATGGTAGTGCCACCAGATGACCTTGCACTCAGAGAGATCGACTGTAGCGTTCTTCACATCCTCAAACGATGCATAGAGCGAGTTGGGCACGTTGCCAAGCATCCACTGACAAGCGGTCTTAGCCTCGATGTCGAGGTCGTTCATCGTGGGAGCAGCGCCAATGAAGAGTGCCTTTGGCTTGTCAATGGCAACGACTGTCACCACGTATGTGGCCTTGGCAGTATTGTTCACCACCTCGTATGTGACGGGGTTCGTGAAGTCCTGAACCACACCCGAGCCAGGCGTTACCGTAGCATAGCGACTGCAGGTGATGGTGGGCTTCAGACTTGTTACGCCCAGCGATGCAGGCACATAGGCAGTGACGGTCTTGGCGGTCTGGTCAATAGAGGCGGTGTAAATATCGTTGATTACGAACTGCGTGATCTTGGCCTCGTCGTTCAGAACGGTCAGCGTCCAGTCGAGATAGGTGTCGCCGTTGGTGACGTGCATCACCTTTCCGGCATTCATGTTGAGGGTCATGCCCTGCTGAATGTTGCAGGTGGCACCGTTTGAAATTTTCAGGGCGGTCACTTTCATGGCCGAAGCGTCGTACACCTCTGGCAGGCGCACTTCGATGCTGCGGCTCTTTAGGTCGATATTGCCTGTATAGCCATCGAGGGCAATGCTCTCAATCATGCACTCACCACTGAGCTGAAAGGTCTTGGCATCATCGTCCTTGCTGCACGATGCGAAGCATACCGACAGCAGTACTGATGCTGTGCAGAGCAACTTCGTCATGAGGCGCATGCCTCTTTCCGTGATATGGATTGTTTTCTGATTATTCATAGTTGTATGTTGTTGTCGTTGTGTTTTATTACCAGTTGCCTATGTTCTGCGTGTAGTGTCCGTTCGAGGCCGACAGCTGCTTGTAGGGAATGGGCAGATACTCGTCCTTGTTGGCTGTGAAGTGAGCTTCCTTGTAGATGGCGCAGTTGTCTATCTCCTCGGAGTAGTACTTGTTGAGTACGGTGGCAGCATCGCCCCAGCGCACGAGGTCGAAGAAACGCTCACACTCCATGCCCAGCTCCAGGCGGCGCTCCATCTTCACCATCTTTATGGCTTCCTCCTTAGAGTAAGAGCCATTGTAGTTGGATACATAGAACTTCACACCATAGGTGGAGGGGTAGTTTGCTATCATCTGTGTGCTCTTGGCAGCGCGGGTGCGGAGCTGGTTGAGCAGGCTGACGGTCTGGTCGGTCTGTCCCAGCTGAGCGTATGCCTCAGCACGCATCAGCAGCACATCGGCATAGCGGAGCACGATGCGGTTCATGGAAGTTGCCCAGTAGCTGCCCTTGATGAGGTACTGGTCGATGAGGGCGGGGTCAACATTCTGCTTTAGCGACACGTTGTAGCCATACAAGCCATTGGAACGGCTCCAGATGCTGGACTTTGCCATCATGTAGTTCTTATTGAACATGTAGGGCAGGCCAGGCATGCCAACGGTGAGGAACAGGCGAGGATCAGCATTGTCGTTGGCCATGTCGTAGTCCTTCTCATTGAAGGTGTCGAACAAAGGCAGACCGTCGGCTCCGGTGTGATATGCGTTCACCAAGTTCTGTGAAGGCTTGTAGAAGTCGCAACCGCCATCGGTAGCTCCAGGGATGTTGGGCGGAATCAGACCGTTGCTCCAGTTCAGGTTGCCATAGGTGGAACCGTCGTTGCGCGAATACTGAATGGCCCAGATGCTCTCCTTACCATTCTCATACATCTCCTCAGGACGGAAGTTGTTGTGCATGTCGCTCTCCAGTCCGTAGGCTGGATACAGACCAGGATTGGTAAACTCAATCACCTTCTGCAGGTCGTTGTTGTCGATTGAGGTCACCTGATTGCTCTGACGGTCGTCCTGGTGATATGCCTTGTAAAGATAAGTCTTAGCCAGCAGTGCAGCTGCGGCTGCCTTGGTGGGACGTCCCTTCTCTTCCTGTGCCACAGGCAGGGTGTTGTAGGCTTCCATCAAGTCGTCGATGATGAGCTGCCAACCCTGATCGTTGGTGTAGGTAGTGTTTGAGAGCTCATTATATTCATCGTAGTTGAGATTGGCATTCACAACGAAAGGAATGTTCTTGTAGAGTCGCTTCAGCAGGAAGTGGGCATAGGCGCGCAGGAATTTCATCTCTGCCAAGCGCTGCGACTTGGTGTCCATCTCGCTCTCGTTCAGCAGGACAATAGCGCTGTTTACGCGAGAGACGCACTTGTAGAGGCGTTCCCACATGTCGTTGATGTTCCAGTTGGTGGTGAGCACGCCTTGCTGCACCTCTAACTGATGGAATACGTCGCCGTCGCTGGTACCGCTGCCTCCTTTGTAGGCATCGTCGGAGCGTACGTCGAAGTTCCACATGGAGAACGAAGAGTTGATGTCCTCAGCCGAAGTGAAGATGGCATAGGCAGAAATGACCATAGCCTCGGCATTATCAGGTGTCTTTACCTGATCGTCGGTGAGAGTGGCCTGTGGCACGTGCTCGTCCAGGAAGTTGGAGCAGCCGCAGAGCAGGATCATCAAATTAAAAAATGAAAAAATTAAAATATTCCGTTTCATAATTCTGTACTTTTTAGGGTTCTTGTTCCTTTAATGTTTTAACTTTCTAATTTTTTAATTTTAAAAAGACACATTAAGTCCGAAGGTTACGTTCAGAGGAATAGGATAGCCGAAGTTGGCATTCTCAGGATCAACACCTGTGAACTTCTTGCTCTTGATGGTGAGCAGGTTCTGGGCTGAGAGATACACGCGCAGACGCTGCAGATAGAGCTTGTCGGTGAAAGACTTTGGCACGTTGTAGCCCACCTGCACGTTGCGCAGTTTGGCGTATGAACCGTTTTCAACAAAGTAGGTGCTCACGCGCTTCTCGTTGTTGTTGTCCATCGTGCTGATAGCGGGAATGTTGCTATTCGTATTGTTGGGGCTCCATGCATCGAGCAGGCGCGTACCCTTGTTCAGGTTCGAAATGTTCAGTCCGCTCCAGAGGTCGGTCTCTTTCTTTAGGTCGCTGATGACATCAACACCCTGCACGCCCTGCCAGAACATGGTGAAGTCGAGGTTCTTGTATTGTAGGTAGATGTTCAGACCCCATGTGAAGTCGGGTACGGGATTGTAGATCCAGTCCTGGTCCTTCTCGTTGATGACGCCGTCGCCGTTCAGATCCTTCCAGCGGATGCGGCCAATGCCGGCATTGTCCTGACGGGCGTGGTTGTCTATCTCAGCCTGACTCTTGAAAATGCCGTCATAGACATAGCCTACCTGTGCACCCATAGGATGACCCACTACGCTCTTCACACCGTTGCCACCGAAAGTGCCGTTGGCTGCGATTGTCTCGGGCAGTTTGGTGATTTCGTTGCGATAGGTGCCAATGTTGCCGGCAATATCATACTGGAAGTCTCCTGCCTTGCCGCGATAGCCCAGGTTCAGCTCAATACCCTTGTTCAGCATCTCACCAGCGTTGATCCACTGGCTGCCGCCTTCACCCATCACACCAATGCTGGGCATGAACACCAGAATGTCGGTGGTCTTCTTGCGGTACCACTCAAATGAACCGTAGAGAGAGTTCTGCAGGAAAGCGAAGTCGAGACCTAAGTTCAACTGAGTCGTGGTCTCCCACTTCAGGTCGTCGTTGCCCAGCTGATTGCGCTTGAATCCGCTCTTCAGCGTCTGGCCGCCATTGGTTCCTGCAATATCATAGCTGGTACCGAAGCTCTGTCCGCCGAAACCTGCCTCACCGTAGTTGCTCTCATAGAGCGTATAGCGTGCAATGTTAGAGATTTCCTGGTTACCCGTCTGTCCCCAAGAGGCACGTATCTTCAGGTTGTCAATCCATGAGATGTTCTGCATGAACTTCTCCTGATTGATGCGCCAGCCTGCTGATACAGAGGGGAAAGTACCGTAGCGGTTGTTCTTTCCGAAGCGGCTCGAACCGTCACGGCGCAGTGTCAAGCTGGCCATGTAGCGGTCGTCGAAGGTGTAGTTAAGCTTGCCGAAGAAAGAAATCAGTGAGAAACCTTCAGCTCCGCCATATACTTCTGTCTCGCCAACACCGGCATTAGGCCACATGTAGTCGGGCGTGAGCACGGCAAAGTCGTAGGTCTTGCCGCTGAAGTTCTTGTCATCCTCGCGGTTGAGCTCTACACCGATCATGGCATCACCACGATGCTTGCCGATGGCCAGATTGTAGGTGGCAATGGCGTTCCACATCCATTTGGTCCAGTGTTCCTGCTTGGGCTCAACAGCGTTGGTCGTGTTGGCTACTGTTCCCTCTGTGACAGGGTAGGTGAAGATGCGCTGCATCTTCTGTGAATAGTCGATGCCGAAGGTTGACTTGATGTTGAAGTTCTTCAGGGGATTGATGTTGATGTAGGCATCGCCGAACAAGCGCCAGAAGGTGTAGCGGTTGTCCTTGTTGCGGTCCAGACGGGCAACGGGGTTCTCACGGTCAGGATAGCCGCCTACGGGACCTGCAAATTCGCCTTTAGTGGTATAAACGGGCAGGGAGGGGTTGAACTGCAGCACGTTCTCGAGGAATCCATCGGGAGCCTGCACCTCGCTGGTGCGGTTCAGCGTGAAGTGCTCACCCACGGTCACAATGTCGCGCTTGCCAATTCGCATCAGCTTGTACTCGGTGTTGATACGGGCCGAGAAGCGCTCGAAGTCTGACTGCTTGATGATACCGTTATTCTTATAATAGCCCAGTGAGAAGAACGATGAGCCTCGCTCGGTGCCGTTGCTCAGCGAGACGTTGTACTGCTGAATGACACCCGTGCGAGTGGTCTCCTTGAACCAGTCGGTGTCGGAAGCGGGCGTGGTGCCGGCGGCATCGAGGTACTTGCTCATGTTCATGCTGTTCAGAACAGGCACGCCCTGGTCGTTGTAGTTCCAGTTGTAGTTGTAGCCCAGTCCGTTGCGGTTGGGGTCAAGGCCGTCGTTCACGTAGCCCTGCCACATCACCTGTCCGAACTCTTTGGCATTGAGCACATGCATCTTGTTGGCATAGGTCTGAACAGCTACGCTGCCGTCGAAGTCAATCTTCACCTTGCCTTCTTTGCCGCGCTTGGTTGTGATGATGATCACACCGTTGGCAGCACGGCTACCATAGATAGAAGCCGAGGCGGCATCCTTCAGAACCTGGATAGACTCGATGTCGTTGCCGTTCAGCTCGTGCATGCCAGCCTTGGTGGGAACACCGTCGATGATGTAGAGCGGGTCGTTGTTGTTGAGCGTACCGATACCACGGATTCGCACGGTGGCAGCGCCAGAAGGTG
>JAEEPT010000005.1 GCA_016284895.1 Prevotella sp. | reverse complement strand
CGATGAGATCTGCGGCGTGGTGCCCCGTCAGTTTGACAAGGGGGTACTCGCGGCAGCTCAGGCACTCTACGACTATATGGACACGCAGCTGCAAGGGCGCTTGGTGCTGAAAGATTATAATTTCAATGCATCTTCGTGGGAAGAGCAGCCGGAGCCGGTGCGCCATACTTGGGATGAGGTGCTGCGTCACTTTGCCGAAAAGGTACGCGAGGTACGCTCTCAGTATTTAGGCGAAGGCTGGATAGCGGATGATTCGTTGGCCTTCAGCTATCTGATGGCTCATGCCGAGCGGTGCGGACAAGGCAGGTGGCGCGAGGAGGATGATGCCCTATGATTAGCAACGAAAGGGCTAAATACAGCTCATCATCTGAGTGGCTGTCGGCTCTGAGGCAGGATGAAGCGTGGCTTCTTCAGGAAGAGCGGTTGTTATCCGTTAGCAGTTCTGATATGGATGCGCTTCGGAAGAAAGCTGTCGAAAGAATGGGCGATGATACGGTATCCGATTATTGGGAAATCTACAACCACAATGTAGAGAAAACCATTCAGGAAGCCTGGGATACAGGTATGTCGCTGGTCAAACTGAAGATTCATGCCATTGGTGTGCTGACGTTGGAATGGTTGGAGCAGCAGACAACAACAACGAAGAAAACGAAACTGGAATCTGACGAGGCCAAGAAGTATTGGCTACGGTTGAAGGAAGCAGGATTCGTAGATGCCAAATGCACCCTGATGCCAGAGACAACACGTAAGCAGGCGATGTATATAGCCGAGCTGTTTGCAGAAAAAATCGGCATTAAATCAAAATGGAAAACATTCGAACAACTGTGGAGTATCAGCAATCTTGCCCAAGAGAAATGGGACATGCAAGAAACTGGCAGTACACCATCGCGTTCGAAGGACATAAACAAGATATTCGAGGATTAACGTAACCCACTGATAATCAGCGTTACTTTCCCCTATATAGCCCCTATTATAGGCCCTATATAGGGGATTTTTGTGTTTTGTCCGTCCTACCTTTGCATCGTCAATCCGACAAAGATGCGCTCACGGTGAGGCTTCGGGTAGCGGAGACGGTGCAAACAAATAGTTTATAAACCTGAGTTGAGGTCGAGGGAATCAATTGAGCATCCGACAGCAGGATGTAGGCGCCTTTCTCGAAACTTCTCTCGCAATCAATTCAGAACAATGAAACAACAGAAAGTTTTTATCGAGAATCTCCAGATGGAGACACAGACGGTGTTCACCGAGAATGGTAACATCAACATCTATCCTTGCGGGTTTGAGGCAGGACAGCACATTGTGAGCGGTGGCGACCGTGCCAGTCAGAAGGGGCGCATGGTGACGGAGGACGACGGCACAAGCCACTTCCGCGCCTATGCCAAGGACAGCGGCAGCCGCTATAACACGCTCTTCCGCACGGCTCACGGCGTGGTGAAGGAGACGCAGGAGAATGTGATTTTCCAGTTGCGCTTCTCCAAGCGTCTGGGCAAGGCGCTCATCGAATCGCTCTATCATGAAGAGACGGAAGAGCTGGCAGCGTTTATCAAGACACGTCAAACGGAAACACAGTGGTAAGGGGGTATGAGTGTACACATGATATATTATCAGGATGGGGCGAAGATGATGCGCCCCATCCGTTCGAGAGAAGAGTATCTGGCACTTCGCGGCACAGAGAAGCAGAAGGCTATACTGAAGACCGTGCGCGAGGGTGACGAGCGGCAGAAGCATCGCCTCATTCAGATGAACTACTCGTGTTTGCCTAATGAGGACGGCTCGCTGAAGGGTAGTGCCACGATGAGCACGTCGGTGGGTATGGATATCGACTTCAAAGCTCCCGATGGGATGTCGGCAGAAAATAGTGCCAAGTGGCTGGCTGAACAGATGGCGGGAGTGCCGGAGATGGTGGTGAAGAAAAAAGACATGATCGGGTTGCTGATGCTGGAAAGGTCGGCCACGAAAGGTTACCACTTGGTGTTCCGTCGTCGCCCCGAGCTGTCGCAAGAGGAGAATCTCGCTTGGGTAAGTGAATTGCTTGGTGTGAAGTTCGATGACAAGGCCAAGGACATAACGAGGGTGTTTTTCACGACATCGGATTCAGCGGAAGACCTCTTGTATCTCGATGACGAGATTTTCAGCCTCACTCCCAGCTCATCTCCGGTTGTAGAGGCTGCTATGTCTCCTGAAAAGCAGGCTCCTGCAGTAGAAGTAGATACGCCCCTCTCCCATGACGGGGGTGAGGCTTACAACGGTCTCCCGTATTCGGAGATCATCGGCAAGTGGTGGGAACTCTACAATGAGGGCAAGGAGCCTGTCAAGACCAACCGTGACGTGCTGACGTTCGAGTTAGCGGTGAACCTGCGCCACATCTGCGGCTTCGACCGTGAACTGATGGACAAAGTCATTCCATGCTACGATGGTTTCTCTGAGGTGCAGAAGATGAAGTGCATCGACTCGGCCCTGTCGGAGAAGCGCACACAGATGCCCAAGCGACTGAAGGACGTGCTCTTCGAGGTGCGACGCGACCGCATGAATGGCCTCAACCCCAACTCCTCTCCCAATGGCGAGGGGAGTGATTACACCAGCCTTGACGAGGCCGTGCAGGAGGATGAACGCTTCTACTACAACCGTCTGCCAAGGATGCCGCAGGGTGTGAGAGAGTCGATAGAGGCCGTAGGCCCCTCGCTGTCGATGCCCGTGGTGACAGCCATCTGTCCGGCCATCGGTATGTTGGCAACGGGCGTGCAGCTCGACGTACACGGTCAGAAGAAGGGGCTGAACCTTATCAGCTACATTGCTGGCGACTTTGCCTCGGGCAAGGGGTCGATCGACCCCGTGATTGATGCATGGGTAGGCGAAGTGAAGGCGCTCGACATGATGTATCAGCAGCAGGAGGAAGATTGGCGGTGCAAGAAGCGTGCCGCCAAGAACAAGAAGGAGCAACCCGAAGAGCCGAAACTGCCCGTGCGCTGTCTGCCGCTGAACAACACGGTGGCGAACTTAGCTGAACGACTGGCCAACACGGAGGGTAAGCACGCCTTCTCGTTCACACCAGAAGCCGACACAGTGGCGCAGAAATGGAAGTCGGCCATGAGTGATTTCTCGGTGATGCTGCGCCAAAGCTACGACGGCTCGAAGTATGACCGAGAGGCACGGTCGGCTGATGCCGTGAACGTGCATATCGAGCACCTGTTATGGAATGTATGCATGTGCGGCACACCCGACGCCCTCTATCGCGTCGTGTCGAACTATACCGACGGTTTCCAGAGCCGTATCGCCGTGGCTCGCACACCTGATAATACCTTCGCGAAGCTTGAAGACAAACCCTACGTGCTGACCGACCGCCAGCGCGAGCGCATCGGGCAGATTGCTCACTTGTTGCCGCTGATGAAGGGCACGGTGGAGTTGACAAAGTTGGAGGCAAAGGGTCGCGAGTGGGTAGAGAACGAGCGTTTGGCGACGATGAAGAATGATGACAAGGTGCGCGCCCGCCAGCGCTTCCGCATCTGCGTCACGGCACAGCGCATGACCTGCTGTCTGATGCTTTGCAAGGTGTGCGAAGCACTCATTCAGAAACACGGTGTGAGCGGTGCCGAAAAGTTGTTGAAGCAGAACCCCGACCTATGGCAGACAATGCTACAGAAGGCTCAGACACCGCAGCTGCTGGAGGCTTACGATGTAGTGGCCGACTACCTGATGGAAACGGCACTCTACTTCTTTCGTGACCGCATAGAAGCTGCTTTCCAGAGCCGCGACTATGCAGGAGGCAACGAACGTCAGCGCATGGGACGGAACGACTCTATCTTTGAGCGCCTGGACGTGGAGTTCGGCTTCGAGGGGGCTTTCCAGCACAGCGTCAGCGTGAAGGGGGCCAGCGTATCACGCAACAGCGTCCGTCAGATGCTGAAGAACTGGAAGAAGCAGGGCCTCATCGTGCAGACGGAGGCGGGGCGATACCGGAAAGTGTGTCATTAAGGTCAAGATGTCATGAGTGTCATTAAGGAAATTGAATCCCGAAAAAAATGAATATCGAAAACACCCAAGAATGCTTTGTGCAGCTCTGGCTATGGCTGGAGCGCACAAGGCTGCTCCTCTACAGACAATGCAAGCGGTTCTGTGTGCGCCGCGTGTTGAAGTCGTGGTTCGGCGGTGAAGCCAACGATGACTTTATCTGGACGATTTGCTCACTGAGCGAACTGGCTGGCTGGGACGAGCTCCCGCTGCCGTCGCTCTCTCCGCGCAAGCATCGCGAATTGCTGCGAGCTATCGTAGCCGTCAAGACGGGCATCAGCTTTTACAAGATAGATCTGAAGGCTCTCGACGCTGCCTATAGCATCGCGTTCCCCAAGAGCACGCCGATGAATGTGAATAAGAAGGCTGACAAGCACAAGCACCAGCCTCACCCCCAACCCCTCTCCGATTGGAGAGGGGAGTATATAGAGACTCTTCAGATGTAGGGATGACTGCCCCTAATCATTCTCTAATGAGAAGTGTTGCAGTGTTGCAGTGTTGCAGTTCAAAAAAGAGTTATAATAGTTTTAAAATGTTTTTTTTCTTCATATCATGAGTTTACCAAGAGGAATTCGTAACAACAACCCACTGAACATACGTAGAAGCAAGGATCAGTGGAAAGGAATGTCGAAAACGCAGAACGACCGTAGCTTCTGCCAGTTTGAAACCTTAGAGTATGGCTGGCGTGCCGCCTTCTACCTGCTCACGCGTACCTATTATCATAAATACCGCCTCTACACCGTGCGTGCCATCGTGAGCCGGTGGGCTCCACCAAGCGAGAACAACACGGAGGCCTATATTGCCAACGTGAGCCGACTCACAGGCATAGCCCCCGACGAGCCACTGGGCATCCCATCGGAAAAACCCTCACGCTGGATGATGCTGGGCCTGGCAATGGCGATACAGGAAAACGGAACCACGTCTATCGACCACTTCGCCATGCTGCGAGGGTGGGCGATGGCGAGGGGCGACTGAGCTCGCCCCTTGTTTTTCTGAAAACCCGAAAAAAACAGTTCGCTTCTCTTTGACTTTCGCCAAATTTTTGTACCTTTGCACTACACAAAAAAACCAAAACGAAATGACCAACAATTTTCTGAGAAAACTATCCCTTGCCGCTTGTTGCACAATCGCGATGAGCCTTCCTTATACGGGAACATCACAAACGACTGCTTCGTGGACAGCTGACAACGGAAACGGCACGTTTACCAATCCGCTGTTCTACGACGAATTCAGTGACCCTGACATCCTGAGAGTGGGCGACGACTACTACCTGGCTGGTACGACAATGCACACAGTACCCGGATTGGTGGTGCTGCACTCGAAAGACTTGGTGAACTGGGAAAACATCAGCTATTGCTTTGACCGATTCGACTTCGAAGACCCCTCGTTCAGCCTGAGCGGCCCGCAGGGCAAGTCGCGCGGCGAAGTATATGGTGAGGGCATCTGGGCTCCAGCCATCCGCTATGCCAACGGACAGTTCTATGTGTTCTCGAATATCAACGGTAAGGGGCTGCAATGCTATACCAGCAAGGACATTCGCGGCCCGTGGACGCACCATAACATGAAGGGCAGGATATACGACTTGAGCGTGCTCTTCGATGATGACGGCAAGATCTATGCCATTCACGGCTATGGCGAGGTGCGCTGCACTGAGCTGAAGGCAGACATGAGCGGCCCCGTGGAAGGAACGGAAAAAGTGATTATCCCCCAAGGATCGGCGGTGGGTGAGGGTCATCACATGTATAAGATTGACGGTATGTACTACCTCATCTCAACCGACTATAAGCCCAATGGCCGCACCCTCTGTTCGCGTTCGAAAAGCATCTGGGGCCCCTACGAGACCTGTGTGATTACGGCAGATGAGACATTTGGCTATCATGCTGCCCCGCTCACCCAGTGGAAGGGACGTATCGTGAAAGACGGTTCGAAATTCATCATCCCCAAGGCCGACGAGAATGCCACAGCTTGCAGCAATATCCATCAAGGAGGCATCGTTCAAGATCAGAGCGGACAGTGGTGGGCATTGCTCATGATGGACTTCCACTCCATCGGACGCACCGTGACGCTGGCGCCTGTCACGTGGAAAGACGGTTGGCCCTTCGTGGGACTTGAGGGAAATCTGGGACGTGCTCCGCGTACATGGTTCAAGCCCGATGTGAAGGCTACGGCTGAGCAGTTGGAACAGCCCATATTCAAGCCGCATGCACCCTATAATCGCAATGAAGACTTCAATGGCAAGCAGCTGGGGAGAGTATGGCAGTGGAACCACAATCCCAACGACAAGATGTGGGCGCTGAAAGGCGGCAGATTGAGGCTGAACACGATGCCGGCAGATCAGCTGATGTGGGCTCGCAACTCGCTCACACAGCGCGTGATAGGACCATCGTCTATCACGACGGTGGAACTCTACACCAAAGGCATGAAGGACGGCGACGTGGCAGGGCTGGGCAATATCAATGTGCCCTGCTCGTGGATAGGCATCGTGAAGGAGGGAAAGCAGCTGCTGCTGAGATGGTTTGAGCAGGCATCAAACGACACGATAGATCAAGCCATAAGCCCGAACACTGAAAAGATATGGCTCCGCATGTGTGGTGAATACGATGACGACAAGGCCGAATATGCCTATTCGCTGGACGGGGAGCATTTCCAGACGATGGGGCACACCATGCTTTTGTCTTATCAGCTTGTGACCTTCCAGGGGTCGCGCCACGCGCTCTTCGCCTTCAACAAGAACGGCAAGCATGGCGGCTATGCTGAATTCGACAACTTCACGGTATTAGAGCCCGAGTCGGACCGCTCGGCTAATATACCATACGGCAAAACATTCCGCATCATTAATCTCGCCACAGGACATCCGATGAATGCCATCGATCATGGGCTGATGCACGATACCAGTGCCAAGAACAACTCGAAGTCCACTCGATTCAGAATCATTGACAAGGGTCAGGGCAAGGTGTCGCTGCAATGCGAGGACGGCAGATATGTATGGGTGTCAGGATTAGGACTGCCAGGTGACGTGCGCCTGACGAAAGATGCCGCAAAGGCAGAAGTGTTCCTCTGGCAAGACTATCTGAACGGCGAGTTCATGCTGATGTCTCTACGCACTCATCTGTATGTAGGCAAGAGCCCCACAACGGGCAGCCCATACTCAATGGACTTCAAGGGTGCCGATCCCGCACGTCGGAACGGTGCCGTGTTCCGCTGGGAAGAGGTGAAATAATCGTAGGCAAACAAGATATTTTTTAGAAATGATATCCGTTGAAGGACTGAAAATAGAATTTGGGGTAACACCACTGTTCAGCGATGCATCCTTTGTGATCAATCATCGTGACCGTATCGCTTTGGTGGGAAAAAACGGCGCAGGCAAATCGACACTGCTGAAGATTCTCTGTGGGAAAGAAAAGCCTACAGCAGGAACGGTGTCGATAGCAACAGATACGACTATAGGATATTTGCCTCAAGTCATGATTCTTCAAGACAGCACCACTGTTCGCGAAGAAGCCCAGAAAGCCTTCTCCGACATTCAAGACCTGAAAAACAGGATAGACCGAATGGAGAGACAGCTGAATGAGCGCAATGACTATGAGAGCACCGACTACATGGAACTTGTTGAGAAGTTCACTTCCGAGCATGAGCGCTACCAGATGTTGGGAGCCGAAGGCTATGAAGCTGAAGTGGAGCGCACACTTGTGGGGTTGGGCTTTACAAGAGAGGACTTGGAAAGACCCACCAGCGAGTTCTCAGGTGGATGGCGCATGCGAATAGAATTGGCAAAAATACTGTTGCGCAACCCAGACGTGCTCCTGCTCGACGAGCCGACCAATCATCTTGACATCGAGTCAATACAATGGCTGGAGCAATTTCTCGCCCAGTCGTCAAGTGCCGTCGTACTGGTGAGTCACGACCGTGCTTTCATCAATAACGTCTCGAATCGTACACTTGAAATATCATGCGGCAAGGTTGTTGACTATCGTGTGAAATACAATGAGTATGTCACGTTGCGTCGCGAACGTCGCGAGCAGCAACTGCGTGCGTATGAAAACCAGCAGAAGGAGATAGCCGACATACGCGAGTTTGTGGAGCGGTTCAGGTATAAGCCCACAAAGGCGGTTCAGGTGCAGCAACGACTCAGACAGCTGGAAAAGATAGTGCCCATAGAAATAGACGAAGTAGATAATTCGGCTATGCACTTGAAGTTTCCACCCTGCCTGCGGTCAGGCGACTATCCCATTATATGTGACGAGGTGAGAAAGGCTTACTCGCACTTAGTCTTTGAACATGTGAATCTGACCATCAAGCGTGGTGAGAAAGTGGCTTTCGTAGGTAAGAATGGTGAGGGAAAATCTACACTCGTGAAGTGTATTATGGGCGAGATACCGTTTGAGGGCAACCTGAAGATAGGACATAACGTACAGATAGGCTATTTCGCACAAAACCAAGCACAACTTCTGGACGAGTCACTGACCGTGTTCCAGACAATAGACAATGTGGCCAAGGGCGAGGTGAGACTCAAGATCAATGACATACTTGGAGCATTCATGTTCGGCGGCGAGACATCGGAAAAGAAAGTCAAGGTGCTGAGCGGTGGAGAGCGCGGACGTCTGGCTATGATCAGATTGCTGTTAGAGCCTGTGAATCTGCTGATTCTTGACGAGCCCACGAACCATCTGGACATGACTTCAAAAGACGTGCTGAAAGAGGCCATCAAGGCTTTCGACGGAACTGCCATCATTGTAAGTCACGACCGTGAATTTCTTGAAGGCTTGGTCACGAAGGTGTTTGAGTTCGGCGGTGGAAAGGTGAGAGAGCATATAGGCGGTATATACGATTTCCTGCAGACGAAACGCATCACAGAACTAAGCGAGCTCAACCAGGCTTCGGTCATCCCTGCCAAGACTGCTCCTGAGAAGTCATTTCATACTGCGGCCTCTCAGCCAAAGAGTCAGCCGGCTGTGTCATTGAACTATGCCGAACAGAAGGAACAACAGAAGCGATTGCGGAAAGCTGAGCGAGCTGTGGAAGATTGTGAAAAGAAGATAGCAATGATGGAGACGCGCCTCAAGGAGCTCGACGAACTGCTGTGTGACCCCAAGAATGCGTCGGACATGATGCTTGTCACGGAATATACCGATACAAAAAGACAACTTGACACTGAGGTGGAAAAATGGGAACGCCTTTCTGAAAAGTTGGAACAGTTACAACATAATTGACTAAACAAATAAAAACAAGAACATAGAAAATGAGAACTTTCAAACATGTAATGACGGCTATGTTAGTGTCAACAGTAGCACTTACGATCCAAGCTCAGAAAAAGATGCAAACAGGCATTGACAAGAGCAACATGGACCTAACCACTCAAGCCTCTGATGATTTCTATCAGTACGCCTGCGGTGGATGGATGGCAAAGAACCCCCTGCCAGCAGCATACGCTCGGTATGGCTCCTTCGACCAGTTGGCTGAGAACAACAACAAACGTATCAACGGAATCCTTGATGAACTACTGCACGGAAACTACCAGCAGGGAAGTACAGAACAGAAGCTTTCCGATCTGTACAAACTGGCAATGGACTCAGTACGCAGGAATGCCGAAGGAGTGAATCCGGCTATGGAGATGATTAAAAAGCTGGAAAGTGCAAAGACGAAGGAGCAACTCTTTGAATTGCAACTTCAGATGGCACCCTACGGCGATTCTGAATTCATGAGAGATGATATTGCTGCCGACGAGAAGAATGCCACACAAAACATTCTGCAAGTTTCTCAAGGAGGCCTTACACTGGGCATGAAGGACTATTATCTTGACAACGACCCGGAAACGGCAAAGATTCGTGAGGCTTATAAGAAGCACATCGTGAAGATGTTCCAACTCTTCGGCTTCAGTAAGAGCGCTTCAACAAAGAAAATGCAGAATGTGATGCGACTGGAAACTGAGCTGGCGAAAGTGTCAAGGTCGAGAACAGAATTGCGTGACCCAGAGCGGAACTACAACAAGACAACATTGGCCGACTTTCACGCGAACTATCCCCACGTTCAGTTGGAAAAGATCATGAACGCTAAGGGAATAGATTCACAGTATATTCAGGAACTGGTTGTAGGACAGCCCGAATTCTTCGCCGGTTTGGAAAAGCTGTTGACAAGCATGAAGCCAGCTGAATATCGTGACTATATGGAGTGGGGACATGTGACCTCTTCAGCAGCTTATCTTGATGACAAGACCGAGGCTGAGAAATTCGACTTCTTTGGCCGCGTGATGACTGGCAGGCAGCAAGACCATCCCCTCTGGCGTAGGGCTACCACCCAGCTGGAAGGACAAATGGGACAGGCATTGGGAAAAATCTATGTGGAAAAATATTTCCCGTCATCATCGAAAGAACGTATGATCCAACTCGTCAGGAATCTTCAGATAGCACTGGGTGAGCGCATCGCTGCACAAGACTGGATGAGCGATTCGACGAAAGTCAATGCCTTACTGAAACTGAACACATTCTATGTGAAGGTGGGCTACCCCAACAAGTGGATTGATATGAGCCGACTGGTGATAGACACGCAGAAATCATACCTTCAGAACATCATGGAGTGCAGAAAATTCTGGACAGCATACTCCATTGAGCATACAGCCGGAAAACCTGTTGACAGAGACGACTGGTACATGTATCCACAGACAGTGAACGCTTATTACAATCCCACAACGAATGAGATATGCTTTCCGGCAGGTATTCTTCAGCCTCCCTTCTTTGACCCACAGGCCGACGATGCGTTCAATTACGGAGCTATTGGCGTAGTCATTGGTCACGAAATGACGCATGGATTCGACGATCAGGGGCGGCAGTATGACAAAGACGGCAATATGCACGACTGGTGGGCAGCCAGCGATGGGGTTCAGTTTAAGGAACGCACCGACCGCTATGCTGATTTCTTCAGCGCCATCAAAGTGTTGCCCGACCTGAATGCCAACGGCAGATTGACACTTGGCGAGAATCTTGCAGATCACGGAGGACTGCAAGTGGCCTATACAGCTTATAAGAATGCAACAAAGCGTAACCCGTTGCCTGTCGTTGACGGATTGACAGCCGACCAGCGATTCTTTGTGGCTTACGCAGGCGTGTGGGCAGGCAACATCACGGAAGCCGAAATCAGGAATCGCACAAAGAGCGACCCACACTCACTCGGCAGGTGGCGCGTCAATGGAGCATTGCCGCACATCGATGCCTGGTACGAGGCCTTTGGAGTCAAGTCGGGCGATAAAATGTATATAGAAAAGGAAAATCGCTTACCATTATGGTAAGAATTGTTGAGCCGCTGCAATTTTTTGCAGCGGTTTTTCTTTCGTTTCATCGGATTTCATTAACTTTGCACAATCATTTTAGCTAAAATAATTATTATGCCCGACGAAAGAAATCAAGGCAATGACTATGTTCAACGTCAGAAAGGGTTTGAGCAAGAGTCTTATAGGAGTGTGCAACAAGCTCAACAACAGGCTCAGGCATCGTTAGGAGGTGGGGTGGTATGCCCTCAATGTGGCGCAATCAACCCAGAAAGTGCAACACGTTGCACGTCGTGCGGTGCCGACATGTTTACAGGACGATGCCCTCACTGCAACAGTCCTATTGACATTGATGCAGACTTTTGTGAGGTTTGTCATCATTACATACGAAAAGATGTGTGTTCGTTTTGTGGAGCCCATTTAGCACCACAAGACTCTTTCTGTCCGGAATGCGGCTCACCGCGTGGAGGCATTGTTTGTCCTACTTGTCACACACTGAACGATTTCGCTTTCTGTAAGCAGTGTGGCACACCTTTGACCGATGAAGCTTGGCAGTTGCAAATGCAAATGAAGCAAATGCCTGAATACAAGGAAATGGTGAGGCTGGCACATGAGTACGACGAACTTACGCTGGAATATCCATATACTTCTGAACGCGACATTCAGCGAGATTTGGCTATGGAGAAATTAAGAGAGAGGGTGATGAAGCTGCTGGCACAAGACGAAGGAGTGACTGACCCAGTGATACCCCCAATGCCCAAGAAACGCATGTCAAAGGAAGAACTGAGGCAAAAAAAGGAGGAAAAGCTGGCACGACTCTCGGAACTGCTCGACAAAATGCAGACACCTCCGAACCCTTCACCTGCTCACGTAAGGAACTATGCTCTTGCACAAAAACCTGCAGGAGTAAGGCTCGCCTGGATGTGTAATTGGAAACATGCTATGCATAGCAGCCCTTGTGGATGCGCAAAACCTCAACTGGGAGGAAAATGGGTGATTCTTGGCAGAGGAAGCAAACAGGAAGTAAAAGACGACAATTAGTATTCACACCATCTTGATTTTCTGATTCATGAGCGATATCATCAACGACATAGACTTACAGAACCACAACGACACAAACCAGTCGGAATCAAGCAATGCGCAGAACAATGCCGATCGCACGATTGTCATTGACCGTACTGTGATTGCCGACCGTACCATATTGGTAAACAATCAAGCTTCAATGCCTGATGATGACAGCGAAGAACGAACATTGCGTCCGGAAGCATTTCCTTCACAAGAGCAACAAAGCAGGCCCACACAGGGTGAATGCTTCATTCTGAAAGGAACCCAGTACAACTTGGTTCGTACATTAAGTGCGAATTCGGGAGAGGCACAGATACTCCTGGTGAATCATAATGACCAGGAATATGTGTTAAAGGTATATTATCCAAACTACGACATCAATAAGAAACTGATGCAGGCTATACATAGTTTGCACTTCGAATTGATAGTCAGGTTGGATGATTTCGGAAAAACTTATGTTGACGGCAAGCATCGTTGTTATGAACTGATGGAGTACCTGCAGGGCGGAACACTTCAAGAATACAACTTGAACGGTGACTATAATCAGTTTCGTCGCATAGCGCTCCAGACAGGAGCCGCTTTGTCATACTGCCATCATTATAACATCCTGCACAAAGACATCAAACCCTCAAACTTCTTCTTCAGAGACAAAGAACACACCCAAGTCGTATTAGGCGATTTCGGAATCTCATCGATGGTGGAAAATGGAGGGAACACCTTCCATACAACTCAGGCGCGTACACCCATTTTCGCTGCACCCGAGATGTATGCCGACGTGATTGACGGTGAAGTGGAGATTACCCCTGCTGCCGATTACTATTCTTTGGGCATCACGCTCTTTTCCTTGTGGCTGGGGGAAAACCCGATGAGTTCGAATGAACGGTTGATGATGCGCCAAAAGAATGAGGGACGCTTACCACGACTCGACGAACTTCCTCCAAGAGTGAGACAACTTATTCAAGGACTAACAGTCGTGAATCCTCAGAAACGTTGGAAGTATGACGAAATAGAGCGTTGGTTCTTAGGCGAAGACGTCCCTGTCGATATGTCTTCTCCATTCTTACGTTACAAGAGCTTTATCGTTGACCCAGACAGGAATCTTGTGGCAGACAACCTGCATGATCTGATTCCTATGCTACTTGAGAACGAGCAACTGGCAATCAACTATCTATATAATGGCCGTATAGCTTCGTGGCTGGAGAATTGCGGAAACGTGAAAATGTCAACATTAGTAAAAGACATCGTCACCAATCGCTATCCTGTAGATCAGAAAGCAGGTCTGATGGCATCAATATATGCTATGGAGCCCTCATATCCGTACTATGACGTAAAAGGGCAAGTGTGTGAAGACGTACACAGCATAGCCATCTCTCTCTTAACTTACAAGGAACGTTATGCGCTGGATTTACAGAATCCAAATGACAATCTGTTCCTCTGGCTATCAACTCACACGAGTCTTGACGTTAACCAGCTACAGTCTTATTTCACCCCTGACGCCGAGCCTCATGTGGCAGTAATGAAATTAGTTTACGAGATTGATCCCGATGTACCTTTCATGTCAAAGCACGCTTCATCAAACTTGAAGGACATCGTAAGGTCCTATGGTGACCTCGTGGATGAAAACGATGATGACTGGCATGCGTTGATTGACGGAAGATTGCTGTCCTGGATGCGGAGTCACGAAGACGTGATAGCTTGTGAGGCTCTTCGCATCATGACGCAAGATCAGGAATACTCTCAGTCGCTGGCATACAAGGTGCTCTACAATCTGGATCGCTCTGCGGCTTATGATTTGCGGGGAGCCGATACGAAAAAAAGTGTGGGTGAACTGTTGTCGGCACAATTGCAGTCGCTGCAACATGCCACACCGGAGGAATTGACTGCTGCAATGCAGGACTTTATTGATCCTAACGGGCGCTTCTGCTATTATGCTCAACTTCACGGATGGTATCAAGAGCAAGCCGACGCATTGCACTGTTTTGATTTGAACTCAGCAGAGAATCGTGAAAGACTGAGCGCCTACGACCTGCACACCGCTCTCTATCGGTTCTGCAGGATGCTGGGTGCTGACCCTGTTTACCTTTTGACAGACGGTTCCGAGCTGAAGTCTCTAAAGGATTTGGAAAACAAGTCATTGGCTGACAAAATACGTGCAGAGCTGAGATCTGGCTCACTTCATCAGTGGATGTCTGTTTTCTATCACGAAGATCCCACTCGCGATTTTGCTGAAGAATACAGTTACGAGCATGAACTGGAGCACTGGTTGCTCGATATGGGTAAGATAGACGTTCAGCAACTGTACTATAAGCGTTTCACGAAGGCAAAACAAGATACGGCTGAACGGATAGCAGAAGTGCGACATGAATGGAATGTTGCTCGTTTCCGTGAGAAAATATGGAGATATGCTTTCTATCTGTTGGTGATTGTTTGGCTTGGGTTGATATTGGGCATCGGTATTGAAGACACATCGATCATCGTTGAGCATCCCTATCTCAGCATTATGCTTCCATTGGGCGGAATTGTCGGAATCATAGTTGCCACCCGTTCCTTCTTCAATGGGTATGGTCCCTTCTTGTCAATGTTGTTCGGTGCAATGGGTGTTTGCACTGCATATATTCCTATATGGATACTCAAGTTTGTCCTTTCATGGAATCCTTCTTTGTTTACGGCATCGGTGGTATTGATGACGGTTCTGTATGTCATCGTTTGCCATTTCACAGATTTCAGGAAAGACGATAAGTCAAGCACAAAGATGATTCGTGAGATACTTACGACAGAAGATGTCAATACATCTTTGTTAGAACCATTATATTATACCTTTAAGACAAAATCATATCGCTATAAGAGTTCGAAGTTCGGATTGCTTGATGACATATCAAATCAGGTGAGAAGCTATTCAGGTGAATCTGTCGTTCACTATATGTTGTGGGGACTCTTGATGTTAATTCTAATAAGTGAGTTCTGTTTATTAAGTCCCAGGATTTTAAATAAGAGAAAACATCTGGGAGCTGAGAAGCAAGAGTTAATTGAAAACGTTCAAAATGCTGTAAATGAATGATTTGCGAATATTGTCATAAGGAGAACCGAAATATAGCAAAGTACTGCCGATGGTGCGGAAAACCGCTCGTATCACAGAATGTGCTTGACAAGCTGGTAGGTCTGAAAGATCTGAAGACTCAGCTAAAGACGATTGTGGATACCTATACCTATTTGCGGTCAAGAAAAGATGTTGCATCAATTCGACTCGCAGTCAATGCTATTGTGATTGGTGAAACAGGAACGGGAAAAACAGCGTTAGGCGAAATCTTCAAGGACTTCTTTTTCCAGCATCGTATCATCAGTAAGTCGAAGCTTACAATTGTGGATGCGGTAGATTATTCGCGCTTCGTTGACAATTGGGAAGAGAATATCAGCAAAGCCCGCGATGGTATTTTGTTCTTTGACAATGTTCAAAAGCTCTTGCCCGATAAATATTCAAATCAAGTTAATCCACTTGACAAACTGTTTGTTGAGATGGACAAATGGGATGACAACCCAATTGTCATCATGTCTGGACTTCCCAAAGGATTAGAAGATTTTCTGGATAGCAACCCTGCTGTCAAGAACCGCTTCAAATATACGTTCCATCTGCCAGCACCCACCTATCGCGAGTTGACGGAAATCACCAAGATGGAACTGAGAATGAAGTATGGAATCATTCAATTCTCACAAGAGGCAGAAAACAAATTACTCCGTTTCTTCAAATACCAAATTAAGATTAAGGATGACAGTTTTGGAAATGCCCATCTGGCGATGAAGACAGCGGAGGACATCTTTACGTCATTCATCAGCAGGGGAACCGAGGCTGTTCAGGTAGAGGAAGGCGACATAACTGGTTATGTTCCGGTAGAACGCTCGCTTGACGATATCTTGTCCGATTTGGATAAGTATATTGGTATGGATGAGGTGAAGCAAGCTGTGCGCGAAATAGCTTATTCGGTGCAAAACAGTATTCAAAGAGCACAGCGTGGATTGGGTGTACAAGAGAAGATGGCTATGCACATCGTACTTACAGGCAACCCAGGTACAGGAAAGACCACTATCGCACGCAAGCTTGGAGAGATTCTCTCAGCCATAGGCTATCTGGATTCCGGTCATGTAGTTGAGGTGGACCGCTCACAAATGGTTAGTCCCTATCAAGGGGAAACGCCCAAAGTAGTCAACAGGCTGTGTGACAAAGCAATTGGAGGCATCTTGTTTGTTGACGAAGCATATACACTGGCTCCCGTCAGTCAAGCTGGTGAACGTGATAATCAGGGCGCTCAGGCTCTCGAAACGCTCATGAAGCGTATGGAAGATGATCGCGACAAGTTCGTTGTGATAGCTGCCGGCTACAGGACTGAAATGGAGAACTTGTTCCGTGTTAATCCGGGAATGCATAGTCGTTTCAATTATTTCCTGAACATCGAAGACTATACACCGGAAGAGCTCTTCAAGATTATGCTTGTCTTTTCAAAAGAGAAGAAGTATATATTCTCTCCAGAGGCAGAAGCGCTTACACGTAAGATGATTACAGAGATGTATGACTCTCGTGATAAAGACTTTGCAAATGGAAGAACAATGCGCAGCTTGTTCGATCAAATCTGCAAGAAACAGGCACAGCGTTTACAGCAGGATGATTTGTCAAAGATGAGTAACGAAGAGCTCATGACAATCATCGAAAGTGACATCCCCTATGATGCACCGAAAACTGTTGACCTGAATGACTGCCTGAAAAAACTCGACGGATTAGTAGGACTGGCTAATGTGAAGAAGGAGATTTCAAACCTTGCCTCATATCTGACACTTCAGGTGAAACGAGGAGAAACAAATACATTCCAAGGCAAGCATTACGTGTTTACTGGTAACCCAGGAACCGGAAAGACAACGGTTGCCAGGATTATGGCTGACGTGTTCAGGACGTTGGGAATTGTTGCACGCGGACAACTCGTTGAAGCAGACCGTTCGAAACTCGTCGCGGGATTCTCAGGACAAACTGCTATCAAGACTAATCAGCTCATTGATACAGCAATGGGTGGAGTACTCTTTATTGATGAAGCTTATACTTTGAAGTCAAACGATCAAGACCAATTCGGGGCAGAGGCTATTGACACCTTGCTCAAACGTCTTGAAGACGATCGTGGAAAGTTTGTCTGCATAGTGGCCGGCTATACCGAGCAGATGCACGACTTTATTGCTTCTAATCCCGGATTGAAGAGCCGCTTTACGCAGACCATACATTTTGATGATTACACTCCCGATGAGCTGACACAGATATTCCTAAATCTTGCTCAAGCAAAGAAGTTCACAGTTGACAAGTCAACAGAGGAAGCTATTCATAGGCAGTTCGAACAACTCTATTTGCGCAAAGACAAGAACTTCGGCAATGCACGCGAAGCTCGTCGCGTCTTTGATGAAGCCGTTGAGAGACAGAGTCAGCGATTGATGAACTCGATGAACAATCCTGACTTCACAGAAGCTGATATGTACCGCATTACAGCCGATGACCTGCCAATAGCTCATCAAGACGTGGCTCGACCGCTTGATGAAGTACTCAATGAACTCGATGAGTTTATTGGAATGCGTTCCGTCAAGAATGCTATCCGTAGGCTGGCCGTGCAGAGTATGTTCATGAAACAACGTGCCGCAATGGGGGCTGGAAAGCTTCAACAGATGTCAATGAACTTCATTCTGACAGGAAATCCAGGTACTGGCAAGACTTCAATTGCCAGAAAAATGGGTGAAGTGCTACAGTCAATGGATATTCTGTCTTCATCAAAAGTCATAGAAGCAAGTAGAGCCACACTCGTTGGAAAATATATGGGTGAAACGCCTAAGATTGTCAATAACATGTGTGACAAAGCAATGGGGGGCATCCTTTTCATTGACGAAGCATATACGCTTTCTGACCAAAACGATCAGTATGGTAAGGAAGCAATTGACACATTGATGAAGCGAATGGAAGACGACCGCGGTAAATTCGTTGTGATTGCAGCTGGCTATAAAGAAAAAATGGAAGAGTTCTTACAAATGAATGCAGGACTGGCCAGTCGTTTTACACACAAACTGCATATCGACGACTACAATGAAGACGAATTATTTGCTATCTACAAAAAGATGGCTCAGAAGGATCAGTACACACTCTCTTCAGCAGCCGAATTCAAATTGCTTGACACCATATATAAGATGGTGATGACAAAAGACAGCAGCTTTGGCAATGCCAGAGAGATGCGCAATCTGCTCGATGACACGATACAACGCCTCTCTATGAGAGTGTCAGCTCTACCGCCAGAGCAGGTGACGAAAGAAACATATCAGTTAATTCAACCAGAAGATATTAAGGATTTATGATAATATGTCCAAATTGCCAAGAAGAAATAGAAGACAATTCGCATTATTGTGATCAGTGCGGACAAATTCTGCGTTATTGCAATCGGTGCGGACGAGTAGGAGTGGGACGCCGTTGTACCAGTTGTGGAGGCTTGATGCTTACGCCTGAAGACATGCAAAAGAAAGGAATGGGGAATACGGCCTATTCATTCTCAACAGGTACTGATTCAAATGCTGTGCCTTTAGGAGAACCTTCGCTTTCCCAGCCAGCAATCCAGTCAGCTGGCGCAAGAGTAGGAGGTGTGTCATCTCTTACGCTTACCAATACGTCGCTCGGTATATATATTGAGGCTGTGAATGGAGCTGTTATTGGACGCAAACAAGGTCCATACACTCAATTTTTCCAGAATAATATGTATGTATCAGGCGTTCATGCACAATTCTATTATAAAGCAGAGACGGGGTGGCGCATTGTTGACAAACACTCATCAAATGGCACTAAGTTGAACAACCATCCGTTACAGCCCGATGTTGAGATGTCGTTGAAAGACGGCGATATCATTATGATTGCCAACGTAAACTTACAAGTATCAATTAAATAGGCAAAAATATGTACATATTTGATACTACTGCTTGCAGCCGAGTGGGCTGCATCAGAGATAACAATGAAGACATGATTCTCGTAGGAGATCATTTCGTTCGTGACAATGAGTTAGAAACAACGGTCTCCTTCAACGAAAGCGACAGATTCCTATTTGCCTTAGCCGATGGAATGGGAGGACATAATTGTGGTGAAGTAGCCAGCAGCGATGTTGTCCACAATCTGCAATTCTATTATAATGACATACCGACAGGTCTGAGCATAAGCGACTTCAATGAGTCTATCCACGGATGGCTGAAAAGCATGAATATCATAATAGACTCAAAAGGTCGTGCAGACAGACAATTCAAAAACATGGGGACTACGCTTGTAGCCCTTGCTTTTTACGAAGGCAACTTCTATTGGCTCAATTGCGGTGATAGTCGTCTGTACCGTTTACACGAAGGGAAGTTAATTCAAATGACAACCGACCATTCGCTCAGCAATTTGATGGGGACTAAAGAACATTCCAATATCATCACGAATTGTATAGGCGGTGGATGCACGACCAGCTATATAGATGTTGTACAATGCACTAACGAAGTGGAATCTGGCGACACATTCATGCTTTGCAGTGATGGCCTGACTGATATGGTGGATGACTCTGTTATTGAAAACATGCTCAATCAGGGTATGAATGCGAAAGATCTCAGTTTGGCAGCAGAAGCAGCCGGTGGGGTTGACAATATATCTGTTATAGTTTGCAGAATGAAATAATAATACAAAAAGAATAAGAAGATGCCATTAACATTGCCGGACAGGTTACCTGCCATCGATATACTAAAGCAGGAGAATATATTTGTAATGGATAACTCAAGGGCACATTCTCAGGACATTCGCCCTTTGAGGATTGCAATATTGAATCTGATGCCTTTAAAAATCACCACCGAAACTGACTTGATCAGACTTCTATCCAATACGCCTCTTCAAATAGAAATTAGTTTTATGAAGTTGAAAAGTCACACTTCAAAGAACACTCCTATTGAGCACATGATGCAGTTCTATAGAGACTTCGATGTCATGAGGCAAGAGAAGTTTGATGGTCTGATTATTACTGGGGCTCCCGTAGAACAGATGGAGTTTGAGAAGGTTGGCTATTGGAATGAAATAACAGAAGTATTCGCCTGGGCCCGAACCCATGTGACGAGTACCCTTTACATCTGCTGGGCAGCTCAGGCCGGTCTCTATTATCATTATGGTGTTCCCAAGTATCCGCTTGCCAAAAAGATGTTTGGCATTTTCTCTCAGAGAACACTTCAATCGCAACTGCCCATTTTCCGTGGCTTCGATGATAGTTTTATGATGCCTCATAGCAGACATACTGAAATAAAATCCAACGACATCATTGGTCGTTCGGACTTACAACTGATAGCCGATTCCGAAGAGAGCGGTGTAAGCATTGTTATGGGGCGAGGTGGACGAGAGTTCTTTATTACCGGACATCTGGAGTATGCTCCCAACACGCTCGACAATGAATACAAACGAGATGCTGGCATTCGTACTGATGTAGAACTGCCGCGCAACTACTACCGAGATAACAATCCTGCTAATCCTCCTGTCGTTACATGGCGAGCTCACGCCAATTTGTTTTATAACAATTGGGTCAACTACTATGTCTATCAGGAAACTCCATACGATATTTCGAAGATTGAATGAGAGAACTGGAACTCCTGGCACCTGCAAAGAATCTTGAATGTGGCATAGCTGCCATTGATCATGGGGCTGATGCTGTATATATTGGTGCTCCTCAGTTTGGTGCACGAGCTGCAGCAGGCAATACGATTGAAGACATCTTGAAACTTTGTGAGTATGCCCATCAATTCGAGGCCAAAGTTTATGTGACAGTCAATACAATTGTATTTGACAATGAGATTCAGCAACTCAAATGTCTGATTCATGAGCTTTCAAACATAGGCGTCGATGCTATATTAGTTCAGGATATGGCCGTCAGGAAGATACTCATAGACGAATATGCCGCTTCTGACTTTATTCCTTCTCTTCATGCTTCCACACAGACTGATAATCAAACTGCTGAAAAAGTAAGATGGCTAAAGTCAATAGGATTTGATAGGGTAGTACTTGCCCGAGAATTGAGCATAGAAGAGATTGCTGCCATTCATCAGGAAGTGCCCGATGTGGAGTTAGAGGTGTTTGTGCATGGTGCTCTTTGTGTGAGCTATTCCGGGCTTTGCTATGCTTCTCAATATTGCTTCAACAGAAGTGCAAACAGGGGGGAATGTGCACAGTTTTGCAGAATGAAGTTCGACTTGCTTGATGCCAACGGCAGAGAGATTGAGCATCAACGTCACTTGCTGTCACTGAAAGACATGTGCCAGATTGATAATCTCGAATCGTTGGCCTTAGCTGGGGCTACATCTTTCAAGATAGAAGGCCGACTAAAAGATGCTATCTATGTGAAGAATGTCGTTGCAGCTTACAGTGAGCGACTCAACCAGATTGTTCAGCACCATCCTGAGGAATTCTGCCGTTCATCAAAAGGACGATGCAAGTATCAATTCACCCCCAATTTGCAGAAAACGTTCAATAGGGGATACACCACTTATTTTGCCAATGGCAGGCGAGCTGATATTGCATCATTTGACACGCCAAAGGCAATGGGCGAATTTGTGGGTGTCGTAAAGGAAATCAGAGGAAGACAATCATTTAATATTGCCAGTACAACATCTTTTACGAATGGTGATGGATTGTGTTTCTTCAACGACAATCATGAACTAGAAGGATTCAGGGCAAATAAGGTAGAGGGTAATCGCATCTTCCCTCTTAAAATGCCATCTTCCCTTCGGAAAGGTATGCGCATTTACCGAAATAATGACATACAGTTTGAACGGTTACTCTCAAAGCCAAGCGCTGTTCGCAAGATTGCTGTTACAATGCAACTGATTGCTTCTCAGCAAGGGTTCTCCTTGCTTGTTGACAACGAACAGGTGGCAGAGATTATTGCTGAACATCAACTGGCCCAAACTTCGCAACGTGAGAATATTGTTCGTCAATTAACGAAATTGGGTGATACCCCCTACGAATGTTCTAAGGTGAAACTCCCAGAGGACTTCCCCTATTTCATTCCGAGCAGCCGACTGACTGAACTGCGCAAGAAAGCTGTGCTCGCATTGATGGAAAAGTCACAAGAGGCAACAAAAAAGAGGCGTGAAAGGATTCAACACCATCAAGAGAATAAAAAGTCAGAAGACTCTGTGCCAGTGCCTCAATATCCTTACACATTCTTATATAATATAGCTAATACAGTAGCAAGTAGTTTCTATCAGCAGCAAGATGTTAAAAATGAAGTATCAGCTTTTGAGGTTCAAACTCCCGATTATCCACTCATCATGCAGTGTCGCTATTGTCTGCGCTACACCTTAGGCTATTGTGTGAAAAATGGGGGGAAGAGACCCAGTTGGAAAGAGCCTTTGTCACTTCAATTGTCTGACGGACGATTGTTCCGACTTGAATTCGATTGCCAGCATTGTCAGATGAATATATACGGGATGACCAAACAGCGGTCACCGCATGACTAAGTATTGGTCATCACATGACCAAGTATCGGTCACATCATGACCAAGTATCGGTCATCGAGTGACCCATGCAAGGTCACGGCACGACCAGAGAAAAGTCATCAAGTGTCCAACACTCGGACTGAAGGTGACTTAAACATAACCATTATGAACAAAGAGATGAGAACATCAAGATTATTCTGTTTGCTTTTAGGAATTCTATTCCTTTTTGCTTCATGTTATCGTCAGGGTCCTTACACTTCTGACGCTTGGAACTTGACGGATCAGCAAATTGATTCTATCTCATTTTATACCACTCACCATTATACTCAGAATTTCAATTTCGTAGTTCGTGCAGATTCTTTGCAGCTAATTGCTCAGCATCCTACCGAATATGTAAACGGATTGCCAGTAGATACTTTTTCTATCAATCATGGAGATCGTGTCGTAGTGGCAGATATTATCAAGATACCTACAGACACCATTGACACGATTTGGGTACAGATTGCCAGAGACCAGCAGACGCTTGGCTGGATTCATGAAAAGAAAATGCTGCCAGGAGTCTCGCCCGACACTCCTATTTCGCAGTTTATTGATACATTCTCAGACACACATATTCTTATCATCCTGGCAGTCTTTGTCCTCATCTTCACCATATTTATATTTAGGAAACTATTGAGAATTGGTGCGAAAATAGTTCATTTCAATGACATCAATTCTTTCTATCCAACCTTCTTGTGCTTACTGGTCGCCACATCAGCCGTATTATATAGTAGCATTCAACTGCATTCTCCAGAATCGTGGCGTCACTATTACTATCATCCCACTTTAAATCCTTTTTCCGTACCCTTTCATTTAGGCTTGTTCCTTATTTCGGTATGGCTGTTAATTGTCTTTGGCATAGCAGCAGTTGATGATATTCGTCGTCACTTGAAATCGGGTGATGCCCTGTTCTATTACATAGGACTGTTGGGCATGTGTGGTGCTGTATATGTCATTTTCAGCATCTCCACATTATATTATATAGGTTACCTGTTGTATATTGCCTACATTGGTGTAGCCATCTGGAACTACATTTATCGTACACGTATAAATTATATATGTGGAAATTGCGGACACAGTCTTCACAAGAAAGGCAGATGTCCCTATTGTAATGCTGAAAACGAATGATTTTTTTAATACTTTTGACAAAAACAATCTATTTGTTTTGATTGTTTGTTAATTATTTGTATTTTTGCATTCGAAGAAGACTAATTTAATAAATTAAGAATATGCCTGTAAAAATTTTGAGTGTCGATGATGAGATGGATCTTGAACTCTTGTTGACACAATATTTTAGAAGGAAGATACGTAAAGGCGAATATGAGTTTGTTTTTGCTCACAACGGTTTGGAGGCATTGACAATGATGCTCAAGCATCCTGACGTCGAGATTATCCTTTCAGATATCAACATGCCGGAGATGGATGGCCTCACCTTGTTAGCCAAGATAAATGAAATGCGCAATCCGGCCTTGAAGGTGATCATGGTGAGTGCCTACGGTGATATGGGCAATATCAGACAGGCCATGAACAATGGTGCCTTCGACTTTGCCACAAAGCCCATAGACCTTGACGACCTCAGTGTTACCATCGAGAAAGCTATCGAGCAGATAGATTATGTTCATAAAACGCAGGTTGAACATCAGCAACTTGAGTCGCTGAAGACCGATCTCGCCGTTGCAAGTGAGATTCAGCAAGCCATCCTTCCGCGTGTGTTCCCACCATTTCCTGAGTTGGTAGATCAGATTGATATGGCTGCACTAATGGTGCCTGCCAAGGATGTAGGTGGAGATTTCTATGACATATTCCGCATTGATGAGGATCATTTTGGCTTTACCATTGCCGATGTGAGTGGCAAGGGCATTCCCGCTGCTATATTCATGGCTGTGAGCCGTACGCTCATCAGAGCGACCGGCATCAGAGGCGGAAGCCCCAGCGACTGTCTTACTTACTCTAATAAATTGCTGTCTGCAGAATCTGTTGATTGCATGTTTGTTACTGTGTTCTATGGCATCTATAACATTAAAACAGGTGAAGTGACTTACTGCAATGCAGGTCACAACCCTCCCTATTTATTGAAGAGTAATGGCGAGGTGAAGGCCCTGCCTTTGGCAAAGGACCCAATGGTAGGTGCCATTCCTGATATAGAATACCATGAAGAGAGAATTCAGTTAGAGAAAGGCGAAATGCTGATAATGTTCACCGATGGCGTGACCGAAGCAATGAACGTTTCTTTTGCAGAATATGGCGATGAAAGATTAGTAGCAGCATTGAAAAATGCTGTCGGCAGCAACTGTCAGGAAATGATTAATGCGGTGAAGGCAGATGTTTCTGAATTTACCGAAGAAGCAGAGCAGAGCGATGACATAACTATGCTGACTATCAAGCGATTGTGAAAAGATACTTAATCATAATTCTAACTCTTGTAGGTCTGCTTATACTAACCTTTATAGGCGGCTTTACAGGTTGGTACTTGGAACATAAGCAAGTATCAGAACTCCAAGCGCATGTATCTGAACTCCAGCAAGAGGAAAAACGACATGCCGTTGACAAGAGTGTAAGTGACCAGTTGGGCGTAATTGCTTCTCAACAGAAAGATATTGCTGAGGAGAAACAAGAAGAAGCCGAGAAGGAGAAACGACGTGCTGATGAAGCTTTCCAACGTTCAGAGATTGAACGCCGGAAAGCAGAGGAGGCTGAGCATGAAGCACGTCAGGAAAAGGAAAAAGCAGAGCAGGAACGACAGAATGCTGAAGTGGCTCGCCACAATGCGGAAACCTCTGAGAGGATAGCCAAGATTGAACGCAACAAGGCCGACACGCTTCGCTATCAGTCACTTGGCCGCTCGCTCGGTTCGGCTTCGTTACAAGCCTTCTCTGTCAATCAGTTGGACCTGGCTCAGCTCCTGGCTTATTACGCCTATCACTATACAACTCAATATGGTGGTGTTGTCTATTATCCTACCGTATTCCAGGCACTATTGAATGCCAGTCATAGCATTCAGTCTTGGAGTAAGCATCGTGGCATGCTGAGAGGCATTGGCTTCTTGCCTGAAAATGACAGACGAATTGTTACAGTATGTGACTATGGAGCTATATTGATTCACAAGAAGATCGTCAATCAGCACAAGACGATATTGAAGACCGACACGCTTCTGAGCAACAGGAAGTATGATTTCCGATACACCTATGCAGATAAAAATGGAATCATTTATGCTATCAGCAGAAGTGGTCATTTCGTTGTCATCGAAAATTGTGACAAGAAAAAAATACGCATTATCCCTGTATTGGAAAAAGACCATCCTTTCTCCTTTTGGGTTCTTGATAACAAAAAAATAACCATCGTAGGAGAACATAGTTTAGCCGAAATTGACTTGAATCTCTCGGATAAGAATGCCGTTGTTGAAGTGCGTCCAATGGGCTTTACAATTGAGGCAACTGGGCATAAGGATAATCAACTGATCATCTTCGACAATCAGCATAATGAACACGTGGTGAAGAACATCAGGAATATCGAAACATCACCCGTACCTGTGCCAGGAAAGGTAACTGCGTTCAACAGCAGCCGTATGTTCCGCTCCTATGGAATGGAAGACGGTACGATTTACCTATTGAAGAATGGTAGCAATGAATATACGAAGTTGTTGGGACATGAGTCTCGTATTTCCCAGTTAAAGATGACAGACGATAGACTTTATTCTGCGGGATACGATGGAAAAGTGAACTTCTGGTATATTAACAGCGAAAAGATGGAGCCGATGGAACTATTTTCCAAGAAATGCTGGATTCTTGACTTCACTGTGAGCGCAGATTTGGCATACTGTTGGATAGGTGACAAATACGGATATATTACTGAAGCCCTACTCGAGGTGCCGAAGATGAAGGAAATCATTGAGTCCGAATTAAAACAGAAACATCGTGACTTCACAGAAGATGAATGGAACTATTATATAGGTAAGGCCACACCTTATCAGCCTATCTTATTCAAAAACGGAAAGGAGGTATCACGATGAAGCGCATTTTCTATCTTTTCGTATTCGCTCTGCTTTCTGTTTTGACTGCTCAGGCTGACCGCACGCAATTGGGCGTTCCTTATTTTGTGAACTATACTGCGACCGACTATTCTGGAAATAATCGAAACTCGGATGTTCTTGTCGATGATAACGGCTTCGTATTCGTAGCCAACTTCGAGGGACTTCTCTATTTCGATCAGGCCAGTTGGAAGATGACCCATTTGAAGAGTCTCACCCGTCCAACTGCTCTCTATCGGGATAGCAAAGGTACGATATGGGTAGGTGGCTACAACTATTTTGGCCATATTTCTGTTAAATCCAATGGTACATTTGAACTGAATAGCGTTGAAAAAGAGATTTCTCTCTTAGGGGAAGTCGTTAAAATATGGGAGGAAAATGGCAGCATTGTTTTCCTTTTGACAAACGATTCTGTCTATAGCGTGCAAGGCAACCATCTCAAGCACATCCGCAACAATGTAAGTACTGATAATACAGATTTGGAGTCTTTCCCAGAGATAGATGTCATTATTACTCATGTGCTGACAATTGGCAACGGATTGAAAGCAGTCGCCACAACTGGCAAAGGCTTATTTATCTATGATGATGCAGGAGTCCTCCTCTGTAATATATCAGAGAAGAACGGGTTGTGTTCGAATAACATCAATCGTCTTGCATACAACGGCAAAGGAACACTTTGGGGAGCTACTGAGAACGGATTGTTCGCGATGTCTATACCCTCTGCTTATTCACATTTTGGACAAGACGAAAAACTGCATGGTGAAGTATACTCCATACGCCGTTTTGCCGGTAGAATATATGTTGGAACGACTAGTGGACTCTACAGACAGTCGGGGCTTACCTTTGAACATATTTCCAACATCAATCATTTGTGTTGGAACATGGAAGAATTCAAAGGTTCCCTGCTCATTGCAAGTGAAGGTGGACTTTATATGGTAGCAGCCGATGGAACTGTAAGCCAGTTGAATAATCATGAAACACGAGCATTGCTTGTTAAGGATGACATTATCTATACAGGTGAAAGCGATGGCGTCTATTTGAACAAACTAAATGAGGTTCGCTATAACGTCTGCAAGCAACCAAATGTCACCCGTATCATGAACGACGGTGATAACTGCATGTGGTTGCAGACGCTTTATGGCGAAATATTCTACCGCAAAGCCAATCTTGCTTCCTTTTCTCAATACACCAAAGACATTGCCAAAGTTGAAGACATTTCAATGACGAAGGCTACTCTTGTAAGTATGGAAGGCGAAAAAGTGTTAGTGGTCGATGCACTCGACGAAGAGCCGTTCCCATATCCTCAATTCTCATATACAGATAAGGACGGCTTGATTTGGCTGACAGATAAGACCTATACCAATCTTTACGCATGGAAAGATGGAGAGCGTTGTAAGGAATACGACCGTTTGGTCTATCCTTTGCGCAATCAAACCATCAGATGCATGTGGACAGAAGGTAAGCGAATCTGGATGGGTGGCACAGGTGGTGTCGTAGTTGTCGATCGCCTCGTAAACGACCCTTCAACGACGGCTACACCAAATCTTCGTATTACCTCTGTTGTTGTCAATGGTGACAGTATTCTTTGGGGTGGTATTGGCGAGCAGCCAAAGGAATTAAACAATTTGAAATCTTCAGAAAGGAATCTGCTATTTCAATTTGCCCTTGATTTCACTACTATGTACAGCAGTCCACTCTATCAGTATAGAATAGACGAAGACGAGTGGAGCAAACCTTCAGAGGTGACATCTGCACTCTTCAACAATGTACAAAGCGGTAAGCATGTGTTCCAGGTAAAGGCTGTCGATGCTACTGGTAATGAGACGAAAGTAATGTCCATCAGTTTCTTCATTATGAAGCCTTTCTATTTGCGCTGGTACATGATGATTCTGTACGTATTGTTGACAGGTGTGTGCTTTGTTTTGCTGATGCGTTGGCGCACCCAACGGCTTGAGAAGGAAAAGCAACTTTTGGAATCCATCGTTGGTGAACGAACGGCTGAGGTGGTAAAGCAACGTGACGAAATTGTTAAACAGAAAGACGAGATTGAGGAGAAATCAAAGAGTTTGGAATCTGCGCTCACAGAATTGAGCCAAGCTCAACATGAACTGATTCAGCAAGAGAAAATGGCCACAGTGGGTAAGCTTACACAAGGACTGATAGACCGAATCCTGAATCCTCTGAACTACATTAATAATTTCTCGAAATTATCTCAAGGACTTGTCAAGGATGTTGAGGCAAATATCGATGACGAGAAAGACAACATGAACGAAGACAACTATGAAGATACAAAGGATGTACTCAACATGCTCTCTATGAATCTGGGGAAAGTGAGTGATCACGGCCAGAGCACCACTCGCACGCTAAAAGCAATGGAGGAGATGCTAAAAGACCGTACTGGCGGAATCGTACCGATGGATCTCACAGTACTGATCAGACAGGACGAAGAGATGCTGAAAACGTATTTCTCCAAACAGATTAGTGAGTGTGGTATAAAAGTATCTTTCCCAGTACTCTCAGATGAAATCCGAATCAATGGTAATGCCGATCAATTGAGCAAGAGTTTCATGAGTATATTGGGCAACTCGGTCTATGCTATTGAAAAGAAAAAGCAACGAACGGAGTTTATTCCCGAAGTTACGGTTAGTGTAAAAGAGCAGAGTGACATCGTGGAAATAATTTTCCGTGACAATGGTGTTGGTATTGAAGATGCGATTATCAATAAGATTTTCGACCCCTTCTTCACGACAAAGACAACTGCTGAAGCATCGGGGGTAGGATTGTATCTATGCCGTGAAATCATCCTGAGTCATCAAGGCTCAATAACAGTCGCGTCTGAAAAGAACAAATTCACAGAGTTCACAATTATACTACCTAAAATCAAATGATGCTATGGACAAGGAATTGGAGAAACTGAAAGAACAACTAAAGAAGCAAGAGAAGCTCGCCTCGCTTGGCTTGTTGAGTGCGGGCATTGCTCATGAGATACAGAATCCTCTGAATTTCGTCATTAACTTCAGTAAGATGTCTGACAAACTGCTGAACGACCTTGTGGAAATCATTGAGGACAATGAAGGCAATCTGTCAGATGATGACAAAGAAGACGTTGACGATATCGTTGCCGATCTGAAAGAGAACATGATTAAGATTGTGGAGCATGGAGAGCGTGCTCTCAGCATTATTCGTGGCATTCTGCTCGTGTCGAGGGGCAAAGAGAACGAATTTCTGCCTACCAATGTGTGCCAGTTGACAAAAGAGTATGTGTGGCTTTCCTATCATGCAATGCGTGCCAATTACAAGAACTTCAACATCAGCATTCACGAAGAATATCAGGAGGGACTTCCGAAAATCATGGTTATTCCGCAGGATTTGAGCAGAGCCGTGCTGAACGTGATGAACAATGCCTGCTATGCCGTCTGGAGCAAGTCACAAAATGAAGGAAGTAAAGACTATCAGCCTACCATCGAAGTGAGTGTAACGGCCAATAGTGAGAACTTTTTCATCAAGATAGCTGACAATGGAGAGGGTATGTCAGACGAAGTGAAGGCTCGCCTTTACGACAACTTCTTTACTACTAAGCCTGTAGGACAAGGAACAGGTCTCGGTATGGGCATCACGCGTGAAATCATTGAAGAGAAACATGGTGGCAGGCTATCCTTTGAATCTCATCAAGGAGCTGGTACCGTCTTTACATTTACATTGCCTCTAAAGAAAGCATGAAGCTGACGAAATACCTTTTGATGCTGTTGATCGTAGCATTGCCATCCTGCTTGTTAGCACAGGATGACGCTGCTGTTCGCATCTTCAATCAGGCAGAATCTGATTATAATTCAGGAAGGGTGGAGCAGGCTCTTCATACATTGAAGAATCATGTGGGAGGCTTCTCTGGCGAACTCAAGATTCATGCCTATCGAATGATGAGCCTCTGTAGCCTTGAAATGGGTAATGAAGAAGAAGCCAGAAAATATGCTCAACTCATTTTGATGGAGGAGCCTTTTTTCAGGGCAAGCGAACGTGATCCTCAGCGTTTTAAGGACTTGATAGATGCAGGAAGCCGTGAGACGGCTACCATATCAACAGCATCAAGTAAGGATGAGGCCCTGAGTGAGGTGCCTGTGCCTGTGACGCTGATTACGTCTGAGATGATACGTGACTGTAGTGCTCGTAATCTGAAAGAGGTGTTGATAGCCTACGTTCCGGGCATGAACGATGTCGATTGTAATGACGATATCAACATTTCCATGAGAGGCATCTATAGCAATGGTCAGGAGAAAATCCTCATCATGGTGAACGGACATCGTCTGAACAGCTATTGTACTAATATTGCTGCACCTGATTTCAGCATAAGCCTGGAGAAAGTGAAGCAGATAGAGGTGCTTCGTGGTCCTGCTTCGTCGCTTTATGGAGGTGTGGCACTTAGCGCTGTCGTGAATATCATTACGAAGCAAGGAGGCGATGTGGATGGCATTCAACTGAAGGGTGGCATCGGAAACTTTGGTCAGTATCGCGGTGATTTCCTTTTTGGAAAACACTATGCTGATATTGATGTGTTGGTATGGGGCAGCTTATATCGAAGCAAGGGTCAGAACTTCTATATTCCTGCCGAAAATACGGGATTGAAAAGATACGGAGGCGACATCACCGTAGGTGGAATCGGAAACAAACCATCTTATGACCTTGGTGTGACTGTAACTTGGAAGAACCGTGTGAAGTTCTTCTATGACACCCACTTCTCACAAGTCATCTCGCCCTTTACCGCCAGTTATGGCTATTCTCCTTATGACCGAGACAGGTACATGACATTCAATGGAATTGGTCCAAGTTATGCCACCCGTTCGCATCATATTGATTTCAGCTACAGTCGCAACTTGTTTGATGATGCTCTTCATCTGCAGGGCAGCGTAACCTATGATAACAGCGACCTTACCCATTATCAAGTTATCTCCGACAGTTCTTTCAATTCAGCAAGTATATTGTTAGGAGTTCCTCAGCAGTTAGACATCGCATTTTCAAAATCTGAGGGCATTTTCCGCTATATCAATGGTCAGGAGAACACCCTTGGCGCTCAGATACGTGGCGATTTCTCCTATAACAGGAAGAATGAGAAAAAGGAAGGTGTTGTCACCTTTGGTGCACAGTTCAGCCACTTCTCACTTGAAGACGTGCGTTATCTTATAGGCGTAGAATATGAGATTGCTCTTTTAGAATCAAATACGATTGCGAAACTGGGTAAGGGTACTGAGAATAGCTTCAATACTTTCGTACAGCTGAAACAGCGTTGGAACAACTTCATTTTTAACGCAGGACTCCGTTTTGATCATTATCGGCATTATAACGAACAGTCCATTAATGAGCTGTCGCCTCGTTTGGCCATTATCTACACACAACCCAAATGGAACGTCAAGTTAAGCTATTCTAAGTCGTTTGTCGATGCACCTTATTTCTATCGTAAGACGAACTACTATATCAATGATATGAAGAATATCAATACCCTGTCAGAAGTCCAACAGCCGACTAATGACATCACGCTGTTGTCTGAATATCTTCACTCCTTTCAGCTGACGCTTGCCAGCACCAAATGGGTTGATGGACTCGACCTTGAGCTGACAGGCTATTACAATCGTGCTACCAATCTTATTTACAAAAGCGTTCTCACACATGAAAATGCTGGTATAATGAAATCCATCGGTGCCGAACTTACGGGTAGCTATCGCAAGGGGCGTCTGGCAGCCAATCTCACCGTTTCGTGGCAACACGTGTTAGAATCAGAAATCTACCAACGCGACATCAGCACGGCTTACAGCATTCCACAGCTTACTGTCAATGCTGTCTTAGGATGGAATGTCACTAAACGCCTTCGACTGAACACCCATCTGGTTGTGGAGTCTAAGAAATCATGCTATCAAGTTGATTTGGTGAAACAGACACTTGTAGAGAGCACCCTCGATCCACTTGCTCTTCTCACTCTGGGAGCCCGCTATTCGTTCGGATTTATAGAGATTGGTGCAAACTGTCACAATCTGTTTAATACACTATACTACCGTGGAGGCTTCTCCTCAGGACTCATTCCTCAGCAAGGGCGTTCCTTCATGGGCTATGTTTCATTGAAATTCTAAACACAATCCTTTATGAGAATACTAAATAAACTACTCATCCTTCAAAACGACATAGAGCAAATATCTTTGCTGGCAGATTTCGTTAACGCCGTAGCAGAGGAAGCCGGCATTGAAGATCCTTCATTGTGTATGAGCTTGAACCTTGCATTAGAGGAAGCTGTGACCAATGTGGTGCTTTATGCATATCCAGAAGGTAAAAAGGGTGAAGTGAAGATTGAAGCGACGTGTAAAGACGAACTCCTTACATTCGTGATTAGTGATAATGGAGTATTTTTCGACCCTACCGCGAAAGAGGATGCCGACATCACCCTTAGTGCCGAAGAGCGTCCTATTGGAGGATTAGGAATATTCCTGGTGAAGCAACTAATGGATAGCGTTGACTATCAGCGCGTGGATGGCAGTAACATCCTTGTACTCAGCAAGCGTATTCAATCAGAGGCCAACTAAAGCGAATGAAAGCGAAAGTCTGTTTCATACTTGTTCTGTGCGGATTGCTCTTTTCGCATTCTTTGTCAGCTCAAGACGATAATCATTCGAATATCTATGAGCAGGCAAGGAACGACTATCAGTTAGGTCGATTCAACAACGCTATTGAATCGCTGAAACAACATCTGAACAGTTTTGACGCATCTCTTCTCCAAAGGGTCTATCGTTTGCTCTCCCTATGCTATTTGGCACAAGACAGTATGGCTCTCTCAGAGAACTATGCTTCGCTTCTGTTGAAAGAGAACAACTCCTATACATCTGTTGAAGATCCTGTTCGCTTTGAGGAAATGATTTCCCGATTAAAAATGGATAGAGGCTTGACCATCGTTACTGCTTCGAACAAAGAAGAAGACATCAACGAGGCACCAGTTCCTGTGACGATTATCACCCGTGAAATGATTGACCAGATGAGCTATAACAAGAGCCTCAATAACATTCTTGCCACATACGTACCAGGCTTCAGCGATGTGAGTGCAGCAGGTATGGATAATGTTGCGGTTCATGGGGTCTATACTTCTGGACAAGAAAAGATTCTCGTGATGGAGAACGGGCATCGGCTCAATGCCCGATCGACGAACACAGGCAAGATGGACTATTCCATCAGTTTGGAAAAGATAGACCATATTGAGGTGCTACGAGGACCAGCCTCGTCGCTTTATGGAAATGTGGCCCTTACTGCTGTGGTTAATATCATCACGCGTAAAGGTTCCGATGTAGGCGGTTTGAAAGTGAAATACGGCTATGGAGAGCAGTCCACGCATAAGGCTGACTTATTGTTTGGCAATACATTTTACGGAGCCGACGTGTTGGCTTGGGCTTCCATCTACACCTCGAAGGGCGCATCGGTGACAGCCCAACAAGGCACAGGCTTTAGCAATAGCAAGCGCAACGGTGTGATCAATGTCGAGCGCTATGACGGAAAGCCTTCCTACGACTTCGGAACAACCATCAGTTTGAAGGATTTCAACCTCATGTTCAGCAGGAAGTACGGCAAACAGGTGCCGCAGTACACACTCTATGGTGAGGTGTACGACTTCGAGAAATATAGGTCCATGAACGGTGTTACCCCTGGGTTCTCATTGGAGTCAACACACATGGAGTTGGGCTATCACAGGCAGTTCGGGCGGCTTAACTTGGGCTTAACGGTAAATGGTGACTGGTATCAATTTGCCGACTACACGGTATTGTCTGACTCTATTGTTTTCACCCGATACAACACCAACGGCACAGCAGCTAAGGACAGTGAGGGAAATGTAATCAAAGAAGTCCAGAAAGGCCTCTCTCAGAAAACCGACTGGAATGAATTCACGTTTGGCTTTACCATCAAAGCCGATATGTCATACAAACTCGGTAGGATGAAAGGCAACCTTCTGTTTGGCATGCAGCAGGAGGTATTCTATATGAATAGTACCGATTATCACCTGGGTGAGAACTTCGACCAGATAGAACTGGTGATGCCAGAATCGCTCAATGCTATTGACCTGGGGCGTGAAGGTTGCATGTCGTTCTTCTTGCAGGACAAACATTACTTTACTGACAAGTTGATTATGAATGCAGGCATCAGGTACGACCGCAAGCGAAGAAAGAACGATAAGGTTATCCATGCTTTGTCTCCACGTGTGGCTTTTGTCTATACGCCCAACAATGAATTCAATGTGAAGCTTTCCTATTCGCGTGCCTTTGTCGATGCGCCATACTTCTATCGTCAGAACCACACCAATACTTATAGTGGTGGTGAGAACCTGATGCCTGAATACATGAATGCCCTCCAGCTCGATTTCATGGGAATGATTTCGCCCATTCATCTCATTTATGATGTCAACCTGTTTTACAATCAACTTACTGACATCATTAACAACACGCAGAAAGTGGGAGAGAGCACCTCAGCTAAATATCGCAATTCTGGCGGATTGAAGACATGTGGTGCTGAGCTCGAACTGCTCTTTAACAGCAAGTGGCTGAATGTGAAATGGATTTCGACCTACCTACACTACATCTCTTCTGAAGACTATTATTCAGACGGAAGCTATATTTTTTCCGTACCTAAGTTCATGACCAATTTGCACTTGAGCAAACGACTCTTGAAGGCAGGCAAGCATGTGTTGTGGATTTCGGCAAATGCCAATTACCATACGAAGACCAAGAACAAGATCAGCGAACGTGTTGACCCAGCTGCACCCACGTTCTTTCTTGGCGACAGATTCTTGCTCGATGCAGGTCTGAGCTATCATCTTGGCAACTTTATGGAAGTTTCAGTCGATGTAGAGAATATCTTCAACAAAACTTATTTTGTGGGAGGCACTACGCACTTCCCCTATCAGCGTTCGGGACGTAAGGCAATGGCTTCTCTCATGTTCCATTTCTAAGTTCCGTTCATTCACCTTCTGCTATAATATGAAGCAATTCCACCCTCTGTCAAGAATAGAAAAAGCGTTCTGGCTGAACGAAATGGTTCATGAGTCGCATAACCACGTGCTTGTGGCTTTTCAGACATCATCACAGGTTGATATACGTGTGGTGGAGAACGCCCTGAAACTACTTATCGATGAGACGCCACAATTTCGTTCAGTCGTCACGGAAGATAATGGCGAACCTGTTTGGATGACAACTTCCGACTACGATTATCCCATCACAACAGCTTGCTATCAAGATGAAGATGTTGAACAGGAAATCGAGAAGATGCGGAATGAGAGCATCACCTTATTGAGCACTTCTGTCAGCCAGAAGTCTGACTATCCTTGCCGTTTCCGCTTGCTGAAGGGGCAGCACCATCATTTGCTCCTCTTCTTGTTTCATCACATTGTGATGGAAGACAGCAGCATGCAGCTTTTCTGCAAGAGGCTTTCCCATTTTTACAACTCGCTGTCAGCTGGCATACAAATCCAGCTGCGTGACAGCCATTATTTCGACTTCGCCTTGCAGGAAGCCGAACTTTACCGACAAAACGATGTCGCATCAGACATAGCTTATTGGAACGACTACGTGGAGAATGGACAGCTCGAAAAGGTTCATTCCTATTTTCCGTCTATCTATGCTGCCCATCATATTACGACCCACCGATTTGCATTCGGAGCTTTACAGCAGGAACTGAGCGCTCTCTGCTCGCGCCATCAGCTGAGTCCCTTTCGCTTACTTGCTGCAGCGTGGGCAGTAACGGTACTCAAGGTGTTTGGCAACAAGCAACTATTCATCAACTATCCCATCACTCTTCGTCCTCAGCAGATGATGGAGGAGATTGGCGTATTTGTCAACGACCAGCTGTTGCGTGTCAGCACTGAAGACCACACCACGTTCAGCGACGTTGTAGAAGCTGTCACCCTTGCTCGTCGTCAGTCACGCCCTCACCAATATCTTTCGCTGACAGAAACCCGCGTGAGTGACATCATGAGGAGTGACGACAGCACTATTGCATTCAATTATCCATTAGGTCTGGAGCAGGTTTGTCTGCAATTGGGCGACGAGCATGTGCCGCTCTATCTTCGTCCACTTACTTACATGCCCAGCAGTATTCAGCTGGATGTCGAGAAGGAGATGAGCTATGGACTCGTTTATACAAATCCTGCTTATCCTTCCTTCTTTGCCGAAGTACTCAGCAAAGCGTTCCTTCAGGTTCTGCAGCAGGCAGCGACAAATTACAGCATCGCCCTGAGAGACCTTATTATTTACGATGAGTGTTTAACTAAAACGCCGACAGCGTCTATATTAAACGCTCCTGCCATCTCTGTAGCTCCCTTGAATACCGGTGTTGCCGAGCTTTTTGCTGAACAGACAGCAAAGCATCCTGAGAGGGTGGCAGTCATCTTTGAACAGGAGCGCCTCACCTATGCCCAGCTCAACCACTTGTCGGACTTTGTTGCTGATGAGATTCTTCGGGCAATGGGGCATCGCCACGACTCCGTGTTCATCGGGGTTTACACTCACCGTAGCATTCACACCATTGCCTTGCTATTGGGTGTATTGAAAGCAGGTTATGCTGTTATTCCTATGGACCCTCAATATACTGCAGAAAGACTCAATTTCATCATTGAGGATAGTAGAATGTCGCTTGTCATTACCGATGATGATTCTGTTTCTTTCCCTGTAAAGTCGTTGAACATCGACTGGAGCAGAGTAGGGGATAGTAATCAGCCAGGAAGGACAGTCACTGCTTTCGAACGTTCAGAATATGCCTATATGATATACACCTCCGGAACGACCGGACAACCTAAAGGCACACCTATTTCACAACGTTCGCTCTTGAGTCTTGTGAATGCCCGGCAACAGTCACTTCCCTTTGACGACCATCATGTGGAACTCTGCTTCGGCAGCATCTCATTCGATGCCTCCGTGTGGAGCATCTATCCCGTACTGCTCTCAGGAGCAACGGTTTGTCTCGCTACCGATGAGCAACGGCACGATCCCCAGCAACTGCTACAGGTGTTGCAAAAAGAACGAGTGTCAAGCGTTCTGCTGCCCCCCACCATATTCACCTATCTTCCCTATACAGAGCTGCCTCATCTGAAATATCTCATTACGGGTGGTGACACCTGTCCGAAAGAGACAATAGAATTATGGATGCACACGACGACCGTCATCAATGCTTATGGCCCAACAGAAAACACCGTTGTTTCCACAATGCATGTTTTTAAAGACGGTTCCGTTTGCAACACAAACATCGGCAAACCGCTCGACGGTGTGGACTGCTATGTCTTAGACGAACAGCTACACCCCGTTCCTGACGGTGTGAAGGGTACGCTCTATCTGGGTGGCGTCCAGTTGACCAGTGGCTATTGGAACCGTCCTGAGCTTAACAGTAAGAAATTTACAGGCACCCCTGTCATGTATGATACTGGTGACATCGTATGCAGGATGCCCGATGGCGACTTCCTGTTTTATGGACGTAAAGACTCCCAGGTGAAGATAAGGGGATTCAGAATTGAGCTCTCAGAGATAGAGAACAGCCTGCTCCGCAATCCTTACGTGAAGCAGTGCTTGGTGAGTGTGCACCAGCAGAACCATAAGAAGTATCTTGCCGCTTATATCGGCACAGATGCTGAGACGTTGCTCCCTTCATATCTGAAGATATATCTCGCTGCAACCCTGCCAGCTTATATGATTCCCGAGCTATGGCACATCGCCCCTGCGCTTCCCATGAACACGAGCGGCAAGATTGACCGTAGCGCCATCGCCTCACTCCCATTAGAGAGAGGTGAGGCTGCCGACACTGAAGAGACACTTAATGAAGACGAACTGAAATGTCTGTCCATCCTCTCTAAGGTGACCGACACCCCCAACCTCCATATCAATCTCGATACCGACCTCATCGATGAGTTAGGCCTCAATTCGCTTGCTGTGCTGGAACTATCCTTCCTTCTGTCGCAACGTGGCTATGAGGTGAAGGCAACCGACATCTACCGTCAGCGCACCCTTCGGCAGTTGGCTGCTTACATCGGTTCCGACGAATCGTTGCGCAAGCTTACTCCCCAGCAGATAGATGCGCGTCTGTGTTACCTTGCCACCCCCGATGACCCACAGAAGCCTTTGCTGCTCATCATTTGTGGCTACCGCTACTATGAAGTGAACTACGGCGATTTACATCATGCGTTGAAAGACCGCTATACCATTCTTGTGCTGGAATCAGTCATCGAGATGAAGTCGTATCGCCCCGAGTGTGTAACTGATGCCTCTGTCATGATAGACGAATACGTCCGTCTGCTGCGCCCCTACCTGGAACGACGCCGCTTAGATGCCGTCACAGGCCTTTGCATCGGTGGCGACCTTGCTCTTCAGTTAGCTGTTCGTCTGAAGGAGCTCTCTCTGAGCAGCCCCTACGTGTTCAATATTGACGGTATGGCTTACCGACCTGACTATAAAGGACAGATGGGAGTGATGCGCGGACGAGGCATCGACGAAGAGCAGGACCGCCAGCGACGCGACTTCACTATCTCACTGGCACGCACCATTCCTCAGCGTTATTATGATGGCAGATGCGTCCTTTTCCTTGCAACAAAGTTCGAGGATGTGGGCGATTTCACCTCAGAGCAGGCACAGGCCTTCTATCCAGTCAACCTATGCAACTGGCAAAAGGCTCAGCCACAAGCCAGAATCGTGTACCTCAGTGAAGTGCACATGTCGCTCATCCATCTTCCCGAGACACTCAGAATCATTCGTCAAACCATCGACGAAGAACTGCACTTGAACGGTTCTGTCTAATTTAGATAAATGCAAAATAAGCTAAATTAGCAAGTTTTTGCAATATAGAGTTTGCAAATTCAGGATTAATTTGTACTTTTGCATCTGTTTTAAAACAAATCGCACGGAATGGAAGCTTTCTTTCGCACACATCGTTATCTTTTAGAGCATGTCAATGCGCCAGTTCATCGCACCCTGATGGATGAGATTGACTGGAAAGACCGCTTGATAGGCATTAAAGGAACGCGCGGAGTGGGAAAGACCACTTTTCTTCTTCAGTACGCACGCGAACATTTTGGCGTAAACGACAAGCAATGCCTTTACGTCAATATGAACAACTTCTATTTTCAAGGCCACGGTATAGCCGATTTTGCTGGTGCCTTCTACCACAAGGGTGGGAGAGTGCTGCTCATTGATCAGGTGTTCAAGCAGCCCGACTGGAGCAAAGAGCTACGGAAGTGCTATGACCTCTATCCAGGATTGAAGATTGTGTTTACGGGTTCAAGTGTGATGCGTCTGAAAGACGAGAATCCCGAGCTCAACGGCATTGTGAAATCATACAACCTTCGTGGCTTCTCTTTCCGTGAATTTCTGAACCTGCTCACTGGCAATGACTTCCAGCCATATACGCTGGAGGAGATTATTTCCGACCATGAGCGAATCGTAAAGAAGATTCTGCCAAACGTGTCGCCTCGCCGCTATTTCCAGGACTACATTCATCATGGATTCTACCCCTTCTTCCAGGAACAACGCAACTATAGCGAGAACCTGCTGAAAACGATGAATATGATGACTGAGGTCGACATCTTGCTCATCAAGCAAATAGACTTGAAGTATCTTACCAAAATAAAGAAACTCTTCTACCAGCTGGCTGAAGACGGACCGAAGGCACCGAACGTATCACAATTGGCCAACGACATTGAGACTTCTCGCGCTACTGTGATGAACTACATCAAGTATCTGGCTGATGCCCGTCTCATCAATATCATATATCCGTTAGGGGAGGAATTTCCCAAAAAGCCCTCAAAGGTGATGCTGCATAACAGCAATTTGCTCTATGCCATCTATCCCATCCACGTTGAGAAGCAGAATGCGATGGAGACCTTCTTCGTCAACTCTATGTGGAAGGACCACAAGGTGAATCAGCAGGGCAGAGACAATTTCTTCCTGGTTGACGGCAAGTTGAAATTCCGTGTGTGCGATGCCGATTCACATAATAAAATAAGGTACACGCCCGACACCATCTATGCCCGTTATAACACCGAGATAGGAAAGGGCAACCAAATTCCTCTGTGGCTATTCGGGTTCCTATATTGATAACGTCATAACGAAATAACGTCAAAAAAACAAAACATTTTATTCATTTATTTAACTAAACAAATGGCTAAAGAAAAGAAATTTATCACCTGTGATGGTAACGAGGCTGCAGCTCATGTGAGCTATATGTTCTCGGAGGTAGCTGCTATCTACCCCATCACCCCGAGCTCACCTATGGCTGAGCACGTTGA
>JAEEPT010000128.1 GCA_016284895.1 Prevotella sp. | reverse complement strand
AGACTTGCAGTGAGTAACTCATCGAAATGACATGCTATAATATAAAAAGATAAAAAACTTGCCGAAAAATTTGGCTATTTCGTAAAAACATACTACCTTTGCACCCGCAAAAGCAGGAAACATGCTGAGCGTAAGGATCGGGATTTAGCGCAGTTGGTAGCGCACACGTCTGGGGGGCGCGAGGTCGCTGGTTCGAGTCCAGTAATCCCGACCAAAACGGAAGAATCGAGAACTTGAGTTCCCGATTCTTCTTTTTTTTGTGCTTTTCTGCTATTTTTTCCCTTTTTATTGTCTGATGAATCGTGAAAAATAGTTATCTTTGCATTTACTTAAGCCATAATGCCTTATAGCAAATGAAAAGATTATTTTTGGCGCTTACTTTGCTTCTGTCTGCCACGATGGGCAATGCAGAGACTTTGGAGGGCGATTCCATCAAGCCAAAGACGAGTTTTGGGCAAAAACTATTAAAGCCCTTCAAGTGGATTGGAAAGAATTGGAGTGCCTATGATCCGAAGTATTCTGTTCCGTCGTTCTATAACTGGGTAGTACAGTTGCAGAACACTTCTACATTCGAGTGGGTGAATCTGGAGACACCTCAGGGCGTACAGCTCGATATGCGCTCGAAATTAAGTCATCGCATAGGTCCGCATGCTGGCTATTCATTCTTGTTTTATGGCTATACCATCGACCTGAACTCTATAGGGCATAAGACGAAAAGAAAGAATGAGTTCACACTGAGTATCAACTCCAATTTGGTCAATATCGACCTAATACGCCGCAGAACAGGTGGCGACTTCCTGCTCAAGAAATTGGATTATAACTATGATAACGAGGAGTACGACTTTAAGGACATCATGGAAAATAACGATTTTGGCGACTATGTAAAGAACAGCATCACAGGTGTCAATATCAACTATTTCATCAATCACAAGAAGTACTCCAATCCAGCAGCATTCTCCAACGGTGCCATTCAGCTTCGCTCAGTAGGTTCGCCTATCGTGGGCTTGGGCTATACCTATCAGAAAGTAGAATGCGACGTTTCCGACATCTTCACTGCCGTGGGCTCGATGTTTCTGGTCGATGAAAAAGGCTTTCCCCTCTTGGATCAATCAAACTACAATCGTTTGGCAGATCTTGAAGAAAGCGACCCCAATGCTTTCCATCGTGAGTTTGCAGACTTGGTAGATAAGGGGTGGCCGAACTTAAAACTGTTTGATGGATCCAGTGATTTCATCCGTACTGTACTTACCAATCTCATTCCCACAAAGACGACCATCAGTGACTATCATCTGCAGTTGGGCTATGCCTACAACTTGGTCTTCTCACGCCGACTGTTGCTGGGCCTCTCGGCTATTGTCTCGCCGAGCTTGAAGCGTGTCAAGTCCGACAATAGCAATAGCTTTGCTTATGAATATGCTGAAGATTTGAGTCGAATCATTCAGAAGCACGAAAACAAATACGTGTCACCCGATGATTTCCGCTACAGCTACAACGACACACATTTCAACCTTAATTTCTTTGCACGTGCCAGCCTCACGTTCAACTTCAACAGGTGGCGAGCCGGTATCAACGCTTCCTTCAGTGACTATTTCTACAAGAACAAAGGCATGAAGGTGAACAACGGCTTCGGCAGCGTGTGTGCCTATGTTGGCTACTGCTTCGGACGTAAGAAAGACTATCGTTACAATGGTAAACTGCGTCAGGAGTATATCATGGCTGCACTCACTCCGCGACAGATAGAGGAAATGAAGGATACCAAGCCCGCCAGCAACCTGGACAAGGGTCCCTCCTATCTTGCCACGATGGGCAAGACACGTCGCTATCATCACGATGAGTTCAAACTGGATATTCAGGGTTGCGACCTGGTGATTGGTCCGGAAGGGAAATACGGTTGGTTCGAGTTGCAGGACGGCTATGTCACTCCGAAACAGGACACTGAAGGAAGACTGACTCCTGGCAAGGTGCTCGATATAGATGAAAACGGCTGTTTTGTGGTTGAGGCAGGTCATAATGGCAATTTCCGTACAGGTAACTGGTGGAAGTCGCAGTTAAACATCGACCAGATTCCCAACCAGTGGTATCCTGAGATGTTGCACTATGCCCTGTGCGGCAAACTGACCCTCTATCTGCGTGGCCGCATCTTTGGCACCAAGAAGCCAGTCAAGATGGAACTGGAAAACTTCTATATCAATCATGGCAAGGAAACGCAGAACTTCTCGCAGACGGGCATCAAGTCGTTCCGCTCACGTTCTACTTATAGTATAGAGGGACGCGCGATGGTGAATGGTCGCGAGTGTCGTGTGTATATTGAACAGAAGAATCGTGGTAAAGCCACAATGATGTATGTGTCGAGGGTCTATCCAGCAAATGCCGAATGGATGTCGAAACTCGACGATGACCGCCCCGTGAGCACCATCTCGATGCCTGGCACCCACGATGCAGGAACTGCCTCGCTGCCGGAGTCGCCTGTAGTGAATACTGCTCACACGCAGAACTTCTCAGTGCACGCTCAGTTGCTCGATGGCGTGCGTGCCTTCGACATCCGACTGAAGAAAGACCTGCGCTACGGACACATGTTTGCTTGCCGTGAGCGCTTCGACAGCACCATGATAGAATGGGAGCAGTTCCTTACAGAGCATCCCTCTGAGGTCATCGTGGCAATGATTGGTGTCGATGGTGGCGGTAAGTGGGTGCCTGAGCTGATTGAAAACTATAAGGCGCTGATTGCTAAATATCCTCACCGCTTTGTCGAGAAGTTCGATGCACGCACCAAACTGGGTGATGTGCGTGGCAAGATTCTCGTCATTCGCCGTCAGGAGGACTGTCCGTTTGGTAAGCTGTTGAAGTTCAGTGACAATGCTGTGTTCGATTATGACTGCTTCCATGTGGAGGATGTCTATAAGGAGCATAAGACTTGGCGCAAGGCAAAGATTGTGGAGAAGAACATTCGCGAGGCCTTCGAGAACGACAATCCCGACAAGTGGTACATCACGTTCAACTCAGTGGCGTGGTCGCCCCGCCGTCACATCCCATACGCCTATGCTTGGGGTGGCAAAGCCAAGAACATCCGTCGTCCGCTGAACAAAGCGCTGCGCGAGACCATTGAACTGAAGGACTATGCCGACTTCGGCATCGTGTTCCTCGATTTCTACAACAATCACGGTGAGCATCCGCAGCTCGTGGAGACCATTGTCAACTCCAACTTCCACCTCGACGAAGAATAATCATCGAATCATATTAACCAAAAAACAATAACAAGAATGGAACAAGTTTTTAGTTACATTATCAGTCTGGGCGCATCGGTTATGATGCCCATCCTCTTTACTATCATTGGTCTGTGCATCGGCATGACATTTGGCAAGTCGCTCAAGAGCGGCCTCTACGTGGGTGTCGGTTTCGTGGGTCTCGGTATCGTCACTGCATTGCTGACCAACAACTTCGACAGTCCGCTGAAAGCTATCTCTGAACTTTACGACCTTCAGCTGAAGGTGTTTGACATGGGATGGCCCGCTGCCGCAGCAGTGGCCTACGGAACCTACGTGGGTTCGCTGATCATTCCGGTATGTCTGGGCGTGAACGTCGTGATGCTTCTTCTGAAATGTACACGCACTATCAATATTGACCTTTGGAACTACTGGCACTTTGCCTTTATCGGTGCTGTGGCCTATTACGTGATGGGCGAAAGTCTGCTCTGGGGATTCTTCTCAGCAATCGTGTGCTACATCATCACCTTGGTGATGGCCGATCTCACCGCAGAAAAATTCCAGAAGCACTATGACCTTCAGGGTATCTCTATTCCACAGCCGTTCTGCCAAAGCTTCACGTTCTTTGCCGTTGCCATCAACTGGTTGCTGGATCGCATTCCGGGCTTCTCGAAACTCGATATCGATGCTGAAGGCCTGAAGAAGAAGTTCGGCGTACTGGGTGAGCCGCTTGTGCTCGGTGTCATAGTGGGCTCCCTTATCGGATGGGCTGCTCAGTTGGATATCAAGAAGGTGCTGTTCCTGGGTGTGACAATGGGTGCGGTGATGGAACTCATTCCCCGCATCACATCGCTGTTTATCGAAGGTCTGAAACCCATCGCTGAAAAAACACAGGAAGTGGCAAAGAAACGCTTTGGAGGTATGCAGGTGAACATCGGCATGTCGCCCGCTCTGGTCATCGGCCATCCTACGACACTGGTCTGCTCAATCATCCTGATTCCCGTAATCTTGGCTATTGCCGTACTCGTACCAGGCAATCAGTTCCTTCCCCTGGCATCATTGGCAGGAATGTTCTATCTCTTCCCCCTCATCCTGCCTTATACTAAGGGCAATGTGGTGAAGAGCCTGATTATAGGTCTTGTAGCACTCATCATCGGTCTCTATTTCGTTACCGACATGGCTCCTTCGTTCACGCTGGCAGCGAACGAGGTATATAAGACCGACCCGACAGCCTCGGCAGCCAAGATTCCTGAAGGGTTCGAAGGTGGTGCACTCGACTTCGCCTCTTCACTCATCGGCTATGTCATCTATGCTTGTGTGAAATATCTCCAGTGGATTGGCATGGGTGTACTCTCACTGGTTACCCTCGGCATGATGGTGTGGAACCGCATGCGCATAGTCGCTTCAGAGAAGCAGCAGGCTCAATAATCTCTTTGCAACCCCTTATCGTTGCTCCGTTCGGCAGATTGTCTGGGCGGAGCAACTTCCATCATTCGTATTTCTACTTTCATTGAAAACTTTCCATTGATTCATATTTGTATTTGCAAAATAATTCGTACTTTTGCAAGCAAATATACACTAAAACAAGCAAAACATGAAGAAATTGTTATTTTCAGCAATGATGCTGGCTGTGGCTATGACAGCTTCGGCTCAGCAAGACGTGAAGTTTCAGACGGCTTGTCATCCGCAGGACGTGAAAGGCTATGACACAAAGACCCTTCGTGAGCGTTTCGTCATGGAGAAGGTGATGGAGGCCGACAAGATTCATCTCACCTACTCTCATTATGACCGCTTCATCTTCGGAGGTGCCATGCCTGTCACCAAGACATTGAAACTGGAGAACTTCCTGGAATTGGGACTCGATGTCGACAAGACCATCAAGGAGAAGTATTTCCTCTACAACCGTGAGCTGGGCGTAGTGAACTGCGGACAGGGTGATGGCGTGGTGATTGTCGATGGCAAGGAGTATGCATTATCTCCCAAGGAGGCCCTTTACATCGGTCGTGGTCATATCGGCAAAGACAAGGATGTGAACAAGGTGGTGGAGTTCCGTTCCAAAGATGCGTCTAATCCTGCCAAGTTCTATCTGAACTCAGCCACTGCCCACAAGCATTACAAGACACAGTGGATCACCCTCGACGGACGCAAGGGCTCGTTGAAGGCTGCCGTATGGGGCCCTGTAGGTTCACTTGAGGAGTGCAACAACCGCACCGTCTATAAGCTCATCGTGAACGACGTGCTGGAAGAAGGTCCCTGTCAGCTGCAGCTGGGTCTGACCCAGCTCAACCCGGGTGCCGCATGGAACACCATGCCTCCTCATACCCACGGTCGTCGAATCGAGGCTTACTACTACTTCAACCTGCCTGAGAAGCAGACCATTGCCCATATCATGGGTGAGCCACAGGAGAGCCGTGTTGTTTGGCTGCACAACGAGCAGGCCATCATGTCGCCCGAGTGGAGCATGCACGCTGCTGCCGGTACCTATTATTACACCTTCATCTGGGGCATGGCCGGTGAGAACCTCTACTATAACGACAAAGACGAAATTCCCGTGATAGACATCAAATAACAAAGACCTATAAACTGAAACAAAAAATGGGACCAGTACAAACCACTAAAATGTCCAACTTCCGTTGGGTCATCTGTGCGTTGCTCTTCTTGGCAACCACTGTGAATTACATGGACCGTCAGGTTCTGTCACTAACTTGGAAAGACTTTATTGCAGCCGACTTTCATTGGACTGATGCCGACTATGGCTTCATCACCGGTATGTTCTCTGCCTTCTATGCTATTGCCAACCTCTTCGCAGGTAAGTTCATCGACTGGATGGGTACCAAGAAAGGCTATCTCATCGCCATCTTCGTATGGTCAACCGGAGCCGTACTTCATGCAGGATGCGGTTGGGTGACCATGAACATCGAGGGCTACGACAACATCGAAGCCCTGCGCATGGTGCAGGCTGGCAGCGATGCCGCTGTAGCCATTGCCACCATCTCCGTATGGCTGTTCCTCTCCTGCCGCTTGGTGCTGGCTGTCGGTGAGGCAGGCAACTTCCCCGCTGCCATTAAGGCAACGGCAGAATATTTCCCCAAGAAAGACCGTGCTTTTTCTACCTCTATCTTTAATAGCGGCGCATCTGTAGGCGCTTTGGCAGCACCCGCCACCATTCCCCTCTTGGCTCGTGCATGGGGCTGGGAGATGGCATTCATCATTATCGGTGTGCTGGGCTATGTATGGATGGCTCTTTGGGTGTGGCTCTATGATAAACCTCGTCAGAACAAACATGTGAACCAGGCCGAGCTGAACTATATTGAGCAGGACAATGATATTGCCGAAGTTCAAAACCGTGAGGTAGAAAAGGAAGAGGCTGCTATTCCTTTCTTCAAGTGCTTCACCTTCAAGCAGACATGGGCATTCCTTGTAGGTAAGTTCATGACCGATGGCGTGTGGTGGTTCTTCCTGTTCTGGGCTCCTGCTTACTTCAGCGATCAGTATGGCTATACCAGTGACTCAGGCATGGGTATTGCGCTCATCTTCACCCTCTATCTCATTGTGACCATACTCTCTATCGGTGGTGGCTATCTGCCTAAGTACTTTGTGGAGAGCCGTGGCATGAACCCTTATCTGGGTCGTATGCGTGCCATGTTCATCTTCGCCTGCTTCCCTGTCCTTGGACTATTAGCTCAGCCTTTAGGCGCCTATAGCGCATGGTGGCCTGCCATTCTCATTGGATTGCTGGGTGCCGGACACCAGGCATGGTCAGCTAACCTGTTCTCTACCATTGGCGACATGTTCCCGAAGTCAACTATCGGTACTATTGTCGGTATGGGAACGGCTGTTGGTGGTCTGGGATCTATGGCTATCAACATGGGTTCCGGTCAGTTCTTTACTTGGGCTGCCGGACAGGGTGCAAACTTCGCTTTCATGGGCTTTGAAGGTAAGCCTGCTGCTTACATGATTGTCTTCTCATTCTGTGCAGTGGCCTATCTCATTGGCTGGTGCATCATGAAGGCCCTCGTTCCGAAGTACAAGCCCGTGTTAGCAGAATAATCCGAACCGGAATCATTCACGTTCCGCATAACGTGAATGAAGCTTCATAGCCTACGGCGTAACGCGATTGTGATTGATCCTTCGCGTTATGCCGTAGATTTTTTCATTTAATTTCTTCAACGATCCTCTGTTATTGTCTTTTTTTTGATTACTTTTGCAACAAAACCAAACTATACTTATGAGAAGATTACTAATTTTGTTAGTTGGATGGCTGGTGGCCGCGCACATGACGGCACAGGTGTCCTTCGGCAAGGCCGAGAAAATGAATGATGAGTGGCGATTCCTGCGTATTGACAGCGCATGGAACATTGCCGAGCGTGACGACATGAAACTGCCGGACTTCGATGACTCGAAGTGGCGGCAAGTACGGTTGCCTCACGACTGGGGTATAGAACTGCCGATGTCGCCCGACAAGGGCTCGTGTCAGGGCTATCTTACTGGCGGGATAGGGTGGTACAGGCGAACACTCCCCTATAGCGCAGGGAAGGACGAGCGACTCTTCATCTATTTCGAAGGAGTGTATAACTACTCCGAGGTCTTTCTTAACGGCCATCTGTTGGGCAAGCGGCCCAGCGGCTTTGCCTCGTTTCTCTACGACCTTACACCTTATTTGAATAAAGACGGAAAGAATGTGGTGGCCGTGCGTGTCGATCACTCTCAAGAGGCCGACTCGCGGTGGTACACCGGTTCGGGCATCTACCGCAACGTGTGGCTGGTGAAGGCTCCCAAGGTGCATCTGGCACAGTGGGGTACGGCCTACCGCTTGTGCTCCATCGACAAGAAGAAGGCTGTGGTAGAGGTGGATGTGGAGACTACTACGGAAGAGCCTGTCACTGCCACCACTCAGCTGAAGGCAGTGGTTACGCTGACTGATGCTACGGGCAAGACGGTGGCTACCACGAAGACCACACTCGGACCGAAGGCGAAGAAGACTGTGAAGCTCACGGTGCGCAATCCGCAGCGCTGGACACTCTCCAGCCCTTACCTCTACACCCTGACCACCACCTTGGAGAATGGCGATCAGTCGCAGGTGAAAGCCGGACTGCGCACCCTCCAGTTCTCGCCCGACCGGGGCTTTGCCCTCAATGGCGAGTGGATGAAGGTGATGGGCGTATGCCTGCACGACGATGCAGGCGTGCTCGGCACGGCTGTGCCTAAGGCAGTGTGGCAGCGCAGGCTGCAAGAGCTGAAAGCCATTGGCGTGAATGCCATCCGCATGAGCCACAATCCCCATGCGCCCGAGCTCTACGACCTTTGCGATGAGCTGGGCTTGCTGGTCATGGATGAGGCTTCCGACGAATGGGAGTTCCCGAAGCGCAAGTGGATGAAAGGATGGAACCAGGGGGCACCGGGCTTTCAGGGTACCTATACTTATTTTGAAGAGTGGATAGACCGTGATGTGGCCGATATGGTGCGCCGCGACCGCTGTCACCCCAGCATCTTCATGTGGTCAATCGGCAATGAGGTCGATTATCCCAACGATCCTTACTCCCATCCTGTGCTGAATGGCAATGGCTCCGACTTCACTCAACCTGCCTACGGAGGCTACAAGCCTAATCAGCCCCACGCAGAGCGCATAGGGCGCATTGCCCAGCGGCTGGCTAAGATTGTAAAAGAGATAGACAGCTCGCGACCCACAACGGGTGCATTGGCGGGGGTCGTCATGTCGAACGAGACGGCCTATCCCGAAGCCATCGATGTTGTGGGCTACAACTATACCGAGAGTCGCTACGAAAGTGACCATCAGAAGTATCCCCGTCGCGTGATCTATGGATCAGAGAACCGTCACGACCTGGCGGCTTGGAAGGCAGTACGCGACAACGACCACATCTTCGGGCAGTTCCTATGGACGGGCATCGACTATCTGGGCGAGAGTGGTGTGTGGCCTGCACGCGGCTCATCAGCCGGACTGCTCGACCTTGCCGGACAGCGCAAACCCAACGGTTGGTATCGCGCTTCGCTCTGGCTCCACCAACCCATGTGCTACATCGGCACCTATCCCGTAGGACCGCAGCGAGAGGGATCGCGCCAGAACAACCGCCGCTCCTACTGGGTGTCGCCATACGCCGATGATGTGTGGAACTATCGTGATGGGCAGTCCGTCCGTGTGGTGTGCTATACCAACGGGACCGATGCACGCCTGTTGCTCAACGGGCAGCCCGTGGCGCAGACGGCTCAGTATGATGAGGCCACTGGCATTCGCTATTGGGATGTAGAGTATGCAGCAGGGACGTTACGATGCGAAGCCGACAATGGCGCTTCGTATGAGATCACTACCACGAAGGCACCCGCTGCCTTGCGTGTGACCACCGACTCGGTGGCTCATGTCTTTATTGAAGTGGTTGACGAAGACGGACGGTTGGTGAAGGGAGCCGACAATGAGGTGACGCTCATGGTGCGCGGTGCCCGTCTCTTGGGTATGGAGAACGGCAACATCATGGATACCTTTGTGGCAGGTCGCCAGCAGCGTAGTGCCAACAGGTTGCGCGTACATAATGGACGATTGGTGGCCTATATAGAACCGTTGGCAAAGACAAGTGAAATCACCATTCACGCCCATTCGCCCTTCTTGAAGTCTGCTCAACTACAGCTGTCAAGCAAATAAAATAAAGTTTGCAAAACATCTGCTTCATCTGTTTCATCTGCAAAACCGTCTGATTATCAATGCGTTGCAGATGGAAACAGATAAAAACATATCTGCACCATCTGTTACCGTTGTAACTGACTGATAGCCAATAAGATGCAGATGGAAACAGATGAAACAGATGTTTTGCAACTTTTTTCTTTATAGAGTATATGCTGTTTCTACATTCAGTTTTGTTCAATCTGCCTCTGCGCCTCAACTATCTCGTCATTTAGGCTAAGTCACGTCACGATTCAGCCTAAATCACACGATGATCTATCCTAAATCATGTTGTGATTTGTCCTAAATCATGTTGTGATCTGTCCTAAATCACGACATGAA
>JAEEPT010000004.1 GCA_016284895.1 Prevotella sp. | reverse complement strand
ACGAATTCGGAGGTAAAATCCGTTATCTGAAGGAGCATGTTGATTGCATTGACCGTGCCATCATCTCCACCCATTGCCACAACGATCTGGGCATGGCTACGGCTAACACGCTGGAGGGCGTGCTCAACGGAGCCCGACAGGTAGAGGTGACCATCAACGGCATTGGCGAGCGTGCCGGTAACACCTCACTTGAGGAGATTGTCATGATTCTGAAGTGTCATAAGGCTATCAGCATTGATACCAATATCAATACCACTAAGATTTTCCCCACCAGCCGAATGGTTTCGGGCTTGATGAACATGCCGGTGCAGCCTAACAAGGCCATCGTGGGCCGCAATGCCTTTGCCCATTCCAGCGGCATCCATCAGGACGGAGTGCTAAAGAATGTGCACACTTACGAGATTATGGATCCGAAGGATGTGGGCATTGATGACAGCTCAATCGTGCTGACTGCCCGCAGCGGACGTGCTGCGCTGAAGCACCGTCTGCATGTGAACGGAGTGGAAATGAGTGAGGAGAAGCTCGACAAGATTTATGAGAAGTTCCTGGAGCTGGCCGACCAGAAGAAAGAGGTGAGCGATGCCGACGTGCTCATGCTGGCAGGTGCCGATACCGCCGATCAGCATGCCGTGCATCTCGACTTCTTGCAGGTCACTACGGGCAAGGGGGTGAAGTCGGTGGCTTCCATCGGACTGGACATCAGCGGACAGAAGTTCGAGGCTGCTTCGAGTGGCAACGGCCCTGTCGATGCTGCCATCAAGGCCCTGAAGAAGATTATCATGAAGCAGATGACCCTGAAGGAGTTCACCATTCAGGCCATCTCCAAAGGCTCCGACGATGTGGGTAAGGTCCACATGCAGGTGGAGTACGACGGCTCTGTGTATTACGGCTTCGGAGCCAATACCGACATTGTCACGGCTTCGGTCGAGGCTTATATTGACTGTATAAATAAATTTAAGCGATGAATACGTTATTTGACAAAATCTGGGACCGCCATGTCGTTCAGCAAGTGGCCGACGGTCCCACCCAGCTCTATATTGACCGCCTGTATTGTCATGAGGTGACCTCACCGCAGGCATTCGACGGCATGCGGGCTCGTGGTTTGAAATGCTTTCGGCCCGACCATATCGTCTGCATGCCCGACCACAACACTCCTACGCACGACCAGGATAAGCCCATCAGCGACCCCGTGTCGAAGAAGCAGGTAGATACGCTGGAGCGGAATGCACGCGAGTTCGGACTCAGACACTACGGCATGATGTCGCCCGACAATGGCATCATTCACGTGGTGGGGCCTGAGAAAGGACTCTCGCTGCCCGGCATGACAATTGTGTGTGGCGACTCTCACACCAGCACGCATGGTGCCGTGGGAGCCGTGGCCTTCGGCATCGGAACCTCTGAGGTGGAGATGGTGATGGCCTCACAATGCATCTTGCAGCAAAAACCGCGCTCCATGCGCATCACCATCAATGGTCAGTTGCAGCGTGGCGTGACGGCCAAGGACGTGGCGCTCTTCCTCATGTCGCAGCTCACCACCAGCGGTGCTACGGGCTACTTCGTGGAGTATGCCGGCGAGGTGGTGCGAGATATGTCGATGGAGGGCCGACTGACACTTTGCAACCTCTCGATCGAGATGGGTGCACGTGGTGGGTTCATTGCCCCCGACGAGACTACTTTCGCCTATCTGAAAGGACGTGAGTTTGCCCCCAAGGGAGCCGACTGGGAACGTGCCGTGGCCTATTGGAAAACGCTTCGGAGCGATGAGGATGCGGTGTTTGATAAGGAGCTGATATTCAGTGCGAAAGATATTGAACCGCGAATCACTTATGGAACCAATCCGGGCATGGGTATTGGCATCACCGAAAACATCCCCTCGGCTCCGTCTGAAGGAGAGTCGGCTGGCTTCATGAAAGCCCTCTCCTACATGGGGTTCAAGCCCGGTGAAAAGCTCTTGGGCAAGACCGTCGATTACGTCTTCCTCGGTGCCTGCACCAATGGTCGTATTGAGGATTTCCGTGCCTTCGCCTCTATCGTGAAAGGTCGCAAGAAAGCCTCCGATGTGGTGGCTTGGCTGGTGCCTGGCTCATGGGCGGTTGACCGTCAGATTCGTGAAGAGGGACTCGACAAGGTGCTGGCTGAGGCTGGGTTCCAGATTCGGCAGCCCGGCTGCTCGGCTTGTCTGGCCATGAACGACGACAAGGTGCCTTCCGGCAAACTGTCTGTCTCAACCAGCAACCGCAATTTCGAGGGCCGTCAGGGACCTGGCGCACGCACCATCCTTGCCTCGCCCCTCGTGGCTGCTGCAGCCGCCGTAACAGGAGTAATCACCGATCCACGTGTATTGTTATGAAACAGAAATTCGATATTATCACATCCACCTGCGTTCCGCTTCCATTAGAGAACGTAGATACAGACCAAATCATTCCTGCCCGTTTCCTGAAGGCAACCGACAAGGAGGGCTTTGGCGAGAACCTGTTCCGCGACTGGCGCTACGACAAGGACGGACAGCCCGTGAAGGACTTTGTGCTCAACGACCCCACCTACGGAGGCTGCATCCTCGTGGCGGGCAAGAACTTCGGCTCGGGCTCCAGTAGGGAGCATGCTGCATGGGCCATTGCGGGATATGGCTTCCGCGTGGTCATCAGCTCGTTCTTTGCCGATATTCACAAAAACAATGAGCTGAACAACTTCGTGCTGCCTGTGGTGGTCAGCGAGCCGTTTCTGGCTGAACTCTTCGAGAGCATCAAGCACGACCCCAAGACCGAAGTCGAGGTTGACCTGCCCCGGCAGACAGTGACCAACAAGGCTACGGGCCGACAGGAGCATTTCGAGATCAACGGCTATAAGAAGCACTGCCTGATGAACGGTCTCGACGACATAGACTTCCTTGTGCAGAACCAAGACAAGACAGAGGCGTGGGAGCGCGACAATAAGCAATGAAGAAGATGAATCAGATAGAGGACGTACATGGTTTCCGACCGTTTATTGAGATCATGGACTCTACGCTGCGCGACGGCGAGCAGACAAGTGGCGTGAGCTTCCTGCCTCACGAAAAGCTCATGATTGCCCGCATGCTGCTGCGCGACCTGAATGTGGATCGCATCGAGGTGGGGTCGGCCCGGGTGAGTGAAGGCGAGAAAGAGGCCGTGAAGATGATCTGTCGCTATGCTCGCCAGATAGACCGTCTCAATAGTGTTGAGGTGCTGGGGTTCGTTGATGGCCATGTGTCGGTGGACTGGGTGGAGAGTGCCGGATGTAAGACCCTCAATCTGCTGGCAAAAGGGTCGCTGAAGCATTGTCGTGAGCAGTTGCGGAAAACACCCGACGAGCACATCAGCGACATACGTGAGGAGGTGGCCTACGCCCACGGCAAGGGCATTGAGGTCAATCTGTATCTCGAAGACTGGTCGGGCGGTATGAAAGAATCGCCCGAATATGTATATCAGCTGATGGATGCGCTCATCGACACCCCTGTGCACCGCTACATGCTGCCCGATACGCTCGGCATCATGAATCCGCTTCAGGTCATCGAGTTCTTCCGCAAGATGAACCGTCGTTATCCCGATGCCCATTTCGACTTCCATGCCCACAACGACTACGACCTGGCAGTATCGAACTCGCTGGCGGCTGCCCTCTGCGGTGTGCGAGGACTGCACGTCACAGTGAATGGGCTGGGGGAGCGGTGCGGCAATGCGCCTCTCTCCAGTGTGCAAGTCATTCTCAAGGATCAGTTCCACGCCAAGACCAGCATCAACGAAGAGCGGCTCAACGACATCAGCCGACTCGTGGAGAGCTACAGCGGCATAGCCATAGCACCCAATCAGCCCATCATAGGCGACAATGTGTTCACGCAGGTGGCTGGCGTTCATGCCGATGGCGACAACAAGGGCGGTCTCTACCACAATGCCTTGGTGCCTGAGCGATTCGGGCGCAAGCGTGAGTATGCAATGGGCAAGACCAGCGGGCGGGCCAATATAGCCCGCAACCTGAAGGAACTGGGCTTGGAGCTCACACCCGAACAGACCCAGCGCGTCACAAAGAGAATCACCGAACTGGGCGACCGCAAGGAGGTGGTCACACAAGACGATCTGCCCTTCATCGTGAGCGATGTGTTGAAGCACGACGTGGCTGAGGACAAGGTGAAGCTGGTGGGCTATCAGGTGTCGCTGGCCTACGGTCTGAAGCCCTTGGCCAATGTGAAGCTCGAGGTCAACGGCATGCAGTATGAGGGACATTCATCGGGCGACGGTCAGTACGATGCCTTCGTGAAGGCTGTGCGCAAAATCTACAAGGAGTATCTCGACCGCACCTTCCCCCTGTTGGAGAACTATGCCGTGACCATTCCACCGGGTGGCCGTACCGATGCTTTGGTGCAGACGGTCATCACATGGCGTATGGACGATGGGCGGCTGATGCGCACTCGCGGTCTCGATGCCGACCAGACGGAGGCAGCCATCAAGGCTACCATTAAGATGCTGAACATCATAGAAAACTGATTCTCTCTTTATTCATTTTTGTCCCTCTGAGCATCTGACCTAAACTCGCTTCGCGTTTAGCTTCAACTCCGGGTGCGTTTAGCTTCAACTCTTGGCGAGGTGCGCGCTTTCGTCTCTTGCTCTCAATTGACACGGCAAAGGTACGAACAATTTGGAGTGTGTAAAAATAAATTCTTAAAATAGACACGCAAAAAAGCACGCTTCAATTTTGCTGAAACAACCAGCAAATACAGAATACAGAATACAGTTTCCTCAGCAGCACTGAAAAAATGAACCAAAATTTTTACTATATATTATATTATATAATTATATTATATAATATATAGTAATTTTATTTCTTATGATTTTTGGGAAGCAGGTGTATATCGCTCACATGAAAACTGTATTCTGTATTTCTGTATTCTTTTGCGAAAAGACTTGTGTATTTGAATTTTATTTTGTAACTTTGCACGTAAGAAAACTGTCCCTCAAATCATTTATCAAAAACATACAAACTCATTATGCAAAGCGATCCTAAACAGTGCTTGTACTGCACAAACAACCAGACACAGCACGACCTGATGATTGAGATCTGCGAACTCAGTGTGTCGCGTGCCTTCCTCTTCAAGGAACAGACGTATCGCGGACGTTGCCTGGTGGCTTATAACGGCCATGTGAACGACCTGAACGAGCTGACTGATGAGCAGCGCAATGCCTTTATGAGCGATGTGGCTCGCGTGACCCGCGCCATGCAGAAGGCATTCAATCCTGAAAAGATCAACTATGGTGCCTATAGCGACAAACTGTCGCACCTGCACTTCCATCTGGCTCCGAAGTATGTAGATGGCCCCGACTATGGCGGCACGTTCCAGATGAACCCCGGCAAGGTGTATCTGACTGATGCCGAGTATGCACAGATGATTGAGCAGATCAAGGCGAATCTGTGATTTTTTCCTGTTAGAACATAAAATAACGAAGAGAGAAACGTATGGCAACTGTAAAACCATTCAGAGGCATTCGTCCACCGAAGGAGCTGGTGGAACAGGTGGAGAGCCGTCCCTACGACGTGCTGGACAGCGAGGAGGCTCGCGCCGAGGCTGGCGACAACGAGAAGAGTCTCTACCACATCATCAAACCCGAGATAGACTTCCCCGTGGGTACGAGCGAGTACGACCCGCGTGTGTATGAGAAGGCAGCCGAGAACTTCAAGATTTTCAAGGAGAAGGGCTGGCTGGTGCAAGACACGCATGAACATTATTATATATATGCGCAGACCATGCAGGGCAAGACCCAGTACGGACTGGTGGTGGGCGCACTTGTCGATGACTACATGCAGGGTCGCATCAAGAAGCACGAGCTGACCCGTCGCGACAAGGAGGAAGACCGCATGAAGCATGTGCGTGTGAACAACGCCAACATTGAGCCCGTGTTCTTTGCCTATCCCGACAATGAGGTGCTCAATGCGCTCATCATGCGCTATGCCCAGACCGCGCCCGAGTATGACTTCGTGGCTCCCATCGACGGCTTCCGTCATCAGTTCTGGGTGATCAGCGACGAGCAGGACATGCAGACCATCACCGACGAGTTTGCCAAGATGCCCACCATGTATATAGCCGACGGACACCACCGCTCAGCCGCTGCAGCGCTGGTGGGTGCCGAGAAACAGCAGCAGAACCCCAATCACACGGGCAAGGAGGAGTATAACTACTTCATGGCAGTGTGCTTCCAGGCCTCGCAGCTCACCATTCTGGACTACAACCGTGTGGTGAAGGACCTGAACGGACTCACCTCGGAGGAGTTCCTCGCTGCCTTGCAGGTGAACTTCGAGGTGAGCGACAAGGGAACCGACCTCTACAAGCCGCAGCAGCTGCACGAGTTCTCGCTCTATCTGGACCAGCACTGGTACAGTCTGAAGGCCAAGGAAGGCACTTACGACAACAGCGACCCCATCGGCGTGCTCGACGTTGACATATCGAGCCGTCTGATACTCGACGAGTTGTTGGGCATCAAGGACCTGCGCTCCGACAAGCGTATAGACTTCGTGGGAGGACTGCGCGGTCTGGGCGAGCTGAAGCGAAGGGTGGATAGCGGCGAGATGCGCATGGCACTGGCCCTCTATCCAGTGTCGATGAAGCAGATCATGGACATTGCCGACAGCGGAAAGATCATGCCGCCAAAGGCCACATGGTTCGAACCGAAGCTGCGCTCAGGACTGGTGATTCACGCGTTAGAATAGAAAAAGAAAGCACACCAGGCACATGTCTGACGAGTTCAAGACCATAGACGGAAACAGCGAGGGATTTTACTCTGAGAAACGGAGTAAATTCCTCGCTTTCGCACATCATGTAGAGACACTCGACGAAATAAAGACGCTTCTGGCCGACTATCGCAAGAAGTACTACGATGCCCGCCACGTGTGCTATGCCTACATGTTGGGAGCTGAACGCAAGGACTTCCGCATGAACGACGACGGCGAGCCATCGTCAACAGCAGGAAAGCCCATTCTGGGACAAATCAACAGCCGCGAACTGACCGATGTGCTCATCGTAGTGGTGCGCTACTATGGCGGAGTGAACCTTGGCACGAGCGGACTGATCGTGGCCTATCGAGAGGCTGCTGCCGATGCGCTGGAGCATGCCACCATCGAGGTGAGGCAGGTGGAGGAGGTGGTGACCTACGACTTCCCCTACGTGATGATGAACGACGTGATGCGCGTGGTGAAGGAGATGCAGCCGCGCATCGTGGAGCAGAACTACGACAACACGTGTCAGATAAAACTAAGTATAAGACAGTCGGAAGCCGAACAGCTGCGTCAACGACTGAAGAAATTGATATTTGAATGATGAGTTTAGAAAAAGTAGGAACTTACGAATTCATGGCTGAGCCCTTCCATTGTGACTTCTCGGGCAAGCTGTTCATGGGACATCTGGGCAATCACCTGCTGAACGCAGCCGACTTCCATTCCACCGACCGAGGCTTCGGCATGGCTTATCTCATGAGCATTCAACGCTCTTGGGTGCTGTCGCGCCTGGCTATCGAGATGGAGCAGATGCCCAGCCAATACACTCGCTTCAACGTGGAGACATGGGTGGAGAACGCGCTACGCTTCTTCACACAGCGCAACTTCCGCGTGGTGGGGCGCGGTGACAACGGAGAGGAAAAGGTGTACGGCTACGGTCGCAGCGTGTGGGCCATGATCGACACCGAGACGCGCCAGCCCACAGATATCTTTGCCATTAACGACGGCTCCATCACCCAGTGGATAGAGAAGGACAAACCCTGTCCCATCGACAAAGGGGGAAGGGTGAGAGTTTCAGACACGGCAGAGCTGGTGAGCACCATCGACACACACTACAACGATGTTGACATCAACGGTCACATCAACTCAGTGAAGTACATTGAGCACGTGCTCGACCTCTGGCCCATGTCCTGGTACAAGGCCCATCAGCTGAAGCGATTCGAGATAGCCTATGTGGCCGAGGCACATGGGGGCGAACAGCTGTCGTTTTATCGCGAGGCACTGGGCGAGACAGAGTTCAACGTGCGCATCGTGCGCAGCGACGGCACAGAGACCAGCCGGTGCAAACTGCAATTCACCTAAGAAAAACGACCGTTTCTAAGAAGAGGAAAGAACATGGATGCTAAACGTATCATCAGCTTCCTGCAGGAGGTGATGGCCAACAACAACCGTGAGTGGTTTGCTGCCCATAAGAGTGAGTATGAGGCCGTGCGAGCTGAGTGGGAGCGCGGAGTGGGGCAGGCTCTGGAGCGCATTGTGACGTTTGATGCCTCAGTGGGCAACCAGCGCGTGAAGGACTGTACCTATCGCTTCTATCGCGACACACGCTTCTCAGCCGACAAGTCGCCCTACAAGAATCACCTCGGAGCCTACATCAACGCCAAGGGCAAGAAGGCCCTTCGTGGCGGCTACTACCTGCACATGGAGCCCGACCACTGCCTCTTGGCCGTTGGCAACTATTGGCTGCCCACTAATATCCTGACCGCATGCCGCAATGAGATCATGGCCAACGAGGAACAGTGGCTGAACGCCGTTGAGAGCAAAGCCTTCAAGAAATATTTCGACACGAAGAAGGACACGACGGACTGGAACGAGTCGTGGGATGCGCCACAGGGCTTCGGACTGACCAAACTGAAGACCTGTCCGGCTGGCTTCCCGCGCGATTACGAACACGTGAGATACCTGCGACTGAAGGACTACTGCGCCTGGCATGCCGTAGCCAACGACTTCTTCGAGGGCGACGGATGGATTGACGAGATGGAGCGCGTGTTCAGGGCTGCCAAACCCATGATGGACTTCATGAACAATGTGATAGACGATTACGAATAATTATTTAATAACAAAACCATGCTGAGAAAATTATTACTAACAGCAGTATGCCTTGCTTCGATAGGAGCAACAGCTGCACCCAAAGAGAAGACACCCGTGTGGAAAGACCCACTGGTGAATCAAGTGAACCGAGAGTCGCGGCGAGCCAACTTCTTCGCTTTCGAGAATGAAGACTTGGCTAAAGCCAACGACAAGACGAAGTCATCGCGCTACCTCTCCATGGAAGGCAAGTGGCGCTTCTGCTTCGTGAAAGACCACAACCAGGCTCCCAAGGACTTCTTCACACTGAAGTTCGATGACTCGAAGTGGGTGGATTTCCCCGTACCGGGACTCTTCGAGATAGAGGGCTACGGCGACAAGATCTACAAGAACACCAGCTACTCGTGGGCCACGACCTTCGACAGCAATCCCCCTTATATCAGCGAGGTGAACAACTACACTGGCTCCTATCGCCGCACGTTCCAGCTGCCACAGGACTGGAACGGACAGGAGGTCTTTTTCCACGTAGGCTCAGCCACCAGCAACCTCACGGTGTGGGTCAACGGCAAGTATGTGGGCTACTCGGAAGACTCGAAGGTGGCTGCTGAGTTCAACATCACCAAGTATCTGAAGAAAGGCGAGAACCTCATCGCCATGCAGGTGATGCGCTGGTGTGACGGCAGCTATCTGGAGGATCAGGACTTCTGGCGCTTCACGGGTATTGCCCGCGAGGTGTATCTCTACAGCCGTCCGAAGGCACACATACATGACATCGTGGTGAATCAGGACTACGTGAATGGAAAGGGTGTGCTCGACGTGAGCGTGAAGGCTCCGAAGGGTACAGTCGTTGACCAGCAGTTGCTCGATGCCAACGGACAGGTGGCCGACTTAGCCACGGTGAAGCCTTGGACTGCTGAAACGCCTAACCTCTACAACCTTATCATCACCCTCAAGAAGGGAAAGGATGTGCTTGAGGTGGTTCGACAGCGCGTGGGCTTCCGTCACATTGAAATCAAGAACGCACAGTTGCTCGTCAACGGCCAGCCTATATTAATAAAAGGTGCCGACCGTCATGAGCTCGACCCCGATGGTGGCTACATCGTGTCGATGGACCGCATGATTCAGGACATTAAGATCATGAAGCAGCTGAACATCAACGCTGTGCGCACCTGCCACTATCCTGATGACCCCCGTTGGTACGACCTCTGCGACGAGTATGGACTCTACGTAACTGCCGAGGCCAATCTGGAAACCCACGGCATGGGATATGGCGACAAGACGTTGGCCAAGCGCCCAGACTTTGAACTGATGCACCTGGAGCGCAACCAGGGCAATGTGCTCACACTGAAGAACCACCCCTCCATCATCGTGTGGTCGCTGGGCAATGAGGCTGGCTATGGTCCCAACTTCGAGAAAGCCTACGACTGGGTGAAGGCCACCGACAAGACACGTCCCTGCCAGTATGAGCAGGCTGGAGAGAACAAGAAGACCGACATCTTCTGCCCCATGTATGCTGACTATAACCGCTGCGAGAAATACGCTCAGGGCGACAACCCACGACCCCTCATCCAGTGTGAGTATGCTCACGCTATGGGCAACTCGATGGGCGGATTCAAGGAGTACTGGGACCTGATTCGAAAGTACCCCAAGTACCAGGGTGGCTACATCTGGGACTTCGTGGACCAGGGCATGCGCGACAAGAGCCCCGTCACAGGCCGTGAGATTTTCACATACGGCGGCGACTACGGCAAATATCCTGCCAGCGACTATAACTTCAACTGCAACGGCATCATCGCTCCCGACCGCCGACTCAATCCACACGCCTATGAGGTGCAGTACTACTATCAGAATGTGTGGGTGAAGGATGTGGACCTGAAGAACGGTAAGTTCGAAATCTATAACGAGAACTTCTTCAAGACCCTCGACGACTTGGAGCTGCAGTGGTTCGTTGGCGGTGCCGGAGAGCATCACCATGCCAACGCCAACCGGCCCGCTGGCATGACTTTCGGACATGGAGGCACCATCGACATCAGCGGCATTCAGCCACAGCAGCGAAAGGTGATCACCGATGAGAAGCTGCAGCAGACCATTGCCAAGGTGACGGGACATCATGGCGACAACGAGATATTCGTGTCGTTCTACTTCAAGTCGAAGAACGGTGCACCCCTCATCGACAAAGGACAGGTGCTGGCCAAGGAACAGTTTTGTGTGAACGAATATAAGTTCCCGACGTTTAATGCCCAGACTTCAACACAGGACGTAAAATGTGAGCAGACCAACACCTACGTGAAGCTTTCAGCCGCAGGCACCGACCTCTATGTGGGCAAGCATACGGGCCTGATTGACTACATCACCGTGGATGGCGAGGAGATGCTGCAGTTCCGTGAGAGCATCATGCCCGAGTTCTGGCGTGCTCCCACCGACAACGACTACGGAGCTAATCTGCAGAACAAGTTCCGCGCTTGGCACGAGGTATGGCTGAAGGTGAAGTCCTTCAACGTTGACGGCAATAGTATTGTTGCCACTATGGAGCTTCCCCATCAGAAGGCCCAGCTCACCATGACCTATACACTCAATGCCGAGGGCGAGATCATCGTGAACGAACAGCTCTCAGTAGATAAGGAGGCAAAGGAGAAGCCCGAGCTCTTCCGCTTCGGTATGAACATTGAGATGCCCAAGCAGTACGACCGCGTGAAGTACTACGGTCGCGGACCAGTGGAAAACTACATCGACCGCAATCACTCAGAGTTCATCGGAGTTTACGAGAACGAGGTGGCCAAGGAGTACTTCGACTACATCCGTCCGCAGGAGAGCGGCAACCACACCGACGTGCGCTGGTTCCAGGTGCTCGACAAGCAGGGCAAGGGACTTTGCTTCTTCTCGAATGCTCCGATGGAGGCTTCGGCACTGCCTTATACCACCGCTCAGCTCGACGATGGACCGTCAAAGGACAAGGCTTGGGGACGTCACTCAGGCGACCTGATTCCTTCGGGCAAGACATCGGTTCACATCCAGCAGCGACAGATTGGTCTGGGCTGCGTGAACTCATGGGGCGCATGGCCTCGCAAGGAGTATCGCCTGCCATATCAGGACTACGATTTCACGTTTGCCATTAAACCTGTGAAATAATTTGTTTTGAGACATCAATAGAACAAAATAAGTGCTGACAATGCGCAAAATAATGCCATTGTCAGCATTTTCTTTGCAAAAAGTTTGGCTCTTACAAAGAAAATCTATATTTTTGCAGAAAATCTGTTAGCTTATGCGAAAAAGACTACTCATATTTGCCGGACTTCTTAGCATGACAATCGCTGTTTCAATGCATGCAGCTGCCCCCATGATGATGACAATGGAGATGGGCATTGCTGAACAGGTGGAACAGGAAAAGATGATTTCACTTTCAGTGGAGGGTAATGTAGTGCAGGTCACAGGTGCAACTGGTATGGTGCTCGAAGTGGTTTCACTGACAGGCCGACAGGTCGCAACCTACAAAATAGACAGCCCTGCCCAGCGTATCGAACTCTCTGTTCCTAAGGGATGTTATATTCTGAAAGTGGGAAAAGTAGTCCGTAAGGTTACGATTCACTGATTTTGTGATTTTGACACAAATACATGACATCTGTCAGCAATCAATTGCCAAAATCCCCTCTCACCGACATAAAAACAAAGCGTAATGCTTTTGTGGTGACAGTCTGCCAATATAGCGAACAGTTTTATTGGCAGATTTTTATATAGAATTGTAATTCAGTGCAGCGTGATAACTTTCATTGATTGAGAGCTATGCTGAAGTAGTGGGGAGGCATCGACAACAGCAGGGAGGTAATGGGGGATTAGTTAAAGAATGTTATGCTGTTAAGATTTCTTTGCGGGAAGTTTTCGGAAATCGGAAAAAAAATATACCTTTGCACCCGCAATCGAAAAACAGATTGGTGCGTTAGTTCAGTAGGTTAGAATGCCTGCCTGTCACGCAGGAGGTCACGAGTTCGAATCTCGTACGCACCGCTAAGATTTCGATAAGCAAATAACAATGGACTGGTGCGTTAGTTCAGTAGGTTAGAATGCCTGCCTGTCACGCAGGAGGTCACGAGTTCGAATCTCGTACGCACCGCACAGAAGAATAAAGCTCATCGATAAATTTCGATGAGCTTTTTAATTATTAGATAATGTATGAAAAAATTACTGACTACATTCATGATGTGCCTATGTATGGCCAAGGGTGTTGCCTTTGCTCAGGACAACACTTGGAATCTTACGCTGTTCCAGGACTATAAGCCGGCTGTGGTGCACATGGCTGACGGACGAAACGTGAAGGCAAGGCTCTCAAACATCTTCCTCAAAAATGCTTCTCTGCTCTTTAAACGTGGAGATGCAACGATGGAAGCTAATATGGATCCTATCGTCTCTGTTGATTTTGATACACTGCATTATGTAAAGATAGACAATATGCTTGCACTCGAGGTGGATAGCGTGGGAGCCAACAAGTTGTACTGCGCAGTATTGATAGACCTCGACTCCTACAAGGCCATGTTGCGCAATAACGTGAACATATCCAGTCTGTCGCTGGGTGATCAAATCAGCTATACCACCATCGACCTCACCCCTCCGGAAGGCATGCAGCTGCCTTTGGTTCGACACTATTTCTATCTCTACAATGGAGAGATATTCAAAGTACACGAACGGGAGATAACGCGCAGAATGCCGAAAGAGAAGAAAAGAATGTTCAGAACCATCATCGGCATGAGCGATTTCTCATGGAGTGAGGACAATAGTCTGATGAAACTGCTGAAGGCTATCAGTGAATAAGTAAGAAGCACACGACTACTTGTGGCCGAAGAAGTATTGTCCACGCTTGCGAGTGATGCTGCCATAGTTGATGGCATGGCGCGGACAGTGGTGGTAGCAGGCCAGACAGCAGGTGCATGAGTTGTTGTGAAGCCAAGTGGGCAGTTCGTCGGTGAGCACCAAGTCGCCTGTGGGACAAACACTCTCACACTTTCCACAGTGAATGCATAGGTCGGCGTCAACAGTGAACTTCTTGTCGCTCACCATCCGTCCATTGAAATAAGAACCTATGATGTGACTCATCATCCAAGGGGCTGCTCCCCTCACGGTGTGGGTCACATTTTCTTTTCGCTCAACTATCATGGCTGCATACTCCTTTAGAAGTTCACTCGAACGGCTGATTTTCTCATGTTCACGTTCTGGAGAGTCGGTGTACATAAAAGGCAGACACACATAGCTTTCAGGCATGACCAGCGAGAATACTGCCGTGGCTACGGGCAGCTGAGCAGAGCGAAGATCATCGTTCAGCATCTCCATCGTCTGGCCTATGCTGTCTCCGCACGTGGTAAGTGCATAGCAGTAGTGCCCCTCGGCATGCTCAATGTGCAGTCGGCTGATGAAGCTGCGAACAATGCGGGGCGGTTGCCAGCCGTGGGTGGGAAAACAAAAGCCAATGCGCTCATTCTCAGAAAGGCTGTAGCAGCAGTCGCCTTTCAGCTCATCGGGAATAAAAAGAAGCTGCTCCCCCGTTTGCTGGGCCAACAACTCTGCAGCCCATCGCGTATTACCAGTACCAGAGAAATAGAATGTCATGCTTCGAAAAGTTTGCTGCAAAGATAAGCAAAAAGTTAGAGATTCTTTGCTTTTCTCTCGTTTTTCCGTAACTTTGGCTTTGCCGAAGATACTATCACTCGGAAATGAAAAGAAAAAGCAAGCTTTCCTTTTGCATTTCTCTCGTTTTTTTCGTAACTTTGCCAAATGAAAGGTGTGCGCACTTTTCAATCGCTAAATACTGACAAGCACCATGAATAAGTGCAAATCGTACCAAGTTATTTTTTTATCATTACTTAGAGAAAGCTGATGGAAACGAAAGTACTACATGAGATTACACCGCTTGGCGAGCATGACTTTATGTACGTGGCCGACCGGCATAAACAGGAGTTTACTTACCCCATCCACTGTCATGATATCTTCGAACTGAACTTCGTGGAGAATGCCGCCGGTTGCCGCCGCGTGGTGGGCGACCATAGCGAGGTGGTAGGCAATTTTGACTTGGTGCTCATCACCAGTCCGGACTTGGAACATGTTTGGGAACAACACGAGTGCCGGAGTCAGGACATCCATGAGGTGACCATCCAGTTCTATATCGATTTCGATTCGCCCACGTCACCTTTCTCCACTAATCCTTTCCTATCCATCCACCGCATGCTCAACAGGGCCAAACACGGGCTTGCCTTTCCTGAAAGAGCCATTATGATGCTTTATCCGCGCATCATACGCTTTTCGGCAATCAAGGATGGCTTCATGGCAGTTCAAGAGCTTTTTGGCATTCTCTACGAGCTTTCAAAGATCGATGATGCCTATGAGCTTGCTTCTTCGGCATTTGCCAAGGTCGAGGTGGAGAGTGACTCTCGCCGTGTGCTGAAGGTGAAGAGTTTTATAGACAGTCACTTTAAGGACGAGATACGTCTTGAACAGCTGTCAGATATGGTGGGCATGACTCCGACGGCCTTTTCCCGCTTTTTCCATCTGCGCACGGGAAAGTCGCTGAGCGAGTATATCGTTGACGTAAGGTTGGGATATGTTTCCCGTCGGCTTGTGGATACGGCCGACTCTGTGAGCGAAATCTGTTACGCTTGTGGCTTCAACACGCTGAGCAATTTCAATCGCCTGTTCCGTAAGCACAAAGGATGCAGTCCGACGGAGTTCCGTGAAAAATACCACAAGACCAAGGTGATTATTTAGTTGGGAGCGAAAAGTGTCAGTCCCTGACAAAATAGTGTCAGCCGCTCTTATCAGAATGCAGTAAATTTGCCCTCAAAATCTAAAACTAATGATTTTATGAAGCAAAATTTTCTGTTTATTGCTACTGTTGTGCTCTTTTGTGCGTGTGCAACTAATGAGGTTGAGGCAGAGCCATCGCCACAGCCGTCACCGCAGTCGGAAATAAGCGGTGAACTGACAGACTTGGCAGAAAAAGTCAGTGAAGCACCGGTCAATCCCAATGCTACTACTGAGACAAAGAAGCTTTACGCCATGTTGCGTTCGCTCTATGGACGGAAGGCTCTTAGTGGTGTGGTGGCCAATGTGGATTGGAACATACGCGAGGCAGAGAACGTGCATCAGTGGACAGGCCGGTGGCCAGTCATCAACGTGTTCGACTTCATCAACATCCATGCCTCGAAAGATGTCAACCCAAGCGGATGGCTCGATTATAGTGACATGACCCATGTTGACCAATGGAATCAGGCCGGTGGCATCGTGGGCATGATGTGGCACTGGCAGGTGCGTGCTAATAACGGGACCAATATGACCTGTTCGCCAGGCACGAAGCCTGGCGAGACATCGTTTGACCCGTCACAGGTGATGATAGCCGGCAGTGCTGAAAACCGTCAGGCTTTGCACGACCTCGACCAAGTGGCAGGCTATCTGAAAAGGATGCAGGCCAAGGGCATACCCGTCATTTGGCGCCCCCTGCACGAGGCTTCCGGCAATACCTACGAATTTGAAGGCGGCGGTGCTTGGTTCTGGTGGGGTGCCAAAGGGCCGGAGGTGTATAAAAAGCTGTGGCGCTGGATGTACGACCGGCTGGTGGGCCATCATCACCTGAACAATCTTATTTGGGTGTGGAACTCACAGATGGGTGACCACGACTGGTATCCGGGCGATGATGTGGTGGACATTATAGGGCGCGACAATTATGCCGCACTGATGTATCCGCTGATGAAAGAGTTCCGTCAGTTGACGACCGAGTATCCCAACAAGATTGTCACCTTGGCCGAGTGTGGCAATGGCGATGAGGTCCATATTTCCCTGTGGTCGAAGATATGGGCGCAAGGCTCGCGCTGGTCTTGGTTCATGACGTGGTATGACTATGCCTATAACGAGGGCAACAGCGAAGAGCACCAGTTTGCCGGTAAGGATTGGTGGACTGATGCTTTTGGAAGCGGTGTGGTAATGGACAGAGCAGAATGGGTGAAAATGAAGAGTGAAAAATGAGAAGTGACAAACGAGCAACCGCTATGAATATGGACCTGAAGTCAATTATCAATGTGAGTACACTTGCATGGTGCATGAGAGTACTGTGTGCGCTATTCTTCATTCTCCGTTCTCCACTCTTCACTTTGGCTGATGAGCGCACCATCCTGCTTGGGCCGAAGACCATTGGTCCTGGATGGAAAGACAATATCCTGTTGGAAGCACGGCATTTCGTAAATGCCAAGGCGGGCGACATCGTCACGGTGTATAACGACGAGGCCAAGCGCACTGCGCAAGGTGCCTTCCAAGACCCGAAAGACTGGCAAGGCGTGGCTGCTGAGTACGGTTGCTTCAATGTGGGCGGACCGTTCCGCATGAAACTCACCGACGCGATTTTAAATAAGGTTCGCGAACGTGGGGTGATTATCGGCGGTCACGACTATCGAATCCTGCGAGTGACACTGACCCCCGGCGAGGAGTTTGTGGAAACCATTGTCTGGCGAGGCCCAGCTAAGCAGATGAAGAGCGACTGGAGCGTTTCGGCTGAGTTGCCCGCCCGTTGCATTAAGTCGTTGAAGGTGGGCGATGGCCTTGTGCTCCATGCTTCGCGCGTGAAGGATGGTGCAGCGGCAAAGATAATGGATTTCACTTGGAATGTGCTCGAGCCTGCCACCGACGGAATACCTGTAGGACCAGATGGGTGTACCTATTATATCAGTGACGATGCGCCGCTGCTGAAGCTCCAGTTGGCCGGTACAGGCGATAATGTTGCCATGCGCATTGGCGGAAAGGACTATCGGCTGGACCGCGTGGGCATCGTCTCGTTCACAGGTCGGCGGAGTGAAGACCTGACCGATGTGCAGCGTGCACCGAAAGAATATAAGTTGCAGCCAGGCGAACTGTTTCATGGCGAGAAGGTGTTCCCGAACGACTGGAGCGGCAACTTGCGGCTCACAGCCGAGCCTTTCCAGGAATGTACGGAGAACGATGTAATCGTCGTTCACTACGAACTGTTGAAGGACTGCCATGAGCCGCAAATGTCTTTCCGTGAGAATAGGGGGAAGTGGCATGATATAAGTGGAAAGCAGGAACCCGCATGGTACAAACTCGATGGGAATGATGTGGTTCTTACTTTTGACGAAGTGTCGCTCGACAAAGTAAAGACATCAGGGCTGGTCGTCACAGGACTTGGCTTCACCCTTACCCGTATTGAACTTATTTCGGCACAATAACAACATAATAAAAACTTAAAACTATGCGAAAATGGATTCTACTGGCTCTTTTGCTCGTTTGTAGCATAGGGCTTGAGGCACAGACACTCGTGAAAGGGCGTGTCATGGATGGTGCTATGGCGGGTGAGCCCCTCATTGGTGCCACACTGAAAGTGCCTGGTACCACTGCAAGAACTGTAAGTGATCTTGATGGAAATTTCCAGTTGCAGCTGCCCGACGGGAAGTTTATCATTCAGGTGTCAATGATTGGCTACAAGACACTAGTGGTCAACGTGAAAGGCAAGACACAGATTGAAATCACGCTGTATGAAGACTCGAAGGTGATGGATGAAGTGGTGGTCGTCGGTTACGGAACGATGAAAAAGCGCGACCTCTCCGGAGCAGTCAGCCAAATCAAGGGCGACGACCTGCGGAAAGGAGGTGCAATCGATGTGGCCCACGGCTTGCAAGGAAAAATCGCCGGTGTGCAGGTGCAGCAGAGCGATGGCTCGCCGGGTGCCGGAGTGAGCATCACCGTGCGAGGCGCCAACTCATTCACCACGTCAAGTCAGCCACTCTATATAGTTGATGGCATACCCTTTGGCACCGACCCCAACAGCACACCTCAGAGCGATGCCAACAGCGGTAATAATCAGCAGACCTCCCCGCTGTCGATGATTAATCCCAACGACATCGAGAAAATCGAAGTGCTGAAGGATGCCTCTGCCACTGCCATCTACGGTAGCCGTGGTGCCAATGGAGTGGTCATCATCACTACGAAGAAAGGACAGACAGGAAAGCCGAAGGTGGAGGCTGGCATGAAATGGACGGTACAGAATATCGGCAAACGGGTGAAGACACTCGATCCCCGCACCTACGCTCTCTACCAAAACGAGGCCAGCCAGAATTCAGTGAAATACGAGAACGGCACTCAGCGCAATCCTTATCGCGGAGAGTGGGAATATCCTTACACAGGCGGTTCATTCATCTATACACAGGGTAAATACAATCCTTCGCCCGATGACTTCCTGAATCCCGGTCAGCGCACCGATGAATACGGCAATGTGGATGTCGTGGAAGGTGCTGACTGGCAGAATGAAATCTATCGGACCGGCTGGCAACAGGAATACAATGCTTCAGTCAGTGGCGGTTCAGACCAAGGGTGGTATGCCTTCTCAGGCAACTACACCAAGCAAGACGGTATCATCAAAAACACGGGCTACAGGCGCTATGGCCTGAGTGTCAATATCTCGCGCCACGTTGCAAAGTGGCTGGAAATTGGCACCAGCAGTCATTTCACCAATGCCACAACCGACTTCCAGCGCACCAACTCAGAAAATACGGGCATTATCCGTTCGGCACTCATCTTCCCGCCAACGGTCAAGGAAGAAACCGATGCCACCGACTGGCTGGCAGCCAATCCGGCCAACTACGTGAACGGTGCTACGGATCAGCTGAAACAGATATCGTGGTTCTCCTCCAGCTATGCTGAAGTGAAATTCTGTCCGTGGTTGAAGTTCCGTCAAAATCTGGGACTCGGCTATAATGACGGACACCGTAACACCTACTACGACCGGCTGACACAAGAGGGCAAATCGCCTGTTAACGGAAAGGCAGGCAAGGCTACAAACACCTGGAGAAGTCTGACCCTCGAGTCGCTGCTGACCTTTGACAAGCAGTTTGGCGTTCATAAGCTGAATGCTGTGGCAGGTGTCACCTTCGAAAGCGGTCGTGGCGAGTCTATGAGCATGACAGCCACCAACTTCCCCAATGACCTGACAAAGGGTGCCGACATCTCAATGGCCTTAGACCGTCCGGTGGTGAAGAGCGACCCTGAGACGAAGATGAATCTCGAGTCCTTTCTTGCGCGTGTCAACTACGCTTTGCTTGACAAATACCTGTTTACGGCCAGTGTCCGTACCGATGGGTCATCGGCTTTCCAGAAAAACAAGAAGTGGGCAACCTTCCTCAGTGGTGCCTTTGCCTGGAGGGCCATTGACGAACAGTTCATTCAGGACCTGAACTTTTTCTCCAATCTGAAGTTCAGGGTCTCATACGGTGAGACGGGTAATCAGGGTATCGGTGCCTACCGCACCCTGGCTGTCCTGCAGGCCGCCAACTATCCCTATAATGGCACCCTCTCAAGTGGCTTCTCAATGATTGACTGGCGTGGTCCGCAGAACCCAGACCTGAAGTGGGAGACAACAGCACAGTTTAATGCTGGTATAGACTTCGGCTGGTTGGACAACCGACTGCAGCTGACCGTTGACTACTATTATAAGAAGACACGCGACCTGCTACAGAATGTCACCATTCCTTCAAGCAGCGGCTTCAGTCAGCAACTCGTCAATAGCGGCAATGTGACCAATCAGGGACTGGAAGTGTCGCTGTCGTTCGATGTGTTCAGGGATACGCCTGTGAAGTGGAACTTCTCTGCCAACATGGCTTTCAATCGCAATCGCATTGGCGGACTTGACGGCGACCAGTATGCCACAGCCTTATGGTCGAAGGCCGACCAGGTGTTCTTACAGCGCAACGGCTGTCCTATCGGCACACTTTTCGGTTATGTGGAAGACGGCTATTACGACAACATTGCCGAGGTCCGCTCCAATAAGGCATACGCCGGGCTTTCCGATGCTGAGGCTTTGCGCCTTGTGGGCGAAATCAAATATCGCGACCTGAACAACGACGGTCAGATTACCAGCGACGACCGTACGATTATTGGAAATACCAATCCCGACTTCACTTACGCTATGACCCATAACATCAGTTTCAAGGGCATCTCGCTGAGCTTTATGCTGCAGGGATCACAAGGCAACGATATTTTCAACTATAACCTGACGGATGTCACCATGTCGAACATTGGCAACATACCTGTCGATGCCTTTAACACCCGGTGGACAGCCGACCGCGTGGCCAACGGGTTGCCCGTCGAATGGCCCAAGGCTACAGCAGGCTACACCCGGACCTGGCTTCCCAGCAATCGCTATGTGGAGAATGGCTCCTATCTGAAGATGAAATACATCACCCTTGGCTACGACTGGCATAAGCCTCTGAGGGCTATTGAGAAGATTAGCTTCTCCCTGACGGCCAACAATGTGTTCACGATCACCAACTACTCTTGGTTCGATCCTGATGTCAATGCCGGTGGTCAGAATGCAGCTTGTCCCGGAGTTGACAGTTACTCATATCCTTCTGCGCGTTCTTTCGCTTTTGGAGTTAACTTTGTATTCTAATCTTATAAAAATGCAATAACAATGAAAGTCAAAAATATCATCTTTGCCTGTGCAGTATGTTGCTCATTTGCAGTCGCTGTGACTTCCTGTTCCAGTTGGATAGAAGAAAATCCTGAGGGGCTTATCACAGATGAGCGTGTCGGCGACTCCGAAGAGGCTGCTGCCAACTGGGTGACAGGCACCTATTCAAAACTCATCTACGACATGTTCTGTTGGGGATATTTCCCCCGTGTGCTGGAGTTCGATGCCGACTATATCAGCGGTCCCGACTGGCTCTTCGGAACCTTTGGCGCAGGCAACTTTCAAGGTGAGAGTGATGTGACCGATGCACTATGGAAAGGCTGCTATGGCCTCATAGCTCGTGCCAACAATGCAGAGCGGCACATTCAGGCCATGTCGAATATCAGTGTTGAGAGTAAGAACAATGCCGTGGGCGAACTGAAATTCCTGCGTGGCTTTGCCTATTTCCTCATGGTACGTGCCTACGGACCACTGCCCATCCAGCCGGAGCAGGAGACGAGCGAATATAATCAGCCTCGCCAGTCAGTGGCTGCCGTCTATGATTATATTGTCAAAAATCTGGAAGAGGCCTGCGGCTTGATGTACAAGAATACCGACACGCGCTATCAGGCCGGCCATGCTTCGGCAGGGTCAGCAGCAGGATTATTGGCTAAAGTCTATGCCACACAGGCAGCGGCTGCAATGCCTGTCGGCACGGAGATAACAGTCCGCACGGGTAAGCCGTATGATGGGGCTGGTGACAGTCGTGTCTATGCCCCACTGCAGAGCAAGACGTTCCAAAAGACAGCAGTGGCAGGCTATGAGCAGATGGATGCCCATGCTCTTTATGCGAAGGCAGCCGAATGGGCAAAGAAAGTCATTGACGGCCACTATGGCAGCTATGAGTTGCTGCAGTACGATCAGTTGTGGAAGAAAGCCAACTGCAATGCTTCAGAATTTATGTTCTCCCTCCAGACTGTCAGCGGTGATGCCACCTACAAGGTAAGCGTTCATTCGCAGTATGAGGGATACATGACCGAGCAGGGCAGCGATTTCATACAGGAAGGTGGCTGGGTAGGCTGTACCCGTCACTGGTACGATCTGTTCGACCATGATGACTATCGCATCACCAAGGGTGTGAAGCATCGTTGGCGTGCTAAGACGCAACGCGAGTCGAACAGCGGTTTCTACTATCCGCAGACGAACGAGTACAGCATCATGGCGACAGGCTACGATCTTTTGGGCAATTATGTGGGGGCGCCTTCAGGTATCTATGCCGACGGAGTGAGCTACTACTATTCGCAAGATGCACAATGCCTGGCCTTTACCACTAAATATATGGATGTGACTAACAATGCTATCAACAATGCCGATGCCAACTTCCCCTTCCTGCGCTATGCCGATGTGCTTCTTGTCTATGCCGAAGCACAGAACGAGCTGGGCAGTGCCAGCGATGCCATCGACTATCTGAACAGGGTGCGCCAACGCAGCAATGCCACACTCGCCAGTGATTCAGGTACGGCAGCACTTGACACACAGTCCAAGATTCGGTCTGCTGTCATTGAGGAACGGGCCAAGGAGTTTGCCTGTGAAGCAGACCGTCGTTGGGATCTCATCCGTTGGGGCATCTATTTGCAAGCGATGAATGCAATTGAGGGCAGCGATGATGCAGGTGTGTTGAAGTCACGCCTGGAACGCAATCTGCTATTCCCGATTCCTGCTCCTGAGTTGAATACTAATAAGGCCATCACAGAGAATAATCCCGGATGGAACTGATTTGAATTGAAAAACAGATAATTGAAAATTGATAATTATGATTACCAGAAACATAAAGCAAAAACTTGCCGCATGTATTGTGTGTTGCGGTCTTGCCGTGACAATAACGAGTTGCGACGACATCGTCAACTACAACGAGGGCTACACTCCTGCAGAGCAACTTTCCAACACAGGTGCCCCTGTCATCCGTGCCGTTTACGACGTGGCCGACACGGCTCGTCTTACACCGATCACCGAGGGTGCGCTGAATCAGATGGTGGTGCTCGTTGGCGACAATCTGAACCAGCCTTCCCGCATCTCTTTCAACACCGTGGAGTGCAACCTTTCCGATGTCTATACCCAGAAGAGCCAGGCAATCGTCCGCATACCTTCTACGTTGTCGATGGAGCATGTCAACAAAATTGAATACACCACGTCTCAGGGTATTGCGACTTATGATTTCGTCATACCGTTCCCCAAACTCACCGTCAGCCGGTTGGAAAACGAGTTTGCCCGGGTAGGAAGCCAGATAACCATCTATGGGCAGAACTTCAATCTCTATGGTTTCGACAGCGGGGCTTCTACGGTTAGTGTTGCCGGAACAACGGTTGTGCCTTCCGAAATCACAAGTACCTCCATGCTTCTTGCCATTCCCGAGGGAACACCCGATGACAGTCATATTCAGTTCAGTTGGCAAGACCAAGAGGGGACGGCTATGACAGCCTCGCTGCCCTTCCGCCCTGTGTTGAAGTTGCTTTATGGTGATTTCTCTGACACCCAAGTCAGCATCGACGGTTCGGTAAGTGTCATCGTAGAAGAGCAGAACGGCATGAAGGGACTCCATTTTACCGGTTCCTATGGTGCTTGGGCATGGAATACCATTGATCTCTCTCGTAATATGGTTGAGACTGTTCCCGACGGATCACCTGTCGAGAATCTCTCCCTCAAGTTTGAACTCCTCACCCAGCCGAATTTCCCGCTTACCGAAGACACCGGTCTGCAGTTTGCCTTCAACTGGGGGGACAGCTATGCCTGGAATCCTGCCGACGGGCAGGGCATCAATACCCGTGGCGAATGGCAGACCATCACGTTGCCTCTCGCTCCGATGGCCACTAAAGGCATTAAGCAGGCAGGCGAATGGCAGACCTTACGTATCGTCTTCCAGCCTCATGCAGCCTACGAAGCCGATTTCTGTCTCTCCAATTTCCGTATTGTAGAACAATAAAGAGCGAAAAATGATAATGTGTCAGAGACGGGCAAGATTCAGTCAGCCCGTCTCTTCTTTTGTAGTTACTTTTGCTGGCGTATAACCAAATATTCACTAACTCTTTTAAAACAACAGAACAATTATGAAGAAAATCTTTACACTTTGTCTGGCCGTGCTTGCCTTCATGGGTGTGCAGGCCGAAGAAAGAATCGTGTGGGAAGGCAATGAGGCCATCTCTTGGAACACTGAGGTGGCTCCCGGTACTCAGTTTGAAACACCTGAAGGTACATTCACAGGTCTGAAGAAGGATAATGTTATCCGTGTTTACACCACCACGACCTATGAAGACCCCCAGTATGTGCTCACCTACAAGAAAGGTGACTCTTGGGAATGGACCGACCTGAGCATCAACGTCAGCGAGGGTGTAATCAGCTACACTGTGGCCGACGAGACAACTGCTACGGAGATAGCAGATCGCGGTCTGGTCATTCGCGGTCAGGCCTACACCATTACGAAGATCACTATTGACAGTGAGGCTGAGCAGCCCGTCGAAGGTGAGCAGACTGTGTGGGAAGGCTGCGAAGCCATTTCTTGGAACACCGAGGTGGCTCCTGGCACTCAGTTTGAAACACCTGAAGGTACATTCACTGGCCTGCAAAAAGACGATGTCATTCGTGTATATACCACCACGACCTACGACGAGCCGCAGTATGTGCTCACCTACAAGAAAGGTGACTCTTGGGAATGGACGGATCTGAATACTACTGTCAGCAAGGGCATAATCAGCTACACCGTGGCCGACGAGACTACTGCCACGGAGATAGCAGATCGTGGCATCATCGTGCGCGGTCAGGCTTACACCATCACAAAAATCACTGTTACCAAGGCTGGCACGGCAACTGTCATCGGCCAGCGGAATGTTCTTTCTCAGGACGACAACCACCTATACAACCTTCGCGGTCAGCTTGTCATAGGCCTGCCACAGAAAGGTATTTATGTGAGAAATGGCAGAAAGATTGTTGTCAGGTAAAGTCATAGACTGTCAATGAGTGTCGGAGAATGACAAAAAAGTGTTAGTCATTCTCCGATTTTTATTGTACTTTTGCATTGAAACTAAAAACCTCAACAGTATGAAAAGAAGTATTTTTACAGGTGTGTTTGTCCTGCTGACAATGTCGATTGCAGCATGGGAAGGCAATGTCTCGATAGAGACCCCCCAGACGCAGATAATTCTGCATGCAAAAGAAGGACAGGATTTGCGAATGGCTTACTATGGTCTGCGGACTGCAACCCTTGGAGAGCTGAAAGCTTCTGGTTGCGACTTCGACTTCTCTGTGCTACCGGCTTTCGGAACGGTGGATATGGTGCAGTTGCCTGCCATACAAGTGCAGCATAGTGACGGAGACTTGAATTTGGAACTGCAAGTCGTGAATTACGAATTGCAAAAGGAAGGCAAGGCTGATGTGCATTTGTTTACAATGCAGGACAAATTGATGCCCGTGACAGTAAAAACATTCTATAAAGCCTATCGTGAGGTTGATGTCATTGAGACGTGGACGGAGATTGTGAACGGCGGGAAACGGGCCATCACTTTGAAGCGTTTCGACTCAGGCCATCTTACCCTTCGTCAGGGCGACGTGTGGCTGACCCATCTGCATGGCGACTGGGCAGCCGAAACAAATGTGGTGCAGGAACCGCTTACTTTGGGCTGCAAGGTAATCCGGAATACTGACGGTGCACGCAATGCCCATATTGATGCGCCTGAGGTGATGTTCTCTCTCGACGGGCATCCAAGTGAAAACCACGGTCGCACAATCGGTGCTGCACTCTGCTGGAGTGGCAACTACGAACTGCGCATCAACACGCTACTCAACAAGTTCCACCATTTCTATGCAGGTATCGACCCACAGTCCAGCGAGTACGTGCTCGACCCCAAAGAGTCGTTTGCCACGCCGCATCTTGCCCTGACATATAGTGAGCAGGGCATGGGGGGCGTCAGTCGTAACTTCCATCGCTGGGCTCGTACCCAAGGCAAACTGCACCGGGGGAATGGGGTCGGCGACATTCTGCTCAACTCATGGGAAGGGCTCTACTTCGACATCAACGAGGAGCGGATGCTACAGATGATGGATGACATAAAACAGTTGGGGGGCGAATTGTTTGTGATGGACGATGGCTGGTTCGGCGACAAGTATCAGCGCAACAATGACTCATCGACACTGGGCGACTGGGTAGTGGATAAGAAGAAACTGCCTGGTGGTCTCGGCAAGCTCTGCCGTGCTGCGGCAGAGAAAGGCATCAAGTTCGGCATCTGGATAGAGCCGGAGGCAGTGAATACGAAGAGCGAACTCTTTGAACGCCATCCGGAGTGGGCATTGCAGACAAAGGGCCGCGAACTGAAGCTGGGACGTGGCGGCACGCAGCTGGTACTCGACATGACCAATCCGCAGGTGCAGGACTTCGCCTTTGGCATTGTGGACAACCTGCTTTCGCAATATCCCGAAATCAGTTACATCAAGTGGGATGCCAATGCCTCTGTTCAGAACTATGGCTCACTCTATCTGCCCAAGCAAAAGCAGGCGAATATCTATATAGACTATCATCGGGGACTGCTGAAGGTACTGGAACGTATCCGCGAGAAGTATCCTGACGTGGTGATACAAGACTGTGCCAGCGGTGGCGGACGTGCCAACTACGGACTGCTGCCCTACTTCGATGAATTCTGGGTGAGCGACAATACCGATGCCCTTCAGCGCGTCTATATACAGTGGGGCACCTCGCTCTTCTTCCCCGCCAATGCGATGGCCTGCCACATCAACCATTGTCCCTACTGGAACACAGGCGGACGGGTCATCCCCTTGAAGTTCCGTTGTGATGTAGCAATGAGCGGGCGACTTGGCATAGAACTGCAACCCAAGGACATGAGCGATGAGGAACGGCAGCAAGTGCAGACCTGTTTCAAGGATTATAAAGAAATGAGGCAGGTGGTACAGACGGGCGACCTCTATAGGCTTGTCTCTCCTTATAACAGAAAAGGTGTATCGGCACTGATGTACACAAAGGATGAAAAAGGCATCTTGTTTGTTTATAAGACCGACAACTACTATAACCAACTGCTGCCACGCATCCGCCTGGATGGCCTGAACCCCGATAAGACCTATACCATGACGGAGAAGAACGTCCGCGTAGGACAGCAGCCCTGCGCTCTCAATGGTAAGCAGTTCACAGGAAGTTTCCTGATGAATGTCGGTGTCGAAGTGCCATTGTGGGAAGACTATGCCTCGCGTGTGTTTGAGATAAAATAAGACATGAGGCGTGCCATCCTTTTATTGATAACAGTGTCTCTTATGACAGCAAACGCACAACAGCCACAATATAAAGATGCCAGCCTGTAGGTTGGCGAGCGTGTCAGCGACCTGCTGATAACAACGATTATAATAAAAGATAAATAGTTGACTTATGAAAAAACCAACGATTCTATTTCTTCTGACGATAATGGCGCTTTTACCTTCTGCAAATGCTCAGACCCAGCGTCAGCAACTCCTTGATCGCCTACAGCAACTACAGGTGCGGGGTTACATGGTAGGTCATCAGGACGACCCTTTCTACGGCTTGACGTGGGAGTGGGAGTTAGGGCGCAGCGATATGAAAGAATGTTCGGGCGACTGGCCTGCCGTCATGGGGTTTGACCTTGGCGGCATAGAAGTAGGTGATGAGAAGAACCTTGACTCCGTGCCCTTCACCCGTATCAGGGAAGAAATCATAGCGCACCACCAGCGGGGTGGCATCGTCACGCTGTCGTGGCATCCGCGCAATCCCTTTTCCGGCGGTACTGCCTGGGACAACCAGGACACGGTTGCCGTGAGGAGTACGCTTCCGGGCGGTCTGCAGCATCGTAAGTTCCTGTTGTGGATGAAGAACGTGCGCAACTTCCTGAAAACGCTGCGCACGAACAACGACCGTCCTATTTCCATCATCTTCCGTCCGTGGCATGAGAACAACGGCGGCTGGTTCTGGTGGGGCAGCAAGCAGTGTACCCCCAATGAATATAAGGCTCTGTGGTGTATGCTGCAAGACTACCTGCTCAGCGAAGGCTTCGACAACCTGGTGTGGTCGTGGAGTCCCAATCTCGGCATCAAACCGGCGGACTTAGACGCCTATCCCGGTGACGACCGTGTTGACCTGTTGGGCGTGGATGCCTATCAGTGGGGGGCGGAGCAGGACTTTGTGCGCGATTTGGAAAGTGACATGACGACACTGACTACATTCTGCGAGCAGCATCATAAGTTGCTGGCTCTTACCGAATGTGGTCTGAAGAACCTGCCGGACCCTACGTGGTGGACCCGTGTGCTGAAACCCATCTTAGACAAGTTTCCCATTTGTTATTTCCTTATCTGGCGCAATGCCAAGCACGAGTATTTTGGTCCTGCTCCTGGTGAGAAGAATGCGCTCTACTTCAATGAGATGATACGGTCGAGCAATGTAATGATGCTGAAAGATATCGTGAAATGAAGAAACTGTTAATGGCTTTATCCCTTCTCTCCTTGCTGCTGTGTTGCCAGCCGGAATCGGCAGTGAAATATGTAGAGCAACGTGACGGCCGCCTGTGGCTTGACGGCAAGGAATACCGCTATGTAGGTACTAACTTCTGGTATGGACCCATCCTGGCCTCCGAGGGCCAGGGTGGCGACCGGCAGCGGCTGCTGCGTGAATTGGACCAGCTGCACGCGCTCGGACTGGACAATCTGCGCATCCTTGTGGGCAGTGACGGTGAACAAGGCATTGCCACAAAGGTGGAACCCACGCTGCAAAAAGCACCAGGCGAGTATAACGACACCCTGTTGGCAGGACTCGACTATCTGCTCATGGAGATGGGCAAGCGCGACATGAAGGCTGTGCTCTACCTGAACAACTCGTGGGAGTGGAGTGGGGGCTATGGCTACTATCTGGAACATGCCGGACTGGGTAAGGCACCGCGTCCTAACGAGGCGGGCTATGAAGCCTTCATGAAACATGTATCACAGTTTGCCAGCAATGAAAAGGCGCATCAACTTTTCTACGACTATGTACGCTTCATCGTCAGTCGGCAGAACCGTTACACTTTATTATTATATAAGGACGACCCCACCATCATGGCATGGCAGATAGGCAATGAGCCGCGCGCTTTCGGCGAAGAGCAGAAAGTGCCCTTTACCCGATGGCTTCGCGAGGCATCGGCACTTATCCGCAGCCTTGACGGCCATCACCTGATTTCCATTGGTGGCGAGGGTATCTGGGGCTGCGAGATGGATTCTGCCCTCTACGAACAGATCAGTAGTGACCCGAACATTGACTATCTCACCGTCCACGTATGGCCCTACAACTGGCAATGGGCACGGCAGGACTCACTGCTTGCCGACATTCCGCATGCCTGCCAGAAGACCGCCGACTATCTGCGTCCGCACATGGAGATAGCCCATCGCATCAAGAAGCCTCTCGTTATCGAGGAGTTTGGGTTTCCTCGCGACGGCTTCAGTTTCTCGCCGTCATCAACTACCCATGCCCGTGACAAGTATTATCAGTATATATTCTCGCTTGTAGAAAGTGAGCCTGCCGTCAGCGGCTGCAACTTCTGGGCATGGGGCGGTGAAGCCCGTCCGCGACATGAACAATGGCAGGTGGGTGACCCATACATGGGTGACCCCGCTCAGGAACAGCAGGGACTGAACTCTGTATTCGACAGCGATACGACGACATTGAAGATTAGCTATTCCCATTCGGAACTCGTTAAAGTGTCAGAGATAGCCAAGAAAGTGCAATGACGTGTTGAGGAAATAGCGTAATTTTGCAAGCTGAAAAGAAAAATAGTATGACATACAACGAAAGAGTAAGACAGCTGCGCCAGTGCCATGAGGCTCTGTTGGCGCGAAAAAATGAACCTCTGGAAGGAGGGAATGGTATCTACGAGAAATACAGGTATCCTATCCTGACCGCAGAGCATACGCCGCTTGAATGGCGCTACGACTTTTCGGAGCAAGATAACCCCTACCTGATGCAGCGCATCATGATGAACGCCGTGCTCAATGCCGGTGCCATTAAGATGGGAGATCGCTATCTGTTGGTGTGCCGTGTGGAGGGTGCCGACCGCAAGAGTTTCTTTGCCGTGGCTGAGAGTAAAAACGGTATAGAGGGGTGGCGCTTTTGGCCAGAGCCCGTCACCATGCCCGATACGCTGTTGCCCGCCACCAATGTCTATGACATGCGGCTGACACAGCACGAAGACGGCTGGATATACGGTGTGTTCTGTGCCGAGCGGCATGACGAGCTGCACCCTAACGATCTCTCGGCAGCCACGGCATCGGCAGCTATCGCCCGCACCAAGGATTTGAAGACGTGGGAGCGGCTGCACGACTTGAAGTCGAGGAGCCAGCAGCGCAACGTGGTGCTGCACCCCGAGTTTGTGGAAGGCAAGTATGCATTCTATACGCGACCGCAGGACGGCTTCATCGATACGGGCAACGGCGGCGGCATAGGGTGGGGCCTTTGCGAGGATATCACCCATGCAGAGATAGACGAGGAAATCATCATCAACCCGCGTCACTACCACACGGTGATGGAGGTGAAGAACGGTGAGGGACCGCACCCCATCAAGACCAGCAAGGGCTGGTTGCACCTGGCCCACGGCGTGCGCGGCACAGCGAGCGGTCTGCGCTACGTGCTATATATGTATATGACGGCTCTCTACGACCCGACGCGCGTCATTGCGCAGCCCGGCGGCTACTTCCTGGTGCCGGAGGGCAACGAGTATGTGGGCGACGTGATGAATGTGGCCTTCTCGAATGGTTGGATCAAGGACGATGACGGACGTGTGCTGATCTACTATGCCACTGCCGACACCCGTCTGCATGTGGCTGTATCGTCGGTGGAACGGCTGATAGACTACTGTATGCATACGCCCGAGGACGGGCTTACGACGAGTGCCTCAGTAGAGACAATCAAGCGGATGATAGAAAAAAACAAAAAAGTAAAGATGTAAAAATGGCTAAGATACCGCTGAGAGAGAAGATAGGCTATGCCCTGGGTGATGCGGCGGCAGGCGGCATCACGTGGAAGGTGATGTCGATAGCCTTTCCGCTGTTCTTCACCAATGTGTTTGGGCTGACCATTGCCGATACGGCCACGCTAATGCTCATCGCCCGCATGTTTGATGTCATCACCGATCCGCTGATGGGTAGCTTGGCCGACCGTACACAAAGCCGTTGGGGTACCTATCGTCCTTGGCTGCTGTTCGGTGCCGTACCCCTGGGGCTCGTCTTTTCCCTGCTGCTCTGCACCCCCGACTTCGGTCCTGTGGGCAAGCGCATCTGGGCCTACACGCTCTACCTGCTGATGATGGTGGTCTATACGGCGGTCAACGTGCCTTACGGCTCGATGCTCGGCGTGATGACAGAGGACGATAACGAGAAGAACCAGTTCTCCAGTTTCCGCATGGTGGGAGCCTACGCCATGGGCTTCGTCACTCTGCTTTCGTTTCCCTATCTGCAGAAGCTGGTCGGGGGAACAGCCCAGCACCAGTATGCCGTGCTGGGGGCTTTCTTCGGTCTGTTAGCCACATTGGGAACATTGGCTTGCGGACTGCTGACCCGCGAGCGGTTGAAGCCGGTCCGTGCAGAAAAGTTCAGTCTAAAGCCGTTTGCCAATCTCTTCCGTAACCGTCCGTGGATATACCTGACACTGGTTGGCATCGGCATGAACTTCTTCAACGGTTTCCGCTACGCTGTGGCCGGCTATATGTTCGAATACTGCCTGAAAGGCGACGTGACACTGAGTGGGCTGATCATCAACTATACCGTGTTCATGACCTTTGGCGAACTCACCTGCATGGTGTTTGGAGGCCTGTCGCCAGTCTTCACCAAGTGGATAGGCTCGAAACGCAAAGCCTTCCAGGTAGCTGTCATCATTAGTGGGGTGGCTTCTGCCGGCTATTATTTCATTCCGATGGACCCCTCCTATATTTGGCTGATGATTGCGATGGTCGTCATCACTTCAGTAGGTGTGGGGCTGTTCTCACCGCTGCTGTGGTCGATGTATGCCGACGTAGCCGACTATGCCACCGAGAAGAACGGCACTTCGTCAACGGGGCTCATCTTCTCCAGCGGGACGATGGCACAGAAGTTCGGCACGGCCATCAGCGGTTCGCTGGTTGCACTGTTCTTGGGAATGGCAGGGTTCGTGTCGGGAACAGATGCTGCTACGGGGCAGACCGTTGTGACTATTACCGACGAGACTTCAGTCGGGCAGATGATTTGGGCACTCTTCTCACTCTTTCCCACAGCTATCACTGTGATTATGATGGTTTTGGTTCACCTTTATCCTATTAAGAAATAGCCTCACCCCCAACCCCTCTCCGACCGGAGAGGGGAGTAGATAGAATAGATAGAATTAAAAAACTCCCCAAGAAATGAAAAGAGAAGATATAGCAAAACTAAATACTCCCCTCTCCAGTCGGAGAGGGGTTGGGGGAGAGGCTTTTAAGACCTCTGCCCGCCAATTGTTGGAAGAAAACATTCTCCCGTTTTGGCTTGACAAGATGATAGATCACGAGCATGGGGGGTTCTATGGTCGAATGGACGGACAGGGCCGTCTGCATGCACAGGCAGACAAGGGAGCCGTGCTGAATGCCCGTATTCTGTGGACCTTTGCTGCTGCATACAGGGTACTGGGCAAGCAGGAATATCTTGCTGCCGCTATTCGTGCCAAAGAGTACATATTGAAGCATTTTATCGATAAAAAGCGGGATGGTATCTACTGGTCCGTGAACTACAAAGGGGAGCCTGTTGACATGAAGAAGCAATCGTATGCCATCGGCTTTGCCATCTATGGCATGAGTGAGCTTTATCGTGCCGCAGGTGATAAGGAAGCATTGAACTGTGCCATTGCCTTGTTTGAAACTTTGGAAATACATACATACGATGCCAAGAATGTAGGATATATTGAAGCCCTGACCTACGACTGGTTTCCCATCGGCGACATGCGACTGAGCTATAAGGACGAGAACGGCAGTCGCACAATGAACACCCACCTGCATATCCTGGAACCATATACCAATCTGTATCGCGTGTGGAAAGACCAGCGGCTGGAATGCCAGCTGCGCACGCTGATAAACATATTTACCGACAAACTGCTCAATCCTGTGACCCGTCATCTGGACCTCTTCTTCAACGACGAGTGGCAGGGCAAGCGCAATATTGAGAGCTTTGGCCACGACATTGAGGCCGCCTGGCTCTTGACCGAGGCTTTGGAAGTGTTGGGCGACAAGAGGCTGACAGACAGGGTGATGCCCATTGTCAGCGACATTGCCGCAGCGTCGGAAGAAGGTCTCTGTCATGACGGCTCTATGATCCATGAGCGCACCGTCACTGTCGAAGGCGGTTCCCCCTTCTCCGTCGATACCGACCGCCATTGGTGGGTGCAGTGCGAGAACGTTATCGGACAGCTGAATCAATATCAGCATTTCCATGATGAGCAGGCTTTGCAGAAAGCACAGGCTTGCTATCAGTTCATTCTCGACCACCTCGTTGACCGTGAGGGCGGTGAGTGGTACTGGAGCATCCGTCCGGACGGCTCAGTCAATCGCGACGATGACAAGGCAGGGCCGTGGAAGTGTCCTTATCACAACAGCCGCATGTGCTTGGAAATCATGGAGAGGGAGTTCTGATACGGAACTCCTTTTTTTTACCCCCCCCCTCTCACGTTATTTACGACAGTTTGTTCGAAATGTGTCAGATTGCAGCAAGATAGTGTCAGCATGATTCGTTTCTTAGCACTAACTTTGCACGCAGAAAGAACGAAATATCAACCTAAAATTAATGATTCAATGAAAAGATTTTTATTTTTATTCATGGCCGTCCTCATGATGGCAGGTACAGCGAAAGCTGATGTAGAATGGACTATATGGGAAGGAAACGAGAGCTTCGATTTCACTACCGGTGGTTCTGTAAATATAGGTGATTATTGCAGAAACATTAAGGTTGGCGACATTCTGTCTTTTGAAGTAAGCTTAGGTAAGAACGATTACCATCAGGAATATATGGAAGTAAAGTCAGAAACAACTGGTTGGAACACCACTGTCATTGCCAATTGGGTTGGCATAGAGGGAAATTTCTCGCAAGAAGTTACGCAAACCATGTACGATGAAATTGTAACCAATACTGGTCAGTTTAATGTCGGCGGCAAGGATTACACCTTGACAAAAGTATCTGTTTGCAGGACAATAAACTCAATTGTCAAGACTCCTTTGGTCAGTCTTACTGGGGATGGCAATTTTAATGGTAGTAAACTGTCGGCAGCGTCGGCATCAGAAGGAGATTATATTTATGCAGAATTCACTTTAAAGGAGGGGAAAACATCTGGAACCTACCAATTGACGGGAAACGATGTAAATTCGTCAGTCTATACCGTCTACGATAAGCTACTGTTTCCTTTGACTGCTGCACAAGTCTCTGCATGGACAGAGGCGTGGCCTTGGTCCGACCTTGGAGAAAACATAGATAGTGCAGATATTTATCTTCTGAAACCGATAAATTCCTTTTCTATCAGCAGTATCGGCTACGCCACCTTCTCGGCATCGCAAGAGGTTACCGCTCCCAACACGGTGACGGCCTATAGGGCAACCGTTTCAGGTTCGCGCGTTGCCCTTACTTCGTTTACCGACAATGTGATTCCTGCCAATACAGGCGCAATTATTAAGGGTGACGAAGGGTCGGTGCTTGAGTTCATAGCTTCTTCAACAGAGAGCACAGAAAGTAGTGATCTGAAAGCCTGTACGACAGCCACCGATGTTTCTTCGCTGGCAGCAAACGGCTATGACCTCTATGTGCTCTATCCGGGAACTGCCGAGAAAGTTAATGAACTTTCCCGCTCAAAAATACTCGGTTATTGGGGCGGTTGGCATCCGACAGAAGTGAGCTGGAATAGCGAGACCTACACTATCACTTATAATGGCACGGCCAGCGGAGAAGGTGGCTGGGTGGGGGAAAACTGGAGTGGCTATGACTACCTCAGACTCAACTTTTCGTCGAACACGCTTAACAATGATGCCACTTTCTACGTGGCTTATCAGGATCAAGATGATAATACAACGACCCATGCAACACTTACTCAAGGAACAGTAACAACCGTCAACATACCTCTTCATTCCGAATATAAGAACAAAATCGGGAACTTCTCCATGTATTCCAACGCTACCAGTGGCTCATTGACTTTCGAAAGTGCTGCGCTGATTGACAGCGATGGTGCAACAGTTGCTGAGTTCCGTAAAACCACGTCGGGCACATTGGCGGCCAACAAAGCTTATCTGAAACTGGCCACTGGCAGCAGCTCTGCACGCCTCAGCATCGTTTTCAATGACGATGATTCGGAGACGACCGGTGTTCTGGATGTTCAGAAGCATACTACGCAAAGTGACAACGTGTACTATAATTTGCGTGGCATGCAAGTCGATAAGCCCACTAAGGGATTATACATCATGAATGGTAAGAAAGTGATTGTCAAATAATAATTAAGAGGAGGGAAGAAACAATGAAAAAGTTATACATCTGCCCCATGACAGAAATTGTGAAAGTAGTAACCAGCAAGATGATAGCAGCATCAATAGAAATTAACAGCACTGGCGAGGAAGTTGATGCAGGAAACGCAGCAGCACGTGAAGGAGGTGGATTCTGGGATGATGACGATGAGTGATCTTACCAAGAGCACCGATAATATCAACGACAAAAAAGGGAAAAGACATGAGTAAGACTATTTTCTTCAACCGCATAAAAAAGGCAGTCCTCGTGAATCTGCTTTTATTGGCTGTCGTCTTCAGCGCAAGAGCAGAGGTAGTGTTCAGCGGAGAGCATGCAGTGGGTAGCTGGAATGCACAGCAACTGCCCGTGGGTGACTATCCTGTGCTGGCAAAGGCCAGTGCAGGCGACGTGATTGCCGTGACCATCAGTGATGCCGGCGGCAGTGGTCGCGTAACGCTGCAGGATGTATCGTGGAGTGGATTTGCCGACGAGTACGACTGCGCAGACGGACGCCACTATTTTGTGCTGACTGAGGCTCAGGCCCAGACGGTGGCCGGGGGTGGTCTGATAGTCACCGGCGAGAACTATACTTTGACGCAGGTGGAACTGCTCTACAAGAAGGCTCTTTGGGAAGGCTCTGTCGATGACAACAGCGGATGGGGCCAGAGCGATGCACTCTCGAACGGCCTCTTTGCCGGACTCTCAGCAGGCGATGTGCTGGGCATCGACGTAACGGCCATCAACGACGGAGAATCATGGCATCAGGTGGCCATCCGTGTCGACTATGCCGACAACATGATTTCGGCTTCTACCAGCGAAGCCAAGACACTGTTCTATGAGCTGACTGCTGACCAGGTGACGACACTCCAGACAAAGACCATCAACATAATTGCACAGTATCTGAAGGTGTCGGCGCTCTATACATACGCAGAGGATAAGGATACTGAAGAAGCTGAGGTGATCTGGACGGGCAGCCAGGACACAGGAGACTGGTCGGCTTACGTTGATCTCAGCTATGACAATCGGGGCAGTCTGTCGCAGACCTTCAAGACCGATGTGCTGCGCATCACCTTTACCACCACGGGCGACGGCGCACAGATACAACTGAGCAATCCGGCTAACGGGTGGGCGAAATTCAGTGAAGAGGCTTTCGCGAATGTGGAAAATAGTGCTGAGACACAGACTTTCGAGTACACCGTAGCCAATGCTTCGGTTCTGGAAGACATTCAACTCACGGGCATCATCGTGCAAGGAAAGAATATCAATGTCACGAAAGTGGAACTGGTGAAAAAGGAAGGCCGCTACGATGCAGTACCGGCTACCATCGGTGAGGATGGCATTGCCACCTTCAGCAGCTCGAAGCATCTGAGCTTTGCCGAAGCAGGCATCACGCCTTACTACGCATCAGAAATCAATGATGGCATCGTAACGCTGACTCCTGTGGACAATAAGACAACTTGGGGATATCTGGGTTACGTGCTACGAGGTGCAGAGGGCAGTTACGACATCCCCGTAATTGAAGAGAGTGAGGCGGCCTATCCTTCAGGCACTAACTATCTGAAGGCTACGAGCGACTATGCCGCCGACCTGCCACGAAGCGAAGAGGCTGGAAAGTATCTCTACATCTTTGCCAAGAAAGGCTCCAACATAGGGTTCTATCATCTCGGCGATACCTATAAGCTGGCAGCTCACCGTGCCTACCTCTGCACCGATAGCGACATTCGCACGGCGGGAGGTGCCTCGCGCATCACACTCCGTTTCGGCGACGATGAGACAACATCCGTCCGCCTTGATACCAATGCCCTGAATTGTTCTGCATCGCTCTACACACTGAGTGGACAGAGGGTGAAGAGTGCAACAAAAGGCATTTATATAAGCGAAGGCAAAAAAATCATCATAAAATAAAAAGGGGGGGATGTAGTATGAAAAAGGTCTATATGAAACCATTGACGGAATCATTGACTGTCCGTACCGTCATGAATATCCTTGCGGGAAGTGTGTATGATGTGAAAGTAGAAGATGACGAGTTCAATGAAGATGAAATGACCCCGTTGTCAAGAAAATCTAACGACATTTGGACTGATGACGATGATGAGGAAGGAGAGTAGTAGTTTTTTTCATTATAGTTTTAGTTAGTTGTAAGTATTTTTCTGCCGTGCAACGTGGTCCTGTGCAGGAGTGCGTTGCACCTTTTATATTTAGCAAGAGATGAAACCCTATAAATTCCAGCCATATCTGAAGACGACGCTTTGGGGCGGTTATCAGATAGCACCCTTCAAGGGAATTTTCACTGCCCAGCCGAACATTGGCGAAAGTTGGGAAATCAGTGGTGTACCAGAACATGAGAGTATTGCCGTTGAGCGAGGTCTTGTCGATGATGTGGACGTCGGACTGACCCTCACCGAACTAATCGACAAATACAAAGGGCTGCTCGTGGGGCAGAGAGTATATAAGCGCTTTGGCAACAAGTTCCCTCTGTTGGTCAAGTTCATTGACTCGCGGCAGGACCTTTCCGTGCAGGTTCATCCAGACGACCATCTGGCCATGCAGCGGCACGGATGTCAAGGAAAGACAGAGATGTGGTATGTCATCAAAAGCGACGTGGGCGCAAAGATCTATGCCGGACTCTCGAAAAGCATCTCCCCCGACGAATATGAACAGTTGGCAACGGCAACGCCGATAGACGGCCATTCGCCAATGCAGGATGTCATTGCCACACATGAGGCCCACGATGGCGACCTCTTCTTCCTGCCTGCCGGACGGCTGCACGCTATTGGCGCGGGAAACTTCCTCGCAGAGATTCAAGAGACGAGCGACATCACCTACCGTGTCTATGACTTTGGGCGCAAGGATGCTCATGGCAAGCCACGGGAATTGCATATACAGGAAGCCCGCGATGCCATCGATTACAGGGTGTGGCCAGAATATCGCAGCTCATACGATTCGACTAAGCCCATCTCGCAATTGGTGAACTGTCCTCACTTTGTGGTTCATCGTGTCGTGGTCCAGGTGGCTTCTCAGGTTGATTTCCATTGCGACTCCTTCGTGGTGGTAGTATGTCTGTGGGGCGAAGCCAACATCAATGGCATAAATATCCGGCAAGGAGAAACAATCCTTGTGCCAGCCTCAGAAAATGTGCTCTATATCTTTGGCAATGCCACTTTCCTGACAGCAATGATGTAATTGTGCGCAAAAGCAAGTTTTTCTCTCCTCGGTATGTCCTTCTGTTGTGATGTATCAAAGAAAGACAAAACCTTGTGTGAAAATTTGTTTATAATTTTAACAGTCACTCGCGCGAGAATGGCGCGGAAGTCAGGAAATGTTCATCGGGTCGGAAATATGAGAGTATTGGGCTGTTCTGCAACAGGTTGATTGTCAGGTAGTTATAAAATATTAGAGATTTAAGTCGCTCATAATCAGGAAGTTTCTGCGATTTAGGCTGTGTCACGGTGCGATTGAGGATAGATGGTCACGCGATTTAGGCTATATCGCTGAACGATCTAACCTAAATCGTGACGTGATGTTCCCATGAACATGTCGCGATTTTGTATGAAACTCGGCATCGTTTAGCCGCGAGAAGGGTAGGAAACGGCTTTCGCTGAACAGGAAAATGAGCAAAATAGCGGCTGATAATTGGCGAAAATGCGAGATATAGAACAAAGAATTCTGAAATTGAACACCGTTCCTCGGGAGTTGCGGAGGCTCGAAAGGCGCTCTTTTTCTCCAGAATGCAGATTTTCGTGGTAGTTTTTTCGGACCTGCCTTTTAACAGATTTACTTAAAGACCCTTAAAGATTTCTTTTCGTACCTTTTGCATTTCTCATGTTTATTTCGTAACTTTGCAGCCAATTATGCGGTATTTCATCACTTTGAGCTACGACGGCACACGCTATCACGGATGGCAGATTCAGCCAAACGGAATCTCGGTGCAAGGAGAACTGCAACGTGGACTCTCGCTCCTCCTGCGACAGAACGTAACGGTCACGGGTGCAGGACGTACCGACACTGGTGTGCATGCGCGTATGATGATGGCTCATTTCGATATCGATACTCCGATTGATGGACAGCAGCTGGCCTACAAACTGAACAAGCTGCTGCCTCATGACATTGCCATTCAGGATGTGCGGTTGGTGCCCGATGATCTGCATGCGCGATTCTCAGCAACGTCACGCACCTATCATTATTATATACACACGGTGAAGTCACCATTCCTCCGCCAGTATTCATGCGAACTGCATTATCCGCTCGATTTTGAACTGATGAATCAGGCTGGCACCATGATGCTGGAATATGAGGATTTCGGCGCTTTCTGCAAGTCGCATGCCGACGTGAAGACCACCCTCTGCCATGTGACGCATGCACAGTGGCATCAGACGGGCGAGCATGAGTGGTATTTCGAAATAACTGCAAATCGCTTTCTTCGTAATATGGTGCGTGCAGTGGTAGGCACTATGATTGAGGTGGGGAGAGGACGACTCACGCTCGATGACTTCAGGCGTGTCATTGAAGGCAAGCGGCGTTCGGATGCAGGTGAGTCGATGCCAGGCAATGCGTTGTTTCTCGAAAGGATAGAATATCCGCAATAGAACTGTATTTTTAGATAGAAATAATAGTAACCATGTGGTTAATACTTGCATTCATGTCAGCCGCCTTCTTAGGCGTGTATGACTCACTGAAGAAGAAGTCGCTGAAGGATAACGCCGTCATTCCCATCCTCTTTCTGAACACACTCTTCTCGTCGCTCATCTTCCTGCCGTTCATCGTGCTCAGCGCTACGGGGACAACCCTCGACGAATCCATTTTTCATGTAGGTTCAGGTGGCTGGGAGATGCATAAGTACATCGTGCTGAAGGCTGTCATCGTTCTAACCAGTTGGTTGCTAGGCTATTTCGGCATGAAGCATTTGCCCCTCACTATTGTGGGACCTATCAATGCCACTCGGCCCGTGATGGTGCTCGTGGGAGCATTGCTTGTGTTTGGTGAACGGCTCAACGGCTGGCAGTGGGCAGGTGTGCTGTTGGCAGTGGCTTCGTTCTTTCTGCTGAGTCGCAGTGGTAAGAAAGAGGGAATCGATTTCAAACACGACCACTGGATTTACATGATCATAGGTTCTGCGTTGACGGGAGCTATCAGCGGACTCTATGACAAATACCTGATGGCACCTGTAGAATCGGGTGGAGTAGGGCTCGACCGAATGATGGTGCAGTCATGGTACAATATCTACCAATGCTTCATGATGCTGGCAATGCTTATGATTCTATGGTGGCCTAAGCATAAAAATACCACTCCTTTTCATTGGGACTGGGCCATCATAGGCGTGAGCATTTTCCTTTCGACAGCAGATTTCATGTATTTCTATTCCCTGTCTTTGCCCGATGCCATGATCAGTATCGTCTCAATGGTGCGTCGCGGCAGCGTGGTGGTGAGCTTCTTTTTCGGAGCTATCTTCTTCCATGAGAAGAATCTCAAGGCCAAGGCTTTCGACCTAGCGCTCGTGCTGTTGGGCATGCTCTGCCTCTATATAGGCAGTAAC
>JAEEPT010000127.1 GCA_016284895.1 Prevotella sp. | reverse complement strand
ATCATGAGTGCAGCTGAGAAGTTAGGATTGTCGCTTTTCTTCGTGACCAGCATGCCCGGCTTCAGGCCGATGCGCTGCAGTATGTTCTGCACGTATGCAGACAGCTCATAGTATGTGCTATCCTCATCGGGATGCGCCCATGAGCCTTCCACGCGCTTTCCAGTCACCCACATTCCAAGATAGTTCTCTTCCTTATAGGCCTGCATCGGGTTGTCTTCATTGGCTTTCTCTGGATCGAAGAAGTAGCAGTTGCCGAACTCGAAGAATCGCAGGTTCTGCGCCTTGCGCTTCACGTTGTGCTCTATGCTCTCCAAACCGCCGTAGAGCAACGTTTGTCGCATCACGCCAAGATCGCTTGAGAGCGGATTGACAATCTTCACCACCGTAGCATCTTCAGGATAATAGGCCGTCTTGGTCAGTGAGTTGTTCAGTATCTCGTTGAATCCTGCTCCCACCAGTTGTTCCGACACAAGGTTCTGAAGCTTATGCTTTCGGTCTTCTTCGCCCTTGATGACGAGCGAGGACTTCAGCTGTGTGGGAATCTCCACATTATTATATCCATAGATGCGCAGGATGTCTTCCACCACATCGCACGGACGAGTTACGTCAACACGATATGCAGGCACTTCAATCAGTATGCCGTCGGCTCCCTCTGACAGCACTTCCATCTCAAGCGAATTGCAGATGCTCTTCACGATGTCTGCCGGGATTTGCTTGCCTATGAGTGTGTTCACATAGTCGTATTGCAATGACACACGCACATTCTCGATAGGCTCTGGATAAACATCGCAGATATCCATCGAAATCTTACCGCCAGCCAGTTCCTTGCAGAGCAGGGCTGCCTGTTGTAATGCATAAATCACGCCATTGGGATCGATGCCGCGCTCAAAACGGAACGATGCGTCTGTTGACAGTCCGTGCCGGCGAGCCGACTTGCGAATCCATGTGGGATGGAAATAGGCAGACTCCAACACCACGTTCTTCGTGGTTTCATAAGTGCCGCTGCCCTTACCGCCGAACACACCGGCAATACACATGGGTTCTTCGGCATTACAGATGGCGAGATCGCGGTCGCTCAGTTTGTGCTCCACTCCGTCGAGAGTCACGAAGGGTGTTCCCTCGGGCATCGTCTTCACCACAATCTTGTGGCCCTTCACCATATCGGCATCAAAGCAATGCAAGGGCTGTCCGTATGCCATCATCACATAGTTTGTGATATCCACAATATTGTTAATAGGACGCAGGCCAATGGTGGTGAGCTTGTTTTTCAACCAATCGGGCGATTCCTTCACCTCGCACCCCGTGATGCTCACGCAGGCATAGCGCTTGCATGCCTCGGCGTTCTCTATTTCCACGGTGACGGGAAGGTCGTGGTTGTCGGCTATGAAATCGCCTGATGAGGGGCGGTGCATTTTGCCCTCGTAGCGAAGGGTGCCTTCGGCATTGCGCTGCACGAGCCATGCGTGCAGGTCGCGCGCTACGCCCCAGTGCGACAGGCCATCGGCACGGTTGGCTGTGATATCGACCTCAATGAGCCAGTCGCTTTCCAGATGATAATACTCAGCGGCAGGAGTGCCTACTACAGCATCGTCGGGCAGTACGATGATCCCCTCATGCGATGTGCCGACACCTATTTCGTCTTCGGCACAAATCATGCCGCATGACTCAACGCCGCGCAGTTTCGATTTCTTGATTACAAATTCCTGATCGCCATCGTAAAGCACACAGCCCAGATCGGCCACAATCACTTTCTGTCCGGCTGCCACATTGGGAGCGCCACAGACAATCTGCGACGGTTCGCCTTTGCCTAAGTCAACCGTAGTGACGTGCAGGTGATCGCTGTTTGGATGGGGCTCGCAGGTGAGCACTTTGCCCACATACAGTCCTTTCAGACCACCGCGAATGGTCTGCACTTCTTCCAGAGCATCGACTTCAAGACCCGTTGAAGTGAGCGCATCGCACACCTGCTGGGGCGTAAGGTCGAAGTCAACATACTCCTTCAGCCATTTATAAGAAATATTCATTCCTAAATAACAGTTTTATAAGATTTTATTCAATCGATTGAATGTCGCCATCATCGGCGGCTATTTGAAATTTCGGCGCAAAATTACAAAAAAAACATGAAACGAAAGCATACTTTAGTTTTTTTATATGCAACAATTCGGTGATTTCGTAAATGCAAAGAATGTTTGCACGAACGTCCGATGCATTTAACTGAACGTCCGATGCATTTAACTGAACGTCCGATGCATTTAAGCGAACGTCCGATGCATTTAAGCGAACGCTGGATGCGTTTAAGCTAAACACTCGAAGCGTTTAACATAAACACTCCATGAGTTTAGCATAAACACTTTTCCTATCCTTTATCACTCAAATTCATTCAAATAATTGATTCTTTTCCTTGTCAAGCAAGATTTTTTTCTTATATTTGCATCCGATTGCAAAATTCTATAAATAATGTACGCGAACTTATTATTATTTGGAGGTCTCGGCCTCAACGAAATCATCATCATCGCCCTTGTTGTTCTGTTGCTTTTCGGCGGCAAGAAGATTCCTGAACTGATGAAAGGTCTGGGCAAAGGAGTAAAGAGTTTCAAGGAGGGCATGAACAGCATAGAGGAGAAGGACGAAACGAAGACCGACAAGCCAGAAGCATGAGTGAGCAGGCCACGTTCTGGGAACATCTCGACGAGCTGCGCAGCGTCATCATTCGATCGCTGCTGGTAGTGGTCGTTGCCGCCATCGTCGCATTCTTCCTGAAAGACTGTCTGTTCAGCATTGTACTGGCTCCTCGTTCGAGCGACTTCATCAGCTATCGACTGATAGGCATCGACGATGTGTTTCAGATAAGCCTGATGAACACAGGACTCACCGAACAGTTCATGACCCACATGCGAGTGGCTATTTATGCAGGACTATTACTGGCCTCGCCCTACGTGCTCTACCAGCTGTTTGGCTTCATAGCCCCAGGTCTCTATCAGAACGAGCGGAAGGCTGCCACGTGGATTGGCATTTCGGCCTACGCGATGTTTCTGCTGGGCACTCTGGTCAACTATCTGCTCATCTTCCCCCTCACGGTGCGCTTCCTGGGCACCTATCAGGTGAGCCCCGATGTAGCCAACATGCTGACGCTGCAAAGCTATATCGACACATTTATCGGGATGAGCTTTGTGATGGGAGTGGTGTTCGAGCTGCCCGTGGTCTGTGCCATTCTCGGCAAGATGGGCCTCATCAACGGTCGAATGATGGCCCAATACAGGCGACATGCCGTTGTGGCAATCCTCATCGTTTCAGCCATCATCACGCCCACGACCGATGCGTTCACACTACTCATAGTGGCATTGCCAATATGGCTGCTTTATGAGGTAAGTATCTGGATTGTAAGAATTAAGAACTAAAATATGCTAAGGAAAATAAGAATCTCGCTGGCAGCCGTCTTCTTCATAGGACTCACGCTGCTGTTTCTCGACTTCACGGGTACTGCCCACCACTGGCTTTCGTGGATGGCTAAAGTACAAGCGCTTGAAGCCGTTCTTGCCATCAACGTGGTGGTGGTCGTACTGCTCGCTGTGCTCACGCTGGTGTTCGGTCGCATCTATTGCTCCATCATCTGTCCCTTAGGCGTGATGCAGGACGTGTTCGGCTGGATGGGCAAGAAAGCCAAGAAGAATCGCTACACTCATTCTGGTGAAAAGAAATGGCTGCGCTATCCAGTACTGGCCATCTTCATTATCGCACTACTGGCAGGTGTGAGTTCGATTGTTCAGTTGCTGGCTCCCTACAGCGCTTTCGGACGCATCGTGACAATGATTTTCCAACCGCTTTGGAAACTGGGCAACAATGTGCTGGCTTTAATTGCCGAGCACTACGACAGCTATGCTTTCTATTCCGTCGATGTATGGATGAAGTCGCTGCCCGTGCTCATCATCGCCGCGCTGACACTTGTGTTGCTTGTCATCCTGGCTTGGCGGAATGGCCGCACCTACTGCAATACGATATGTCCCGTAGGAACGGTGCTCTCTTTCCTGTCGCGCTACTCGTTCCTGAAAATAAGCTTTGACACAGAGAAGTGCCGCAATTGCTCGCTCTGCGCAAAAAACTGCAAAGCCGCGTGCATAGATTTCAAGAACCACAACGTAGATTACAGCCGCTGCGTAGTATGCGGAGATTGTATAGAGAGTTGCAACTTTGGAGCCTTGAAATACGGCGTAACTCATTTGCATAAAAACAAAAGAGAAACTGAGACTGATAGTTCCCGCCGTTCTTTCCTTCTCTCTTCTGCCCTATTGACAACAGCTGCTTTGGCGCAGGAAAAGAAAGTATTCGATGGCGGCTACATCGACCTGGAAGACAAAGTTGCTCCAGAACGACAGACGCCCCTTACTCCCCCAGGTTCGCTCTCCGCACAGCATTTTGCCAATCATTGCACGGGTTGCCAGCTCTGCGTGAGTGATTGTCCAAACGACGTGCTACGCCCTTCAACAGACCTGATGCACTTCATGCAACCCACCATGAGCTATGAACACGGCTACTGCCGCCCCGAGTGCACACGTTGCTCAGAGGTATGCCCTGCAGGAGCCATCAAGCCCATCGATCGTGAGGAGAAAGCAAGCATTCAGATTGGCCACGCTGTTTGGGTGAAGAAAAACTGCGTACCACTAACCGACAATGTGGAGTGCGGCAACTGTGCCCGCCACTGTCCAACAGGTGCTATCGAAATGGTTCCCCTTGACGAGAACGACGAGGAATCGCCCTACATTCCTGCCATCAATGAGAATGCATGTATCGGCTGCGGTGCTTGCGAATATGTTTGTCCGGCGCGTCCCTTCTCCGCCATATATGTGGAAGGACATGAGGTACACAAAACAATTTAGAGATTATGGATAGAAGAGATTTTTTGAAATATATAGGTGCTGGCACCGCCGCCACCCTTGTAGCTGCATGCACAGGTAAGAAACAGGAATCTAAAGCTACAGAGGAATACAAACGGCAGGTGGAACCGCCCACTGGGCAGATGACCTATCGAACCAACGCCAAAGGAGAGAAAGTGTCGCTGTTGGGCTATGGAATGATGCGTTTGCCGACGAAAGCGGATAACGACAAAGAGTTTGATCAGGAGATGATTAACCGTCAAACCGACTATGCCATTGAACACGGCGTCAACTATTTCGACACATCGCCTGTATATTGTCAGGGACAGTCGGAACGCTGCACAGGCATCGCCCTAAGCCGCCATAAACGCAGCGAGTATTTTGTGGCTACCAAACTCTCAAACTTCAATTCCAAGTTCTGGAGTAGAGAAGCCAGCATTGAGATGTACCGAAACTCTATGAAGGAGCTGCAAGTCGATTATATCGACTACTATCTTCTTCATGCCATTGGCGGCGGCATGGACGAGTTCAATCATCGCTACGTTGACAACGGCATCATGGACTTCCTCATGAAAGAACGCGAGGCGGGTCGCATCCGAAACCTTGGCTTCTCATTTCATGGTTACAAGAATGTGTTCGATGAGGTGCTGGCCATGCATGACCGCTATCACTGGGACTTCGTACAGATAGAGCTGAACTATCTGGATTGGAACTTTGCCGATGAAATCAACTCACGTAATGTCGATGCGAGTTATCTCTATGCAGAACTACAGAAGATGGGCATCCCTGCCGTTATCATGGAACCACTCTTAGGCGGACGACTGAACAACCTTCCACAGTACTTGGCAAACGAGTTGAAACAGCGAGCTCCTGAACGAAGCGTGGCTTCATGGGCCTTCCGTTATGCTGGCACCCCCCAAGGAGTGCTTACCGTGCTCAGCGGCATGACCTATATGGAGCATCTGAAAGACAACCTGCTGAGCTATTGTCCTCTGAAGCCCCTCACCGACGAAGAGATGGAGTATCTGCACGATGACATTGCCAAGAAGATTGTTGGATTGGAGAACATTCCCTGCAATGATTGCAAGTACTGCATGCCTTGTCCCTACGGAGTCGATATTCCCGGCATCTTCGTTCATTACAACAAATGCAAGAACGAAGGGTTGCTCCCACGCGATGCAGGTGACCCGCAGTATCGCACCAACAGAAGGAACTTCCTCATCAGCCTTGACCGCTCTGTCCCACGTTCACGTCAGGCAGACCATTGCATTGGATGCGGACAGTGCGAACCTCATTGCCCACAAAAGATACGAATACCTCATGAACTGCACAAGCTCGATCAGATGATTGAAGAGCTGAAGAGAACGCAATGATTACGGGAAAAAGAAGATACGTAACTTACAGATAGTTAGCAAAAGAGTCCAGAAGTTCAGATGGCGGTATCTGAAATTCTGGACTTCTTTGCTAACAGAACAGAAAACAATGTCAACACAGAAAGCGACAAAGTGGTGAGGAAGAAGATGTTGTATCCCATCTGTATTTGCAGAAGGCCTGAAAGAGCGCATGCCACCATCATGGAAACAGCCATCAGTGACTTGGCAAATGCTTTGTCGGGAAGAGAGGCTTGGTAAGCCAAATAAACTGACACACCCAAGCCATAAGCCATCTGTTCTATAAACACACTGAGACTAACAACCCACAAATCAACAGGCTGCCAATAGCTTAACATCGAGTAAACAACACTGGGAACAATCAATACAAGTCCCATCGGCAGGAGCATAGGGATAGTCCTGAATCTTCGAACCAGTAAGTTACCCACTACTACTCCAATGGTAACTCCCAGTATGCCTACCGTTCCCATCACAAAGCCAAACTCTTGTGGAGAAAGTCCCATTCCGCCACTACTCCGATTCTCTATGAGAAACAGAACTGCCATTTTTTCTTCCATAAATGAGGCAAAAAGGAAGAGAAGCAGAAAGAGGACTGAGAAATATGGCAGGGAATGCTTTACCCCAGAATCGGGAACTTTAGCTTCCTCCTGCTGTTGCTTGTCTTCTACCCTCAAACGGGGCAATACCATCAGATGCCAGAAGAAGAGCAACAGAAAGATGAAAGCCACACAATAGGTCATGTATCGCCAAGAAAACACTTGGGCATTGCGATAGACCACTTGCAAGTTTCCAACTAACATCACCAGCACACCAAGTCCTACGACATCAGCCAGTTTGCGCGACAACTCCCTCGAAATCCTAAACTTAGCAGAGTGGCCCTCCCCCACCATTATATTATATAAAGAGTCAACAGCAACATTATGTACCGAAGTAAGACTGGCAATGAGCAACAGCAAGCAGAAGGTCATCCAAAACGAGGACAGAGCAAAAGCCAATGCAGTAAAAGCCGACACGAGCAGAAGTTCAGCTAAGAGGATAATCCTCAAGCTGTTACGTTGCCAGTCTATGAGCGGTTTCCATCTGTACTTCAATACCCAGGGAAGATAACAGGCAGCAATGCAGGAAGTAGCCTCAGCATTATCCAGCCCTGTCTGGCGCAGCATGATGAGCGACACAACGAACACAATCACATAGAGCAACCCCTTTGCAAAATACAAAGAGGTCAGCCATTTCAATGTGCTCAATTGTGCGTTGCTATCCATCAGTATTTATTCCGTTTTCTTTTTACCGAACTCAGGATCTATCTTCAGGAAGGCGCATACCACATACGTTGCCAAGCAACAGATGATGGTCCAAATGAAGAAGTGCTGATAGCCGAGCGTTTCCTGCAACCATCCGGCCACCATACCTGGCAACATCATGCCCAGGGCCATGATGCCCGTGCAGATGGCATAGTGTGCTGTCTTGTGCTCGCCTTCCGAGAAATAAATAAGGTAGAGCATATAAGCCGTAAAGCCGAAGCCATAGCCGAACTGCTCAACAAAGACGCAGATATTGACCAGTGTGAGTCCTGTGGGCTGCACATAGCTCAGATACACATACACCAAGTCGGGCAAGGTGATGGCAAGCGCCATAGGCCACAACCATTTGCGAAGTCCGCCCTGCGCCACGGCAACACCGCCAAGGATGCCACCAACCGTCAAGCCGATAATACCTACAGTACCGTAAACGACACCGACCTCGCTGGTTGTCAGACCCAAGCCACCTTTCTCTAAAGGATCAAGCAAGAAGGGGTTGATGAGTTTCACCAACTGTGCCTCAGGCAAGCGGTAAAGCAACATGAAGAGAATGGCTACGCCCGCATTTTTCTTTGTGAAGAACGACTCAAAGGTTCTCACGAACTCGCGCACGATGGTAGAAGATGTAACGTTGTTCACGGGCTTGTCACTCACGGGACGCGGAAGGATGTATTGATGATAGAGCGATGCCAGCAGGAAGAAAGCCGACAGCACGCCGAACACTATCATCCATGCCAATGGAATATTGCCCGTCTGCGTTTCCATCACTCCAGCCAGAATCACAAGCAGACCTTGTCCTGCCACACTGGCAATGCGATAGAACGTACTACGTATTCCCACGTAAAGCGACTGTTCGTGATCATCAAGTGCATGCATATAATAGCCGTCGGCAGCGATATCGTGTGTGGCTGATGTGAAAGCCACGAGCCAGAAGGCAGCAAGGGACAACTGGAAGAAAAATGTCGTGGGTAGCGAAAAAGCAATACAGGCAAAGGCAATGGCAATGATGAACTGCATCGTCACAGTCCACCAGCGCTTTGTCTTCATCAAGTCAACGAAAGGACTCCAAAAGGGCTTGATGACCCAAGGCAGATAGAGCCACCCTGTATAGAGAGCAATGTCGGTATTGGAAATGCCTAACCTTTTATATAATATGACAGAGATAGTCATTACTGCGACATAAGGAAGTCCCTCGGCCATGTAGAGTGAAGGAATCCAGAACCAAGGATTTCTGCGATTGTTGTTCTTCATTATCTTTTAAAATTTAATTACTGCATACTTGTTTGTTTATTTGTAGAGATGGGCAATCTTTGCACCGCGGTAGTAGTAGAGCAGGATTTCATCGTACTTATATCCGCGTTCGCCCATTACCGCTGCTCCTATCTGGCACAGTCCCACGCCGTGTCCCCATCCTGTTCCATTGAGAACAAAACGTCCGTCTTTCTTCTCTACGTTGAAGGCTGAGCTATAAAGGTGCGTCTCGCTGAGAACACGTCTGATTTCCAACTCCTTACCAATGATGAACGAGCGCTTTGAGCCAACGATCTTCAGCCGCCAGATACGCCCACTCTTGCCACGGTCCAGCGGAACGAGGTCTATGATGTCGCCTAGTTCCATCTTCAATTTCCTGTTTACCAGTTCGGTGAGCGTAGCCTGATCATACTCCACCTTCCAGTTATAGAAGTCGGGAGTCTCCTGATCATAATCGTTGAGCACCTGTCGCAGAATCTTTGCGTCGTTGGTGTGACAGAATGGATCTTCTACAGAAACGAGATAGGGCTTTGGCGTATCTTCCCAGCAGTACTGGAACTCCTCAGTCTTTCCACCGCAACACTTCGAGAATCGTGCATCGCACAGCTCGTCGCCATACATCAGCACCTGTCCTCGTGTTGCTTCTATGGCTTCGGCTACAGTCTTACTCGTAGCACGGGTGATGCCCTGATAGCGCTGGCAATGGTCATCGGCACACACATCAAACAACGTATGGTCCTCACGATCGTACCAACGAATCAGTTCGTCTTCCTTTCTCACAAACGAGAAGAATCCGTCACCTTTCTTCTCACCACTCTGCTCGCGTTTTCGCTTTTGTGACAAGAGCCATGAACGGGAGATGACGGCATGAGCCTTCAGCAACTCAAGCGACGATGTAGCACTCATTTCACTCGAGATGACGCTTTCCAGATACAACTCGGTAGGCAGTTCGTTGATTGCCACAATATTGTCGGCATCTACCACCAGCCGCAGAGCGCCTCTGAACTCTTGTGTTTCCTGACGCTCCCAATGGAAGTTCACGCCAATCGTCACATCGAAGAGAGAGAAAGAGGCATTGGCTCCTTGAGGTGTAAAGAGTAATTCACGATACTGCTGCCCGTGCCATAATATGCCGCCTTCCGACAGTTCAACCTCCTGTTCGCCTTCGATGGTCTCGCCTTTTGCCATATATGGAGTGTTGAGTGAAAAGCGCAGGCGCTGACGGCTTAGGATGCCCACTGCTACGATGGGTTCCTTCCGCTCTGATGCATCCTGGCATGTGTCGAGCGATACATCTTTCAGGCACTCCTTCAACTGAGCGAAGGCTGTTTGCGACAAAGCGCACTCCTGCAAGATGCCAACAGCCTTCTCAGATGTTATTTTCTCAAAGTCCTCGCCTCTTGGAGTAATAATCAGACCAGCCATATCAAGCGATCCTGGGCTTACCGTCATCTGCTCATCGCCTGTAGCCTGGTAGCAGGCCGGACGATGTTTCTCACGAGGGAATACCACCGTCACCAGTTCTCCGCCTGGTTGTGATTC
>JAEEPT010000126.1 GCA_016284895.1 Prevotella sp. | reverse complement strand
TAGGTACATCGTGTATGTGATGGAGGACAAGGAAAGTCATCGACTCATGGCAACAGCGAAGGTGGAACGATATATAGCCCCCCTCTATCCCCCCGAAGGGGGGAAGAAAGGCTCCCCATCCATTAATTCACCAGAAGACAGGAAGAATGACACTCCGCTTTATTCATCCCCCTCTCGGGGGGACAGAGGGGGGCTCCACGGCGATGCCGCTAACTGTCTGGTATGGCAGAAGACGGATCTGGGCTTCAAGGTGATTGTTGACAACAAGTACCAGGGCTTGCTCTACGACAACCAGATTTTCCAGCCGCTCCACACGGGCGACCGCCTGACGGCCTATATAGACCACATCCGACAGGACGGGAAGATTGACATGACCCTGCAACCTACGGGCCGACAGCACACACTCGACTTTGCCGAGGTGCTGCTGCGCTACCTGCATGAGAACGACGGCTTCTGTAACCTGGGCGACAAGAGTCCTTCAGAACTCATCTACGACCGCTTCAAGGTGTCGAAGAAAGCATATAAAAAAGCCGTCGGCGACCTGTATCGCCGACGACTCATCACTATCTCTGACGAGGGAATAAGGCTGGTATGAGCCTTGTTCCCTCTTTTTTCATGTTCTACCGCAGATAACTGTCCATCACTTCGATGACCGTTTCCTTATCGGGGGTGAACACATGATTGAGCACTCCCACCGACACGACATAGTCACGCTGGCCTACCTTCAGACGACCCACAGAGACCACATAGTAGTCGTCGATGCGAATCATGTTGTTCATCAGTAGATTGGCCGACACATTGCCCGTGGCTCCGAGAATCATCTGCTGCGCATCGCCAAGATCAATGCCTGCCGACTGCAGCCACTTGTTCACGCCCGACTGCTCTACCTTTGCCTCAATCACCTCATTGCACAGGTTCATGATGGCCAGCCTGTGATCATTCTCCTTCGGACAAGTGATGAACATAGCCACCAAGAGCAGGAGGGGCAGGAGAATCAGAAAAGCACATCCTTTCTTCATACTACTTCACTACTTTACGACCGTTCTGAATATAGACTCCACGGGCAGCGGCTGAAGGCTGTTCCACCTGCATGCCACCGAGGGTATAGGTCATGCCCTGACTGCGACTCACGTTATAGCGCAACGGACGGATGCTGGTCTGCTGAGCCAGATAGTCGTCAACGCTTGTTGTGAAATTGATGTCGTAGATCTCGCACGAGCCGTCGATGTTCGACGAGGTGAGCCCGAAGATGGTCTGCCCCATGCACACACTGGGACGAGTGCCGGTGAAGTTGTCATAGAGTCCGCTCCTCGACATGTCCCAAGCGATGAGTTGCTGCTGAGCGCCGTCAACGGTGACAGCCTGCTGAACATTAGGTGCCACCTGCGAACCGCGGTTAACGCCATTCAGCCACCAGAGGTAGGAAGCGCCCGACGTGAGCTTCAGTCCTTGTCCGCGCACCACCAGGAACTTCTGATTGATGTCGATGTCGTAGTCGCACTGCTCATGTTTCAGCATCAGCGCAATGTTGTTGTTGCCCGTGCTCTTAGCCTTGATCACGTTGCGGTCAGTGTCGTAAGTGATGTTGCTGGCCGGAATACGATATGAATCGCCTGTGGTCCAGTCGGTGGCCTGAAAGCGATAGGCATTGGCCGTGGGATTATAGCCACGCAAGAGGCGCAGATAGTAGAGTCCGGGATTCAGCGTACCAGCCGTAGCAGCGAGGCGCACCACGAACTTCGTCTTGACCGCACCCTGTGCATCCTTCACCAACGAGGCCGGAATGGGGAACTCTATATTATAGAAGCCATTGACAGCCCCCTTATAGCTGGAGGGGATGGTGATGTCGGCAATCTTCGTGCCATCGACCGTGAGCACCGCCTTCCGTCCCTGGTCGGCAGTGGTGAAACGGCACATGACCGAGAGGCTGTCGGCCACCTGAGTCTTGTTGTACAGGGCATATTGCACATAGCCTCCCTTCTGAGCATCGCGATAGCTCTCGCCATTGTAGGAACCCTTGTTGGAGTCGGCTGAGTAGTTGTACTCATGACCAGCCTCGCTCTGCTGCTCGCCAGGTGCCACGAAGTCGAGCGTGCGAGCCTGTAGCGCCTCATTGGCAGCTTCGGTCTGCGCCATGTCGCTGTTGGCAAAGTTCTCAGCGGTCTGCTGATACCAGTAGCACATGTAGCGACCGTGGTGAATCTGATAGAAGGGCTGCAGTGTGAGCGTGCTCCACTTGTAGGTCTCCACCCCCTTACGACTGGCATCGATGGTGAAGCGCAGTGAGTTGTCGCTGGTCACCACGCGCTGAATGCGGCTGAGCACATCGGCACGCTGGCCTATGAGCAGCGGAGCCGAGAGGAGGTTCTTGGAAGTGGCCATCGAGCCGGGTGCATGATCCATGCGGCCAGCACCGCCATACTCGTTCTGCAGTTTCTCGAAGTTGAGCCCCGTTTGTGCGGCCTCTGCCTCGGTGGGAACCGTAGTCTGAGCGCCCAACAGGATGGGGCCGAACTTGAAGGCGATGTAATCGGTGTAGTTGGGGCATGCCTCATAGCGCAGCTCCATTGGCAACCACACGGTGATCTTGTCGCCCACGCTCCACGTGCGACTCACGGTGACGTAGCTGGCTTTGCCCTGCTCCACCGCCTGATTGACAGCCTCACCGTTGACCATCACCTGATACTCCTTGCCAGCCCATGCCGGATGGCGCACGGCTATGGTATATGTGCCGCCTCGGGTGATGGTGAGTAGCGTAGTGGCCGTGTTGCCCGTAGGCACAGCCGACACCGAATTGTCTATATTGGGGAAGATGGTCTCCTGACGTATGCCGAAGGTGGCATCGTTCAGTTCAGAGGGTGTGAAGAGGTTCACGTAGAGGGTCTGATTGCCGTCGTGGGTATAGATGAAGTGTCCATACTTGGAATGGTTCTCCATGCCCGTGCCTACACAGCACCACATGGCCTGGTTCACCTGCGAATAGATGCGATAGCCCTGCGGACGAAGTGTGGTGAAATAGACGTAGCCGCCCGTGGTGGGGTCCTGGGTGGAGAGAATATGATTCCACATAGCCTGCTCGTAGAAGTCGGCATACTTGGCATCGCCTGTGCGGTCGCTCATCATCTCCGAGAGCTTCAGCATGTTGTTGGTGTTGCACGACTCCGGGCCGTCCAGGTTGTCAATATAGCGATGAGAGTTGGCTGCTGCCAGGAAATGCTCAGCCACCGAGTTGCCGCCTATGCAGACGGTGCGGTTCTGTGCCACGTCGGTCCAGAAGTTCTCGGCAGCCTTGCGATAGGCAGTGGCCGTGGCATCCTGCTCGAACACGCGCTCCATACCTATATACTTAGGTACTTGCGTGTTGGCGTGCTTGTTGTCAAGAAACGTGGTGCTGAGGGTCTGCATGCCGTTGAGCATGGCCTTGTGGGTGTATTTCTTGGCAGCAGTGAGATACTTGGCATCGCCAAACAGCTGATAGGCATCGAGCAGCGACTCGTTCATGCCACCGTGCTCACAGTTCAGGAAAGCCTCGAAGTCGCTGGCGCTCACCTTGCTCACCACGTTCACGCTCCAGTCGGCCAACTTGCGGAACACTTCCTTGGCCACATCGCTGCCGCCATAGAGATAGGCATCGCGCAGTCCGGCAAGTATCTTGTGCTGACAGTAGAACGGCACCCATCCCCAGTTGCCGTTGATGGTAGCGGTGCTGCCTTTGTAGAGGTCTTTCCACGACTGGTTGATGGGCTGTCCGCCAATGAAGCCGTAGAGTCCCTCGGTGTTCTGATCATACTGGTCCTGACAGTCTTTCATCACAGCCACCATGTAGTCCATGCGCTCCTTGAGCTGAGCCTTCACGCCCTCGTCGTGACAGGCGGCATAGCCCAGGGCGAGGGCCGTGAGATAGTGTCCGCCCACATGACCGCTCAGGTCGAAGCCGTCGCCTCCCCAGTTGGAGAAGTTGGGGTGCTTGGTGAGCCACTGGTAGTACCGGCTCTGCTGGTCGGTGGTCGATGCCAAGCCTGCCTGCCGCACGTATGGGGTCAGCAGACGGTCAACATCATACTGCAACAGCACTTGGAAGTTCAGGTCCATCGCGGTCTTCATCGGTCCATCGAGCAGTGTCACCTGCTCCAAGTCGAAGTGTTTCGGATAGAGTTCGCTCTGTGCCAACGATGGTGCTGCTGCCACAGCAGACAAGAGAAAGGTTGCTAAAAGTTTACGTCTCATACTGATTTAGGTGTTATGTTTGATAGTTTTTGTTTTTTACTTATTGAACCAATAACCTACCGGTTAAAACAATTCTGCGGCAAAATTAACAAAAAAAATAACATGAACCTTATTATTAGACAAAAAAAATGGGGTAAGCACGATGGCCCACCCCACTGTCTATGGCATTGCCCCCACTCCTGAGGGGTGGCGGCAAGATGCTTTTCTCCGTTTTTTTTTATTACAGAATCTTGTGATACAGGTCGATGATGTCCTGCTTGGTGACGGGACGTGGGTTGCCCGGTGTGCACACATCGTTGATGGCCTGTTCAGCCAGAGCCTCGATGTCCTTCTCCGTGATGCCCAGCTCGGTCAACCGCTTGTTGGTGCCAACGAGTGCGCTCAGGTCTTCAATGGCCTTGCAAGCAGCCTCGGCAGCCTGCTCGGTGGTCATGCCGTTCTCATACACGCCGCATGCCTTGGCAATGTCAACATACTTCTCCATAGCAGCAGGCATGTTGAAGCGCATCACCGTGGGCAGCAACATGGCACAAGCCACTCCGTGAGGCACATCGAACAGGGCCGACAGCGGATGAGCCATGCCGTGATCGACACCCAGACCTACGTTCGAGAAAGCCATGCCGGCCACATACTGTGCCACAGCCATGCCGTCGCGCCCCACGGGGTTCTTCGGCTCGTTTACGGCCACTGGCAGATACTTGTAAATCATCTCAATGGCCTTGATCTCAAACATGTCGCTCAGCTCCCATGAAGCCTTCGTGATGAGTCCCTCAATGGCGTGCGTCATAGCGTCCATGCCCGTAGCAGCGGTGAGGCCCTTCGGCAGCGAGTACATCAGCTCGGCATCGATGATGGCCACACAGGGTATGTCGTTCGGATCCACGCACACCATCTTGGCCTGGCGCTGCTCGTCAATAATCACATAGTTGATAGTGGTCTCAGCCGCCGTACCAGCCGTAGTGGGCAGGGCGATGATGGGCAGCGACTTCTTCTTCGTGTCGGCTACGCCCTCCAGCGAGATGATATCTGAGAACTCGGGGTTGTTCACCACGATGCCAATGCCCTTGGCGGTATCCATTGACGAACCGCCACCGATAGCCACGATAAAGTCGGCCTGAGCCTTCTTGCAAGCCTCGATGCCGTTCTTCACGTTCGTCACCGTGGGATTGGGCTTCACGTCGTCGAAAATCTCGTAGGCAATGCCAGCCTCGTCCATCACGTCGAGCACCATCTTAGCCACGCCAAACTGCATCAGGCCCTTGTCAGTCACCACGAGTGCCTTCTTGAAACCGAGACGTGCCACAACACCGGGGAGCTCCTTGCGAGCACCAGGACCGAAGTAAGAAACTTCGTTCAGAATGAATCTGTTAACCATTTTGTTTTTTAGTTTTTTAGTTGTTGTAATCGTTTTTTAGATTCCTAAAAGATTAAGAGTGTGCAAATATACATATTTTTTCTACAACCACATGCTGTTTTTGAATTATTTAGTAATCCTGAAAAACAAATCGGGATGACATAGTTTGGGCTTTGAGCTACATGAACGATAGTATTCCGCTGCAAAAACTTAGCAAATAAAACGAAATAGGTCAAGAAACGAACTAAATTAAAACTTTTTCCGCTATTTTTATTTCAGATTGGGGAAAAATGTCTATCTTTGGCCACAAAATATTTCATGTAAATTTTTTTAATTAATCATTTTTAAAAACAAAAGCTTATGAAAAGATTTACTTTCATGATGATGGCCGCATTGTTATCTGTGATGACATTTGCGCGAAGCCTTAGTATGGGACTGGTGACCCCTCCCGAAACTGCTGAGCCAGTGGAATACTTCATCAGCAGCGGCTCGTTCTACGTAAACGGTAATGAAGGCTGGGAAGATTACACCAAGCAGATGAAGTCTGTAAAAGTAATCGTTGACGGCAGCGATATTTATATGGCTGGCCTGGCCTATTATGCAAAGAATGCTTGGATCAAGGGTACTATCAATGGCAATACAGCCACATTCCCCAGCATGCAGCAGGTTGACGAAGATGCTGAGTATCCTGAATGGATTTCCGGCTCGAACGACGGAGAGAGCATTGTTGACATCGTCTTCACTTTCGACCAGGAAGCAGGAACGCTGACTTCACAGACCAAGTATATCGGTGAATGTGCAAAAGAGGACAAATTCTCCGTGTATGCCTATTGGCTTAATCCTGCTTTCTCTAAGGAGCTCATCGTGCCAACACCTGTAGCACTGCCTGAGGGAGCCCAGCTGGTGGAATATGTCATGAGCTCTACCAACTACAGCAAGGAAGCTCAATCGAATGCCATGTCGGTAGCCGTAGTGGGCGACGATGTCTATTTCAAGGGCTTCAGCTCATACCTTCCCGATGCCCTGATCAAGGGTAAGAAGGTGGGCAACACCGTGACGTTCCCCGGCAATCAGTTCCTGGGCACCTACTCTAATTACGACAGTTACTTCGTTGAAGAAGCCGTATTCACATACGATCCCGAAACAGAGTCGTATTCAGCTACTGGCGACGTTTACTCGCTGCTCGGCAACCGCTACATTGACCTGTGGGCTACGAACCCCGTGCTGACCAAGGTGAACGAGACTGCAGCCGTTCCTGCCACACCCAGCATCACAGGAATTGAGGAGAGCCAGTATGGCGACGTCATGAACTTTTTCATTCCCCTGGTTGACATTAATGGAAAAAACATGTCACCATCCAAACTGTCGTACCAGTTCTTCATCGACGACGAGAACACTCTGATGGAATTCACACCCGAGTACTTCAGCAGGCTGACCGAGAAAATGACGGTGATTCCTTACGGATTCTCAGACAACTATGACATCTATGACACCAGTATCTACCTGAACATGCCTCACGACACGTGGCAGAAGATTGGTGTGCAAAGCATCTACACCGGCGGCGGCGTGGAGAACAAGTCGGAAATCTTCTGGTTCGACATGCCTGAGAAAGTACTGCCTGTCGAGGCTCCTGAGGGACTGGAGACCGAGACCTATATGTTTACAGCCAACGCACAGGAGTACAACTCCAAGGGCGACATTGAGCACCCAGGCTACAGCATTCAGGTGCAGGTGGGCTTCGACGGTGACGATGCCTATATTCAGGGCTTGGCAGCCGACATGCCCGAACTGTGGGTGAAGGCTACGAAGAATACTGAAGGCAAGTATGTGATTCCTGCCAATCAGTTCATGGGCGAACTCGAGTTCTGGGGCTACTCCTTCCCATACTACTGGACGGCTATCGATGCTGAGAAGAACATGATTGACGCAGTGCTCGACTTCAATGCTGAGACCAACACCTTCACCACCAGCCAGACACTGGCTCTGAACGGTGCTGCCGACTCACTCAACTACTATATGCTGTACAACGATGTGGTCATCTCTAAGTTTATAGAGGTTGCAGCTACGCCTGCCGATCCCATCTTCGAAAAGTTCAACAAGGATAGCGACTATCCCAGCGTCTATATGAGTATTCCTGCCGTTGACACAGAGGGTAAGCCCTTGCTGGAGAGCAAGCTGTTCTACACCATTTGGATTGAGAAAGACGGTCAGCAGAAGCCTTACGTCTTCACCTCAAGCCTCTATAGCGAAGACTTCGACACCGACGTGACTGAGGTTCCTTACAGCTACGACGGCTACGACTTCTATCGCGGTGGTATAATCGTGTATTTCGAGGAAGACCTCAATGAACTGGACACATGGACAGACGTAGGCGTACAGAGCATCTACTACGGTGCTGACGAGCGTCGCACTTCGAATATCGTGTGGAACAAGGTTACCGGTATCAACAACATCGCTGCCGACAACACGGGTAAGGTTACTATCTACAACCTTGCTGGTCAGCGAGTGAACAGTCCCAAGAAGGGCAACCTCTACATCATGAACGGCAAGAAGGTCATGATGAAGTAAGCAAGCAGAACCCCGAAACGGTTCAACACACAACAAAAGTGGCGACACCATCTTATTGATGTCGCCACTTTTTGTTGTTGTCATTTGTCATTTGTCATTTGTAACATTTTCGCGGTTTACGCAGAAACAAAGGGGTTTCGCGTGTTTTTCGCTATGAAAAACACCGAGGTGTCTGCGCAGACACCCCGGTGATTTTTATGGAAGATTGTTTCTTTACATTTGCTCTTGTGCATATTTACTTGCTCACTTGCACCTCCGCGTTCAGGCTCATGGCATTGAAGCAGGGGCAGGCCTTGCCCTTGTCCCAGTCGCGATGGCCGCTGATGATGGCTTGTGGGAACTGTTTTTTCAGATTGACCAGCAGGCTTTTGAGCGCAGCTTTCTGTGCCTCTGTGCGTGTATCGACGGTGAAGCCCTGATTGTTGCGCCCACCCACGTAGCAGATGTGTATTCCGCAGGCGTTGCAGTCCTTCTTTGCACAGGCAGCACCCTTCATGAAGAGCGGACGCCCGTTCTCCACGGAGCCGTCGAGCCTGACGAGATAGTGGTAGCCAATCATCATGAAGCCTCGTTCGCGGTGCCAGCGGTCCACCTCCTCGGCAGTCACCTCGCGTCCCTCAGGCGTGTCGGTGCAATGGATGACGATGTATTTTATTTTTCGCATATTTTTCTTGCTTATTGCTTTAAATGGGTATTTCGTTGTATTTCTTCTTATATACGCCCTTTTCCGTCGAGCTGACCAGCCCGTCTTCGAGCCATCGGCGCAGGGTGACGTAGGCAGTGTTGACGTTAGCCGACACTCCCCTGTCCACCAGCGTTTCGGCAGTCAGTCCTTCCATGGGCAGTGAAGCGTATGCCTCGCGCACCTTGGTTGAGCGTTTGCGCGGCATGAAGGCCGAGTTCTCGCGCTCCTGTGCCTCCATCACCATCTGTCCGAACATGTGCATCTGTGCCATGAGACACCAGTCGCCTATGAGTCGGGCAAACTCCAGGTCGCTGTCCAGCACTTCGAGCGGCTGTTGCTTCACGGCTTTGTCTATCTCGCGGCACACGATTCTCACGATCGTGTAGCGCATCATCAGCACGGGTATGCGCTTGCGGAAGTAGTCCAGACAGTAGTCCTGTTCCAGCCGTGCCTCCTCAGTGAGCTGCTGTTCGTACTGATAGCAGAAGTCCACAAGTCGTTCCACCTTCAGTTCGCCTTTCACCTGTTCCAGCCTCAGTCCTATGGAGCGCAGGAATGCCTCTCGTTCGTGGTCTCGGTAGGCGTGTGTGCGTGCTATCATCTGGAAGTCGTTGGCAGGCATGGGGAAGATGGCCAGTCGGGTGACCAGACCGTCGAGCACGGTCGATGGCTTGATTTTTCGGTTCAGTGCTTCGAGCGTGCCGCTGATCACCTGGTTCCAGTTCACCTGTATGATGCCGTTCACGCTCTGGTCGTTGGCATAGTCAACGCCAGCCACCTCGTTGTGGAACGATTTCAGCTCCAAGTCGTTCTTTCCGGCCCACGAGCCCGTCTGCGCCCTCAGTGCCGTGGCCAGCTCGGCCTCGCAGGTGTAGCAGTGCAGGTGCATGGGCTGTCCGTCGGGGCCTATGGCCTCGTTGTCGATGGCATCGGTCAGTCGGCGGTAGAGCATGGCGTTCGAGATGGTTGACGGCACGTAGCGTATGACGGGGTGCTGCTGGTCGGGCGCTTCCTGCTTGGCGTTTTTCGAGCTGGCAGAGCGCTTCTTCATTTCCTCCTTGTACTGCCGTTCCCACTCGCGCCCCACGTGGTCGGCTGCCAGCATGGGGGCCATGATCAGGCGGTCGAGCTCGGTGATGAAGCTCTTGCCCGATGCTGCCGAGCCTATGACATAGACGAGGAACGACAGTCGGTAGTCCTTGCCGTCGAAGTGCTCCCACCACGCTCGCGTCAGGTAGGTGCCGAGCATGGCTCCTGCTGCCAGCACGCCCGCCATGCGGTGCTGTTCGGGCAGCTGGGCTACAGCCTCACGATAGCCTGGGGCGTCACTAAGAAGAGGCGCAAGCCTCTGCCACCAATACCCGTAGTCGATGTCAGGTGCTGTGCGAGCAGCCTGGTTTGCTTTTCGCTCATCCAACTGTACACCCACAGCTGCCAGCACCTTCTGGAACCGTTGTGGAATGTTGCGCCATCGCTGCAGGGCACAAGCATCAGCTGCAATACGTTCGAGCTCTTCCTCTCCGCGTTCCGAAACGATTT
>JAEEPT010000125.1 GCA_016284895.1 Prevotella sp. | reverse complement strand
AATTATGAGAACCCCAGAGACCGACCTGGTATTGCGTATAAGCTGCTTGGTAAACTATCGTGAAGCCACTGAAGAGCAAAAACAGCGTGCCCTTGCAGTTGTCAAAAAATTTGAAAGCTCAACAATCGAGTGGGATCTACCTTGGACGGTGCATATTCCCCAGAAATGGGGTGGGTATGATCATCTCATCAGTTTCTTCCTTCTTGGACATTCCTTTGACTATTACTGGGACGGGCAAGCTTTTGTCATCAGTAGCACTGTCAATCATCAAGAGGTGCGCACTCAACCGCTTCTGCCTCAGCATGAGGTGACTATCGACGTGCCCCTCGAAGTGGAAGAAGAAAATGCCAAGAGGAAGTACGTGATGCGGCTGCATGTGGCCTGGCCTAAGTTTGAGCGGCCCAACGCCCGTTCACTGGCCGAGGTGCTTGGCATGATTGAGAATGAGCCTGCTTGGCGCAAGTTCAATCAGGAGAGCGACGAGGTGTGGGTGTCTATTGCTTACGGCTATCATAAAGAGGAACATTACAACAAGTATCCCATAGCGCAGTTCCCACAAGCTTTTCTGGCTGATGTGGTCAAGGATGGCAAGACCTTCGACGGCGTGGGCTTCATCGAGCTGAGCCATTGGTACTACACGATGGAGATACACAGTCATAGCGACGACTATATCGATGCGGCTCGTGCCCATGGTGAAGACGCAACCGGCGAGTGGCATAGTCGCGAGAGACACATGGACGAGAAAAAATGGCTTTATGAGGTGCTGTTCTAAGATGAGAGACGAACTGGTTATTTCGAGTCTGCAGAATCCGAAGGTCAAGCGACTGCTACTGCTCCAGCAGAAGTCGCAGCAGCGCAAGAAGGAAGGCGTGTTCGTAGTGGAAGGTCGCCGCGAGTTGGAGCATTGTGTAGAAGCAGGATATGAGGTAGAGAGTATTTTCAGCCTCTCCCCCAACCCCTACCCAGGTTGGGAGGGGAGTTGCTACACGGTTACTCCGAAGGTCTATGAGAAAATGGCCTATCGTGGCTCTACTGAAGGGATTGTTGCAATAGTAAAAGCGAAGTACCTGCGGCTGGAAGATTTGCAGCTGCCTGAGAATCCGCTCATCGTGGTATTAGAGAGCGTGGAGAAACCAGGCAACCTGGGGGCTGTGCTTCGCTCCGCCGATGCGGCTCAGGCCGATGCTGTCATTGTGTGCGACCCGCTTACAGACCTCTATAATCCCAATCTCATACGCTCCAGCATAGGAGCTGTCTTTACTGTGCCTATTGTGGCTTGCACAAGCGAGGAGTGTATAGCCTTCCTGAAACAGCACGGCATACAGATACTCACCGCCCAATTACAGGACTCACGTCTCTATTACGATACTGATATGACGGGTGGAACCGCCATTGTGATGGGGACGGAATCTACTGGCTTGACTGACCAGTGGCGACAGGCTGCCGATGCCCACATACGCATACCGATGCTGGGACGGCTCGACTCGCTGAACGTATCGGTATCAGCCGCCATACTGCTCTTCGAGGCAGTGAGGCAGCGACAATTATAACGACAGATACTATTTTAACCAATACTACTAAACCGAATGATTAAGAAAGAACTGAAACGCGTGATGGAAGAGCTGGAACGCTCTGACTTCCAGTCACTCCTCGACTATGCCTGTCATCATGCTGAGACAGAAGGCAAGTCAGTGAAACAGAGTTGTTTCGATGTCGAGTTATCTTTTGAGTGGCATTCTTTTCCCAAGGAGAATGCCGATTTGCAACCCAAGGAAATAATCCCATGGATTAAAAGCCGGATAGACACCCATGAGCGTCAGCTACTGTTGTCGAGCATAATAATATGCCCGAAAGCAGAAACCGAGGACGGGGAGACCATCAGCTTAGACTGGTCAACATATATTGTCTATAAAGCCGACGTTGCACCCAGATGGCAAGAACTGCGCTTCCAGGTGAAGACAGGCACGAGCGTGAAAAGGGAAGCCATACTGAAGCGCTGCAACCTACACATAGGACAGACTATTCTCAATGAAGAGGAAAGCCCGCTGGGGCGCATCATCGTGACCGATCTTGAGTCACCACAACTGGCACGATGGGACGGTGACAGCGTGTATCTAAACATTTATCAGCCCAGATTGAATAAAATTTTCAGCCATAAGGAAGCATGCAAAAGTCTGCAACAGAGCATCACGAGCGGCTACACGGCGTTCTATGCCGGTGTCTTCTTCGACAAGGAGGAATGGCAGCCCACATGGCAAGGACTCTATTTCTACGAAATCCAAAAAGACGGAAGCAAGAGAAACTATTATACCAGTCACAACGAAATCGAGGCAGGTAGGGTTATCCTGAACTTCAGCTGGCTGCCCCAAGTAAAGGTGACAAAGACGGCCGATGACCACATCGCCGTGCAGATAGTGAACCATAAAGAGGAACATGAGGTCTGGATGGAAGAAGAGGTGGAACTGACGAAAAAGTTGTCGGTAATGCTGACCACACAAGAAATGCCGATAAAGAAGAGCATCGACGTGAACAGCGACCCTATGCCCACGGAATGGGAAGTCACCACGGAGTGGTATCCCAACACACCGCTTGGCACCGACCTTTCAACGCTAAAGCCCGAGGCAACCATCACCAAGCGAATGATGGAGACAGAGACAAGATTCGAGTTTGAGGAGTCGGCCGACGGAACACGCTGGGAGAAACTGAGCATCTGCGGATGTCTGGAGGGAAAGCTGCTCATTGGCGACTTGTCACGCCATCAGTCCCGATACAGTCGTCAGTACATCGGCATGATTAAACCCGGAGAGACCTTGGACGTAGAGATAATGGAAAGCACCTGGGACGATGAGATGCCCGACGAGAAGAAGAAACGATGCATAGTAAGGGTCAGCTGCGTGCAGGGCGAGCCACTGAAGACCGTCGTGGAAGACGGTGTGATGACATCGGCTGCCAACGACGAGACGGTGGTGGTGCCCGACGGTGTAGAAAAAATCCACTACCAAGCTTTGCTCACTGCCACACGCATGCGCCGCATCTCACTGCCGGCATCGATAAAAGACGCGGAGGGAGCCGTCAGCCACTACCGCTACGAGAACCACCGTCCCGACATAGACTGCGAATATCGCGGCACATGGAAGCAATGGATAGAAAGCGGCGTGGGTGCAATGGAAGGGCAATGCAAGAGCTTCATCGTGGACGGTATCGACGTGCTGAAGATAGAGAATCTCGTGGTGCAAAACGTCAGCTCGATAGGCAACAGAACATTTAAGGAGTTGGAGAACCTGAAGACGGTAGTCATACACGAAAGCGTCACACGCATAGGTGAAGGAGCATTCTACGGATGCAAGAACCTGAAGGAAGTGCGTGTGCTCGGCCCCGCCGCCATAGAGCGAGAGGCATTCTGGGGCTGTAAGCAGATGACTAAGGTCTATCTTACCGACGGCGTCAGCGAACTGCATGATGGATGTTTCGACTATTGCGAGAATCTCGACGAGGTCTTCATCCCCAAGACGGTCACTAAGGTGACAGGCCATCTGAGCGAACAGAATGGGCCGGAATACCGCTATCCGACGTTTCGATGCGAACACGAAGAGCAGCCGGAAGGATGGCCAAAGAATTGGCATGAATACTACTATGACTCACGTTTCGGACATATAGAAGGGCACATCTGGTATCACCGTGTGGCATGGGGCTGCAAACGTACAGACGAATAGCTGTCAGAAACATGTGATTAGAGTGTTTTTGTTAACATCTTTTTAGGTAGAAGCATTCGCGTTTCTACCTTATTTTATGTACCTTTGCAACCTAATAAGGACTATTAAATAAAAAATGGAAGATATTCAGCAAGAACAGCAAAACTATTCGGCGAGTAATATTCAGGTACTCGAAGGATTAGAGGCCGTGCGCAAGCGCCCTGCTATGTATATCGGCGATATTAGTGAGAAAGGACTCCATCACCTCGTAAACGAAACAGTAGATAACTCTATTGACGAAGCTATGGCGGGCTATTGCACGCATATTGAGGTGACAATCAATGAAGATAACTCTATCACCGTACAGGACAATGGTCGAGGCATCCCCGTCGATGAGCATGAGAAGATGCACAAGTCGGCACTCGAGGTGGTCATGACCGTGCTCCATGCTGGTGGTAAGTTCGACAAAGGTAGCTATAAAGTGTCAGGCGGTCTGCACGGCGTGGGCGTGAGTTGCGTGAATGCACTGTCAACCCACATGATGTCGCAGGTGTTCCGCAATGGGCATATCTATCAGCAGGAGTACGAGAAGGGCAAGCCTCTCTACGACGTAAAGATAGTAGGCGACACAGATATTACGGGTACGCGTCAGCAGTTCTGGCCCGACGGCTCTATCTTCACCACTACCGAGTATAAATACGACATCATTGCCAAGCGTATGCGCGAGCTGGCTTATCTGAATGCTGGCATCACCATTACGCTCACCGATTTGCGTCCCGATGAAGAGGGCAACATGAGAGCACCGGAGGTATTCCATGCCAAGGAAGGTCTGAAGGAATTTGTGCGCTACGTGGATCGTCACCGCACTCACCTCTTCGACGATGTCATCTATCTGAAGACTGAGAAGCAGGGTGTGCCCATTGAGGTGGCTGTGATGTACAACACCGACTACTCCGAGAACATTCACTCCTACGTGAATAATATCAATACAATCGAAGGCGGTACGCACCTCACGGGCTTCCGTATGGCGCTGACGCGCACACTGAAAGCTTATGCCGATGCTGATCCGCAGATTTCGAAGCAGATAGAGAAGGCCAAGATTGAGATTGCTGGCGAGGACTTCCGCGAAGGTCTGACGGCAGTCATCTCCATCAAGGTGGCCGAGCCTCAGTTCGAGGGACAGACGAAGACCAAGCTGGGCAACAGCGAGGTGGCAGGAGCCGTGCAGCAGGCTGTAGGTGAGGCTCTCAGCAACTATCTGGAGGAGCATCCGAAGGAGGCTAAGCTCATTTGCGACAAGGTGGTGCTGGCTGCCACGGCTCGTATCGCAGCTCGCAAGGCGCGTGAGAGTGTGCAGCGCAAGAACCCCATGACGGGTGGCGGACTGCCTGGCAAGCTGGCCGACTGTTCGAACCGTGATCCGAAGACGTGTGAGATATTCCTCGTCGAGGGTGACTCGGCAGGTGGTTCGGCCAAACAAGGACGCGACCGTCACTTCCAGGCCATTTTACCCCTCCGCGGTAAGATCCTGAATGTGGAGAAGGTACAGTGGCATCGTGTGTTCGAGGCTGAGTCAGTTATGAACATCATCCAGTCGATTGGCGTTCGTTTCGGTGTCGATGGCGAAGGCGACCGCGAGGCAAACATTGACAAGCTGCGTTACGATAAGATTATCATCATGACCGATGCCGACGTCGATGGTTCTCACATCGACACACTCATCATGACACTCTTCTATCGTTTCATGCCGCAGGTTATTCAGGGAGGCCACCTCTACATTGCTACGCCACCTCTGTATAAATGCACCTATAAGAAGATTTCGGAATACTGCTATACCGATCAGCAGCGACAGATGTTCATCGACAAGAACGCCTCAGGTGACGAGAAATCAGTACACACGCAGCGCTACAAAGGTCTGGGTGAGATGAACCCCGAGCAGCTGTGGGAGACAACCATGAATCCCGAGAACCGCTTGCTGAAGCAGGTGACCATCGAGAATGCTGCTGAGGCCGACGAGATATTCTCCATGTTGATGGGCGACGACGTAGAGCCTCGCCGAGAATTCATTGAGAAGAACGCCACCTATGCTAATATCGATGCTTAATCGTAACTGAGAAAAGTTTTATTTTCATCTGTTTCATCTGCTCCCATTTGCATTCCCTTCATAATCAATATGTTATGAGGAAGCAGATGGGAGCAGATGGTAAAGATACCTTTTTCATTAATATTTATCATCATGACTCATTTTAAGAATAGTATGAAGTCCTTCTTGTTGGGTAGTGTTGCAATCATGATGCTACCGTTGCTTGGAAGCTGTAAGGATGAAGGGCAAGAAAGTGCAGAACTCAGCGCAGAGGAGATACGTGTAAAGCAGAGTACTGCCATTGATACGTTGGCACTTCGGACGGTGCTGAACCCTGATTCCATCGAGGGTGTTGACGCACTTGAAAAAGTGTCGGCTGAGGCTTGGATACTGATTGAAGACTCAACGGGTATGCTGATCAATTCAAAGAATGCCACGAAACGTATGTTCCCTGCCAGTCTTGCGAAGATGATGACCACCATACTGGCACTTGAGCATGGCCACGCTGATGATACGGTCACCATTACCAATGACGTATTCATTGTGAAAGATGCCCGTGTACGGTTGGGAGATTGTTTCCTGTTAGGCAATCTCATCAACGAGATGGTGCTGCAAAGCGATAACGATGCAGCCTATGCGGTGGCCAAGCATGTGGGAGGCGACACGTTGGCTTTCTGCAAGATGATGAATGACCGAGCCGCCTATCTGGGGATGGACAGCACTCATTTCGCCAATCCTAACGGCATGCCTAACGACAGCACCTATTCATCGGCACGCGACCTGCTGGTGCTGGCCCGCTACTGCATGCGTGATTCTACTTTTGCTTCGATTGTGGGAACGCCTAAGAAGCGTATTCCAATGGTGGATGGCCGTTATCTCGATATAGAGAATACCAACCTGCTGCTGACAAGCTATGAAGGCTGTTTCGGCGTGAAGACAGGCTATACCCGACAGGCAGGCGGATGTCTGGCTACGGCTGTCACTCGTAATGGTGTTACGCTCTATCTCGTGATGCTCAAGAGCCGCAGTCGCTCGTCACGCTTCAGTGAGTCGAAGCTATTGTTCGACTACGGATTCAAGGTGATGGAGAAATATAAGGAACTGAAAGGATAGACCATAGCCGCTTATAGCAAAAAGTCGTCGCGATGCGGAACTTGAGAAAATCCGCTTCGCGACGACCCAATGGTGAATGATAAAGTTCTCTGTGTTACTTCAGCAGATGTTCGGGCAGTGTGGGCATGGCTCCGTTCTGCGTGCAGACATAGGCGCTCACCTCTACTGCGCGCTTGTGAGCCTCAGATACTGACTTGCCACTAAGAATAGCAGCACAGAAGGAACCTGTGAATGAGTCGCCTGCACCTACGGTGTCGGCGACTTTTACTTTTGGTGTCTCCTGGAACGACATCTGTCCAGGTGTAAACACATAGCTGCCGTTGGTGCCGCAGGTGAGCACCAGCATGTCGAGGTTGTACTTGCCCAGAATGAGCCAGCACTTGTTCTCAATGTCAAGGCCGGGATAGCCGAACATACGTCCAATCAATATCAACTCTTCATCGTTGATTTTCAGAATGTTGCAGCGCTGAAGCGATTCCTTGATCACTTCCTTCGTATAGAACTGCTGGCGCAGGTTGATGTCGAATATCTTCACGCAGTCGTGAGGTGTGGCATCGAGGAACTTGTGGATGGTTTCGCGGCTTACCACATTGCGCTGTGCCAGTGAGCCGAAGCAAACGGCACGGCAGTTGCGGGCAATCTGCTGAATGTCCTCGTCAAAGGGGATGTTATCCCATGCCACGTTCTCCTTGATGTCGTATGTGGGTATGCCCTGTTCGTCGAGCTGCACCTGTACTGTTCCTGTGGGGTAGGGTACGCGGGGCAGCAGGTCGTTCAGGTTGTGTTCGCGCAGAGCGGTCACCGTCTCGTCGGCCAGTTTGTCCTCACCCAGTGCACTCACTGCAATCGTGTTGTCCATGCCCAGGAATTGTCCGGCATGATAAGCGAAGTTTGCGGGTGCGCCACCCAGTTTCTTACCTTCGGGAAGTACGTCCCACAGCACTTCTCCGAGTCCTACTACATAACGTTTCTGTTCCATTGTTTTATGCGGTTTTTAGTTGTTTGATATACGTAAACAGATAGAGCACGCCTACTGCCATCACCAGTACGGCACCTGCCTGACCAAAGGCATCGCTGGCAAAGCCCATGAAGAGCGGGAAGATGGTGCCGCCGAAGAGGCCCATGATCATCAGACCGCTCACCTCGTTCTGCTTCTGCGGCATGGCTGTCAGCGCCTGTGCGAATACGATTGAGAAGATGTTAGAGTTGCCGTAGCCTACGAGTGCGATGGCCACATAGAGCTGCCAGGCTTCGTGTCCGATGAAGAGCAGCAGCATGGAGAGTGCCATCATTACGACAGAGGCGATGAAGAACGTGCGGTTGTTCATCACGCGCAGGAAGAACGAGCCTGTCAGACAGCCGATGGTACGGAAGATGAAGTAGAGCGAAGTGGCAAAGGCAGCCTCATTGAGTGTCATGCCCAAGCGCTCCATCAGAATCTTCGGAGCCGTTGTGTTCGTACCTACGTCGATGCCCACATGGCACATGATGCCAAAGAACGACAGCAGCACGATGGGCGTGCCCAAGAGCTTGATGCACTCTACGAAGGTTGAGGGCTTGCCCTCGATGGGCTGTTCCTCAATAGGCGTTACGGCCAGCCAGAGGGTAGAGAGCGTTCCCACCACGAAGAAGATGGCAAACAGCACGCGCCAGTCGAGCCCGAACGAAGGGATGACCTGTGTAGCGCCCCACATGGCCAGATAAGGAGCCGAGAACGAGGCGATGGCCTTCACGAACTGTCCGAAGGTGAGTGTCGAGGCCAGGTTCTCACCGCCAATCACGCCGCTCACCAGCGGGTTCAGTGAGGTCTGCATCAGTGCGTTACCGATACCGAGCAGGGAGAAGGCCACCAGCATCACGTAGAAGTTGTTGGCGAAGAGCGGCAGCATCAGCGACAGCACTGTGACGACGAGCGACAGCAGCACCGTCTTCTTGCGGCCTATCATGTTCATCAGCATGCCCGTAGGCACTGAGAAGATGAGGAACCAGAAGAATACCAGTGAAGGCAGTACATTGGCCACGGTGTCAGACAGGTTCAGATCTTCTTTCACATAGTTTGAGGCAATGCCCACCAGGTCAACGAAGCCCATGCAGAAGAAGCAGAGCATCAGTGGGACAAGTGCGAGTTTTTTGTTTTGGCTCATAGTTATCTGTTTTTAGTATTTAATTTCATAAATGGTTGCCTTGCCGCCCTTCACCTTGATGGTGTTGTAGGGCTCTGAGGGGAACACGATGTTGGTCATGGCCATGCGGCCTTCGCCGTCGAATGCCTCGACCGAGCTGCGGTCAATAAAGATGTGCAGCTTCTTCATCTGTCCGTAGGTAGGTGCTTCGGTAGTGCAGGGGAAAGCTTCGCTGAAGCTTACGTTGCCGCTCTTGGCGCGGTTCATGGCAAACGTCTGTTTCTTGGCATCGTAGTTCATCACCACCTGCTCGCCCTTGGCATTGCTCAGCGTTAGTTCCATCGTACCCTTCACATCCACTACAATCTCGCAGGCCTCTGTGGGAGTCTTCACCTTCTGTCCGCGCAGGGCTGTCACTTCCTTTGAGGGTGTGCTCGTCAGGATGGTCTCGCCATTGGCGGTTGCCAGACCGAGATCGCGAGGCAGACCGTTGGCTGAACGGAACTGCTTGGTGGGTACTACGGTGGCATACTGCCAGTTGCTCATCCAGGGCAGAGCCACGATGCGGCCTTCGGGAGCGTTGTGGAAGGTGACAGTGGCATAGTGGTCCTTGCCGTAGTCCATCCACTTCGTCTCTTTAGGCTCATCCTCACAGGTGAACTTGTGACCGTCGAACTGTCCCACGAAATACTGAGTAGCACTTCCTCCGAACGGGCCGCCAGGGTTGATGTTGAGCAGCAGCACCCACTTCTCGCCGAAGCAGAGCATGTCGGGGCATTCCCACACACCGTCGTGATTACCGTATTCGCGACCGAACGAGCTCTCATATTTCCATTCCTTCAGGTTGGTTGAGCTATAGAACTGCACCTCCTGTCCGGCAGCCAGCACCACCATCCAGCGCTTCGTCTGCTCGTGCCAGAACACCTTCGGGTCGCGGAAGTCGGGGGCATTGAAGGTGATGACGGGGTTGCCAGCATACTTTGTAAACGTGCGACCGCCGTCGGTAGAGTAGGCGATGCTCTGCGTCTGCGATGTGCCAGCCGAGGTGTACATGGCAATGACGGCACCCTTGCCAAATCCTGCCGTATTCTCTTTATCTACCACGGCACTGCCTGAGAAGATAGCGCCCAGCCAGTCGGCTTCGATGGCCGTAGGCTCAGCCTGCCAGTGAATGAGGTCGCGGCTGGTAGAGTGGCCCCACGTCATGTTCTCCCACTGCGATCCGTAGGGGTTCCACTGGTAGTATAAGTGCCACACGCCGTCCTTATAGAACATTCCGTTCGGGTCGTTCATCCATCCATACTCGGGCGTATGGTGATAGGCTGGGCGGAAGTGTTCGCGATTGGTTGTGTCGAATGTGTTGCTATACTTCATCTCCTTCCAGCAG
>JAEEPT010000124.1 GCA_016284895.1 Prevotella sp. | reverse complement strand
GCACTCAACGATGGTCCCAATCACCTGCACGGCGGAAACAAAGGTTTCAACTGCAAGGTATGGGATGCCCGCCAGATGGGACCTCGTTCACTGGCTCTGCACCGCGTCTCATCATATGGTGAGGAAGGTTATACAGGCGAGTTGGATGTAACCGTAGAATTCACCTTTACCGATCAGAACGAGTTGGTCATCGAGTATTTGGCAACCACCAATAAGAAGACTATTGTCAACCTGACACACCACGCCTTCTTCTCACTGGCCGGCATTGCTGACCCCACTCCTACTATCGAGGATCAGATTTGCGAAATCAATGCCGATTTCTATCTGCCTACCGACGAGACCGCTATTCCTACAGGTGAGATCCTGAAGGTGGCTGGTACACCGTTCGATTTCCGTACACCAAAAGCATTCGGTAAGGACATCAACGCAGACCATGAGCAGATTAAGTTTGGTCACGGTTTCGACCACAACTATGTATTAAATAAGAAAGAAGAAGGTGAGCTGAGCTTTGCTGCCCGCATTACCGAGCCTAAGAGTGGCCGTACACTTGAGTGCTACACCACTGAGCCCGGCATGCAGCTCTATACTGCTAACTTCGCTACTGGTTATAAGGGAGTTCAGGGTGCTACGTTCCCCCGTCGCAGCGCCGTCTGCCTCGAGACTCAGCACTTCCCCGACACGCCTAACCGTCCGTACTTCCCCTCGGTGATCTTGCATCCCGGTCAGCAGTACAAGCATAAGACTATTTATCGCTTTGGAGTTGTTGAGTAATCAAACTACTAATTAGATATTGTTTATATGAGTAATCAAAAACAAAACGGAAGCATCATAGCCATTGTGACTATGATGTTCCTTTATGCCATGATTTCGTTCGTTACGAATCTTGGCGCGCCCATCGGCGTGATTTGGAAGAACCAGCCTGAAATCGGCGGGTCCAACGTATTGGGCATTATGGGTAACTTCATGAACTTCTTCGCTTATCTGTTCATGGGTATTCCCGCTGGTAAGATGCTGACCAAGGTCGGCTACAAGAAGACGGCCCTCATCGGAATCGCCGTAGGTTTCATCGGAGTGCTCATCCAGTTCCTTTCAGGATTCTCTGGAGGCATCCCCGGTTTCTGCATCTATCTGTTCGGCGCCTTCGTGTCTGGTTTCTCCGTTTGTATCTTGAACACAGTCGTCAATCCCATGCTCAACCTGCTGGGTGGCGGTGGTAACCGCGGTAACCAGTTGAACCTTATCGGCGGCACGCTGAACTCGCTGTCGGGCACCATGACGCCCATGCTTGTCGGTGCACTCATCGGAACCGTGACGGCATCTACACAGATGGCCGACGTCAATCTGGTGATGTACATCGCCATGACCGTCTTCGCATGCGCCTTCATCATCCTCACCTTCATTCCCATTCAGGATCCGGAGTTGGGCAAGGTTACTGCTGAGACCAAGTTCGAGCACTCTCCCTGGTCATTCCGCCACTGTCTGTTGGGCGTTATCGCCATCTTCGTCTATGTAGGCGTTGAGGTTGGTATCCCTGGCGGTCTGAACTTCTATCTTTCCGACACATCGGCCAACGGAGCCTGGGTGAATCCTGAGGCTGTGCTCAATGCTGCCACCATCGGTGGTGCCGTAGCTGCAATGTACTGGCTGCTGATGCTTGTGGGTCGTATGATTGGCAGTGCCATTGGCGGTAAGTTCTCTTCACGTCAGATGATGCTGCTCACCACCTTTATCGGAATGGTACTCATCGTGGCTTCCATCCTCACTCCAAAGAGCGTTACAGCTACCATGCCGCTGGTGAAGATTCTCGAAGGTTCCGTCGAGATGACTACTGTGCCCCTGAGCGCCATTCTCCTGGTTCTCTGCGGTCTCTGCACCTCTATCATGTGGGCATCCATTTTCAATCTTGCTACCGAGGGACTGGGCAAATACACAGCACAGGCTTCCGGCATTTTCATGATGATGGTTGTCGGTGGTGGCGTGCTCCCCGTCGTACAGAATTTCTTTGCCGACATTATGGGCTACATGCCGAGCTATTTCATCTATCTGCTCGCCATGGCCTACATGTTCTACTACGCGCTGCTCGGCTGCAAGAACGTCAATAAAGACATCCCCGTTGAGTAAAAGTGAAAAATATGCTACCTATCGGTGGTAATCATAAACTTCAAAGTTCAAAATTCAAAGTTCAATAATTATGATGGAAATTGATTTTGTAAGAAGCCGCTTCATCAAACACTTTGATGGAAAGACCGGCAATGTATATGCATCTCCCGGACGTATTAACCTCATTGGCGAGCACACCGACTACAACGGCGGTTTCGTGTTCCCCGGCGCTGTCGACAAAGGCGTGATGGCCGAGATGCGCGCCAACGGAACAGAAGACACCGTGATGGCTTATGCTATCGACCTGAAGGACCGTGTCGACTTCAAGCTCAGCGATCCTGCTGGTCCCCGCGCTTCGTGGGCTCGTTACATCTATGGTATTGCCCTAGAAATGAAGAAGTTGGGCGTTCCCGTTAAGGGCTTTAACATCGCTTTTGCTGGCGACGTTCCCCTTGGCGCAGGTATGTCCAGCAGCGCAGCTATGGAGAGCTGCTTCGCCTGCGGACTGAACGACATCTTTGGCGACAACAAGGTCAGCCAGTGGGATATGGTACTGGCTGGTCAGGCTACTGAGCACAACTACTGCGGTGTCAACTGCGGTATCATGGACCAGTTCGCCTCTGTATTCGGAAAGGCAGGCTGTCTGATGCGTCTCGACTGCCGTAGCCGTGAGTTCGAATACTTCCCCTTCAAACCCGATGGCTATCGTCTCGTACTGCTCGATAGCGTAGTGAAGCACCAGTTGGCTGGTTCTCCTTACAACGACCGCCGCAACTCCTGCGAGAATGTGGTGAAGCACATTCAGGCCAAGCATCCGGAGGGCAAGTTTGAGACCCTGCGCGACTGCACTTGGGAACAGCTTGACGAAGTACGTGCTGAGGTAGGCGAAGAAGACTACAAGCGCGCTCGCTTCGTGCTCGGTGAGAAAGACCGTGTGCTGGCTGTCTGCGATGCACTTAACGAAGGCGACTACGAGAAAGTCGGTGAACTGATGTATCAGACTCACGAAGGTCTGTCGAAGGACTACGAGGTCAGCTGCGAAGAGCTCGACTTCCTCAACGACATTGCTAAAGAGTGTGGTGTCACAGGTTCACGCATCATGGGCGGCGGCTTCGGAGGCTGCACCATCAACCTTGTGCGCAACGATCTGTACCGCCAGTTCATCGCTACTGCCAAGCAGAAGTTCAACGAGAAGTATGGTCACGAGCCTAAGGTCTACGACGTAGTTATCGGCGACGGTTCTCGCAAGCTCTGCTAATATTCATTCTTGATTAATAATAGGTGCTTCCCCAAACAGGGAAGCACTTTTTAATACCATTTGCTCAAAGCGTCATCACGCGCTTCATCTCCAGATTCTCGTAGCCTTCAGGGCAATGGGTGGAGAGATAGACGGTGGGATTCTTCTTGACGAACTCTCGTACACGGTCGAGGGTCTGGCGGGCTGCCTTGATATCTTCGAATACGATACTCAGTTTGTTGGCCTTCAGCGCTGCATCACAGTAGGTCACGTCGCCGTGGAACATGTAATAGAGGTCGCCATCTTCGGCAATGACGATACTATTGCCATTGGTGTGGCCCTTGGCTTCGATGAACCAGATTCCATCAGCCACTTCCTGTGCATTGGGGAAGTTCTTGTAGGGTGTGCCATACTCAGCACGAATGATGTTACCTCCTTCAGGAAGCTTCATGGCATCGGCATCCTCGGGCGAGATATACACCTTGGCATTGGGGAAATACTCCAGTGCTGCCGTATGGTCAGGATGCTTGTGGGTAATAAGAATCTTCGTCACCTGCTCAGGTTTGTAGCCGAGGGCTGCGAAGGCGTCCATATAGTCAGCCACTTTTTCACCCATATTGAGCGGTGCACCGAGTTTCTTAGCGGGAGCCGCCATGCCGGTCTTGAAGCCTGTGTCCACAAGAATCACTTCATCCCCAGTATCGATGAGGAAGTTCTGCAGCGAACTGCGATAAATGATTTGTTCGTCAAGTCCCTCTTTGCTTTCACCACCGAAGGCAAACGACTGGTTCATGAACCCACCGTCGAACATTCTGATTGCTTTAATCTCCATAATTAGTTTCTTTTTATTTAAGTTATTGCATTACTAAAATCTCTTAAAGTACGATGCCTGGGTCGAACAATATGCAAAGTGGGCAGCGTGCGAATCTCGATGATGCTGTCGCACTCCTGCAGGTCGATGTTGTATTCTACGAAAGGTGCATCGTCAAGATTGTATGAAGGAGTGTTGAATGGCTGCACAAGTAAGCCGTCAGTATAGCCCAATTGCGGGACCTGAGTGACATTTCCCTCCTGACTATCGTGTTTTTGGTAATAGTCATTGGCTTGTATTCTCAGACGGGGTTCTGAAGCAAATGGCGGATTCATTCCGATGAAAAGGCGGTCGATGCGTGCATCTGATTTGATTTCAGACAGATGGAGTACGTTACGACCTTTCTTCAGATGGAGTATGCCTTCACGGCTCCACATGGGGCCGACGTAAGGAGCATGCCAAACGTTATTAATAGGCGTGGCAGAGGCATCGAAGCTGTCTTGGTCTGTTGATACGTGACAGAACACATTATCTTCTGGAGCCTTTGAGAAGTTGCGGATTGGCGTGAGGGCTTCTATCCAAAGAGGTACCTCTGCTTCTACTGAGCTATCAATAATTGCTCCTGCACAACTGGTGGCATCGGCAACAGAGAGAAAGCGAGGGTTGGGCATCTGCTTTGCGGCTTCAGAGATTTCCTTGGTAGCAACTCACGCCACTTACCCTGTTGGATATCTTCATTGTAACGACGCGTCCAGTCGTTTAATGCTTCGAACATCTGCTTCACTCGGTCGGCATCTGTCATGGCTCCGAGACTGTCTCCAACTGTAGCACATACCATGCTGCGACGTGCCAACAGCTGGTATTCATTGATCATGGCTGCACCACGTATGGGATATTCCACCAGCTCGAAGTTGGCATTCCTCAATGGCGGTGGAATCTGCTTTGCCAGTTTCTCTGCCTGTTCAGAAAGGTGGCGGAAGGTTTCGATTCGTTGCGCTATCTGAGATTCCGTATAATTGACAAACCAGACATGGGCATCCTTGCCACCAGCCTGTAGCCGATAGTAGCCAGCCATCAGGTCCGCGATGTCCTGCGCCACGTTGGAGCCGAATGTCTTTTCAGCCCAGTACCTGATATAGTTGTGTGCCTCTGTAGGTTTCCATCTGTCGATGTTCCAAGCCAAGTCCATAACAAAGGAAATCTCTTTCTCGGCAGGCTTGATATCGCCCACATTAAACACCCAAATCTTCCTTGCTCCGTAGGTGTAGGCTTTTGTCAGTTCTGTGGAGAGGAAGGCGGGCGACAACGGACTGAGCCATATCCAGCTGGCAGGGTCACCGTGATACGACAGGTGGTAGTAGATGCCTGCACCGCCTTTACGCTGCATCTCTTCTGGATTGCAGAGTGCGGGCATCGCCAAATAGATGGAAAGCCAAACAAAGAAACAAGAGTAAAACACTATGTTTATTCATGCTTATCTCTACTTATAATTTCATCAAATCTGTTAAGATAAGTGTCGTATTGTGTCTCAAAGGGATGAAAAGGTGGTGGGATTGTCTGCGGATCAACAAAAAGCTTTTTCAGCAGTTCCGGTATATTGTCTGCATCAGTACGATAGAGATAGAAAACGTCGCTTATCGTACCAACTTCCTTGGCAATGACGGGGAAGGCAGTACGCGCAAACTTGGGGCCTTGGCCTGAAACAGCAGCATTGTAGGTGAGCACAATGCCACGGTCGGTCTGCTCGAAACTCACATTACCCTGATTGCACACGAGCAACAGTCCGTTGCCGTCTTTGTCGGTCAGCCAGGCGGCATCTACTCCTCTGCGATTTCCTTCGAAATAGAGATCACCCTGCTGCAATGACCAAAAACCATAGCGTCCGGCACGATAGCGACCTGGATAAGTAGGCAGTACGCCTTGTCCGATCCATTGAACGCGGTCTATCTGCTGGTCAAGTAGCAGCGCAATACCCAGTTCAGACAGGAAGGTGTCTGTTGTGTCGGGGGTCAGTGAGAATGCGACATGCATCGCATGACCAACATTCTCTGTCTTGATGTCCGTCTTGATGCTTCCGGCACTTGTGCCATCTGACGATAAGGGCAACAGATATCTTTCTAAGCGTTTGTCACCTACCTTGAGCGTTTCAGCCAGAGTGGCTTTACGACCTGCACGTACCATCATCTCTCCCTGAACTACGCTCATAGGATTGGCTGCTGTTTCCGTCAGTCCGGAAAGCAATCTGCCTGTCAAGTCCTTTGGATTGATGGGAATAGCGTGGCGATTGAAGATACGTCCCTGAGCATCGCTGATTTCAATGTTCAACAGGCAAATCTTGCGCGTGTCGAGTGTTGCGGGAAGACAGAATGGATAAACGATTGCCTGATGTGGCTGGCAGTCTGGCGAGAAGGCTCCACTAGCGATGGTATCGCGGTCTTGGGAGAGCACCCAATGGAAGGTGACATTGTCCTTCAGGTTCAGGAAGTCGAATCGGTTGCGGATATGTAGGTCGATGGCGGTCTGTCCATCGTCGAAAGTAATGATACTGTCAGTAATGGCAGCTTGGGCATAATTGTGCTGCAGTTCATAGTAGTTGGGCAAGGGTGTGCGGTCGGCATAGAGTAGTCCGTCGGTTCCTTTGTTACAATACATCTCGAAACCACTCTCTTCCGACGTATACACCTTTTCCTCGTAGCCGTACATTTTTTCACCTTTTAACCCTTTGACTTTTTCACCTTTAAACGGCATTCCCTGGTCTACCCATTCCCAGACGCTTCCTCCTGCTATACAGGGCGTGCGCTCTATGATTTCCCATTGGCGGTCATGGTCCTCGAACGAGATTCCCAGCGTGTGCAGATACTCTGTGAAGATGACGGGACGATCTGCCCGCTGATAAAAGCTGCCCACTTGACTGGTTGTAGGATAGTGAGGCGTGTAGATGTCTGCCACCTTTGGGAAATCGTAGTTGAATTTTCGGAAATAGCTGCCCACCTGCGGATAGCAAATGGGACGTGACGGATCGAGTTCACTCTTCACATAGTCGCCCAGACGGATGCAGATATCCGTCAGCGGGTTCTCGTTGCCCAGGCTCCAGATCATCACCGATGCATGGTTCTTATCGCGGCGGATGGTGGCCTGTGCTCGCTGTTTGAGTATGGGATAGAAATCATCCTTATACAGATTCTTGTCGCCATAGCCGAAGGGTACCTCGTCAATAATATAGAAGCCCAGCGAGTCGGCCAGTTCGTAGAAACGCGGCTCACGAGGATAGTGAGAGGTGCGGATGTAGTTTACCGAAGCCTCCTTCATCAGGCGCATGTCCTTCAGAGTCAGCTCGTCGCTGATGACCTTAACAGTTTCAGGATCAGTGGCATGACTGGTAACACCACGCAGTTTGATGGGCTGTCCGTTGAGTTTCAGGACATTGCCATCAATCGTCAGTTCACGGAAGCCGAACTTATGCTCGAAGGTCTGAAGGGTTTTACCCTTCTGAGAAAGCGTTGTACGCAGGGTGTATAGGTAAGGTGTCTCAGCTGTCCAAAGATGTGGATTCTCTACCTTATTGCTGCCCACAATTCTACCTTGTGCATCGAGAATCTCATACGTCATGGTTGTCTGCTTGTTGGCGTTTGCTACCTTCGTATCAACACTTACCTCGCCTGTATTCTTCGTGTGGATGGTTAGATCAGAGAGGTGTGTCTTTGGCACGGCCATCAGCGTCACGTCGCGGAAGATACCGTTGGGTGCCCAATCGTCGTTGTAGTCGAAGTCGCTGCCAGGGAACTGTGAGATGACACGCATGGCCAGTGATTGTTCACCCCACCCCCGGCCCTTCCCCTTAGAAGGGAGGGGAACAAGATAGTCGGTGATGTCGAACAAGGCCGTATTATAAGCAGACCGCCACGATCCAGCCTGCTTGCCATTGATCCACAGGTCGTAGCCGTAGAGCACACCGTCGAAGCGGAGCACGATGCGCTGGCCTTGCCATGCACTCGGCACAGTAAATGTTGTACGGTAATAGCCCGTTAGCGGATTTGGACTGTCATACTTGGGCTTACAGAAGCCGTAAGCCTCCCAACATCCTGGAACAGGAATTCTCCCCCATGTACCATCTTTAGCCGGCACAGTCGTGTCCTCACTAATGCCAGTCACCACCTTCAGGCTCCATTCGCCATTGAGAGAACACATCATCGCCTTGTCTGTGACGGGCAATATCCCCTGAAAGGCATCATTCACCTGAGCGTTTGCGCTCAATAGCCAACAAACGACGGTCGCCAAGACGATCACTCTCTTCATCATAGTTTCTTATACTTCAAGTCAATCTTCGTATACTTGTGCTCACTATTCCAGTGCTCAAAGAGTCCGAGCGGTTCTGTCAGGGGCTTTCCGCCCTGTTTATAAATAGTTCCACTGGGTGTGTTGGGTATGCTGGCAGCCTCGCGAAGATACTCATCACAGTAGTTCAGACTGCCAAACTCCGGCCATTCACCGATAATGATATCCATAGCCACGGCATCACAGGCCAGTTCATCCTGTGACGCAATAAGTGAGCAGGCCCAGTCACCGTTGAACGGCTCTTTCATCCATTTCGGATTGGGCGCACCGTTCACATCGCGAGAACCATAGGTACCGTCAATCAGGTAGAGCAGTGCCTTCTGCCCCATGTCTTTATGTGCCATCCAGTCGACAAAGGTCTTGTAGCCTGGCTTGCCGTGACGTTTATCCTGCGAAACATTGTTGTGGGCGTTCTGTCGCCAGAGCAGATGGATGTCCGTGGCGCCATACCAGTTCTTCGCCGTCAGCGTCACACCTGGCCCAGAGTGTGTCTTCAGCAAGGCCGAGTTGATCAGGTAGTCGGCATCCACAATACACTTGGCCAGACCTCTTGCCATCTTTCCGTTATCGGTCGAGTAGACAATCTGCTCTGGATAATAATCGCACTTCTCGCGCCCGTCACCACCGATATTGTCAATCATTCGCACCAAGGGGAATTCACGATGAATCTTATTAAAGATGGAATCAGTGATGGCACGGCTGGGTTCGCAGAGCACAATGTCCTGTTGACGGACACCACCATCGTGCACTAACGAGCGGACCAGCGCCAGCGTGACGAAGGGCGATGAGTTCAGTTCAATGGTGTCGTGGTGGGAGATAGCATTGTTCAGATTCAGCTTGATAGCGATGCTTTCTCCTTTTTTATAGCCTCGGTTTCCACGCCCATGGGTCTTGTTGAAGTGCTTGAACAGTGCCTGCCATGCTTTCTTGGCGTTCGTCTCGCCCGTCAACTGTATCATCGCCTCTGGTATCATCGCGTCGACCTTGGCTTGGTCGTTCCATCGGTCTTCTACCCACAGACCATTCTTGCCGTCCCATTTTGCCACACCGGGTGAGTGTATCCAAGCGACACGACCAGGATAGATGCCACGCCCAATGCCAATCGGCTGGTTTGGACCGACGAAAAGCTTGGGCACACGAGCGTTAAATTCGCCAAAGAAAATACGTTCGCGGTTCACAGCCTCGTCGAGCAACTGGATGGTAGTCGACGGACCGAGGTCAGGATTCTTCCACGCACGGAGTTGCCATACCACCTTGCCTTCCTTGTCAACCTCAATAGCCTGCACGGGGGCATTGGCTGTGTCCATCGGCTGCTTGTTCCACTCGTTGTACCAGTTGTTGATGATGTGGTTACCGTTTTTCAGTCGGACGGTCTTCTGTGATTGAGTAACACCATAGGCTCTGAAGTTCATCTGCCATACGGTCTGACCTTGGCGGTTGATTTCCTGAACCTGACCTTTACTACCCGTGATGAGCAGGTTACCCGTTTTAGGCATTTCCTGAACTGACCATGGTTGCATGCATGTCCAGCGGTCTACCTCTTTACCGTCGGATGTGAATTCATGGATATATCCCAATGCCATATTGGCCACAAGCAGCGTACCCCGACTCGACAGTCTGGCATTCCGGAACTGTCCGTGTACAGACCCCTTTTCCGATATAGGTAGCTCAAATTCCCTGACAATCTCCTTTGACGGAATCGCCATGACCACAGCTTTGGCTGGTTTCCCGTTCTGTACAAACACCACATGTGTCCGTCCGATAGGTTGGACGGTGTGAATCTCAGTACCTTCAGGTGCAACATATTGCCAAACGGTCTGTCCGTCAGCGTCCACCTCGGCCACACCATACTGATGAGCCACGAGAATATGCCCATCAGTCATCAGCACGACATCGCTGATTTCGCCTCGGTGCAGTTGATCCGTGTAACTCCAGTTCACTTGTCCGTACTTTACGATGAACATACGCCGCTGTTTATCCTCACCAGCATAGAAAAAGTTGTGACGTGCCAAACTGGTATCAAT
>JAEEPT010000123.1 GCA_016284895.1 Prevotella sp. | reverse complement strand
GAACTATCTGGCCGACCAGAGTATCTGGAGTAAGATTCCCACCGACCGTCCAGAGTTTGACGAGGCAGAGAAGGCCGTTAATGCAGAGATTGACCGTCTGATGAATATTAAGGGTAAGCGCTCTGTTGACTCTATCCACAAGGAACTTGGCCACATCATGTGGGAGTATGTAGGTATGGGTCGTACGGCTGAAGGTCTGAAGACTGGTCTGAAGAAGATGCACGAGCTGGAGAAGGAGTTTGACACCAACCTCTTCGTTCCCGGAACAAAGGAAGGCCTGAACATCGAGCTCGACAAGGCTATCCACCTGCGCGACTTCTTCACCATGGGTCAGCTCGTCGCTTTCGACGCCCTCTCTCGTAACGAGTCTTGCGGTGGACACTTCCGCGAGGAGTACCAGACCGAGGAAGGCGAGGCCAAGCGCGACGACGAGAACTACTTCTACGTAGGCTGCTGGGAGTTCCAAGGCAAGGGCAACGAGCCTACTCTCATCAAGGAGCCGCTGGAGTACGAGGCAATCAAGGTACAGACCAGAAATTATAAGAACTAAAAGCCCCCTACCAACCTCCCCCGAAAGGGGAGGGGTATAGAATAGAAACTAAGGCCCATGCCCCTATTGTGGCCTCCCCCCTTTTCGGGGGGATTAGAGGGGGGCTTCATTATGGCAAAAAACATTTCATTTACAATAAAGTTCTGGCGCCAGAACGGCCCCAAGGACCAGGGACATTTCGATACACACGAAATGCATGACATTCCCGATGATACCTCGTTCCTCGAGATGCTCGACATCCTGAACGAGGAGCTTATCAACGAAGGCAAGGAACCCTTCGTGTTCGATCACGACTGCCGCGAGGGCATCTGCGGCATGTGCTCGCTGTACATCAACGGTACGCCTCACGGACGTACCGAGCGCGGTGCCACCACCTGTCAGCTCTATATGCGCCGTTTCAACGATGGCGACGTGATCACCGTCGAGCCTTGGCGCTCAGCAGCCTTCCCTGTGATCAAGGACTGCATGGTTGACCGCTACGCCTTCGATAAGATCATCCAGGCAGGTGGCTACACCACCATCCGCACCGGACAGGCTCAGGATGCCAACGCCATCCTCATCCCCAAGGAGGATGCCGACGAGGCTATGGACTGCGCCTCATGCATCGGCTGCGGCGCTTGCGTGGCAGCTTGTAAGAACGGTTCGGCAATGCTCTTCGTCAGCTCGAAGGTGAGCCAGCTCGCCCTGCTTCCCCAGGGCCGCGTAGAGGCTGCCCGTCGTGTGAAGAACATGATAGCCAAGATGGACGAGCTGGGCTTCGGCAACTGCACCAACACCCGTGCTTGTGAGGCCGTATGCCCGAAGAACGAGACCATCGCCAACATCGCTCGCCTGAACCGCGAGATGATCAAGGCAAAGATGGCTGATTAAAGTCTCGTTTATACCTTACTTTATAAAAGCAATGCGATTATTGAGGATTGCATTGCTTTTTTTATTGATGTTCTGTATCTTTGCAGCATGAATACTATAAAACACGAGACCATCCATAACCAGCACCGGCGTTCCTTTTGGCATGATTACTACCAAAAGGGGCTGTATATGGTGACGATGGTCGTTGAGGGACGAAAGCGGTTGTTCGGCACCATCGAAGGGAGCACAAAAGGACGGCCAGGAACCGACGAGGCGCCACACATGGCGCTGTCGGAGCTGGGGCGGCACGTGCTGGAACAAGAGGTGCCGAAGATCCATCATTTCTATCCAGCAGTGGAAGTATGGCAAGTGGCAATGATGCCAGACCATATCCATCTGCTGCTGTATGTGCGCGAGCCACTGCCCGAAGGAAAGCACCTGGGCCACGTGATGCGCGGGTTCAAGACAGGCTGCTCCCGCGCGTGGTGGCAATGGCAGGACAACGCTTGTCTTGGCGGAAAAACGCCAAGCACAACAGCAATGCCAAGCACAGGAGCAACGGGCACAGGAGCAACGGGCACGGGAGCAACGAGAGCGGGAGCGACGGGAGCGGCTGTGCCCAAGGGTTCTCCCTTGGGTAAAGGGCAGCTGCGACCGGTGCTTTTCGAGAAGGGCTACCACGACCGCATCATCAATAAGAGGGGGATGCTGGAGAATATCAAGCGCTATATGAAAGAGAACCCCCTTCGGGCGCGTATCCGTGAGGAATGTCCTCACCTCATGGAGCGACAATTGCACCTCTGGATTGCAGGCCGCGAATATGCGGCCTTCGGCAACCTGTTCCTGCTGAAATATCCCATCAAGGAACAGGTGTTCTTCCATCGCAAGGATCCCAAGACAGGGAAACCGACCGATGAAACCGAGGATTTTCGACAAGAACGCGCCCGTCTGCTTCGTGTTGCCGAGGAAGGCACGGTGCTGGTTACGCCAGGTATCTCAAAGGGTGAGAGGATCATCGTCAACGATGCCCTCGAATCCCATCTGCCTCTGATTCTCTTGCAGAAAGAACCTATTGGCGAATACTGGAAGCCGTCCCTACGCCGTTTCTATGCCTGTACAGCCGGTCATCTTCTCATTCTTGCTCCCTGGTCGTTTGACGGTGAAAGCGACTATTCCCGCTTTCATCAGCTGAACGACTATGCCCGTGAGATATGCGAAGCCACTGAAATGCGCATCCTGAACTATTACAAGGTGCTTGCTCCTTAATTTTTCGAGGTGCGAGGTACGAGAATTTCGATATGAACGTGAAGAGAACATTTGCAATTAAAATACAGTTTTAAGATGAAAAAGACCCTTTTTATCGCGCTGGGGCTCTGCCTCACGACGGCAGCCCAGGCGCAGGACGAGGTGACCATTGACATCAGTGGCAACAACACCGCGTCGAACTATGTGTCCTATAACCAGGACGTCAACATTGCCGACGGCCAGACGGTCAATGTGAAGATGGCGCGTTACTGCTATTTCTCGTCGAAGGTGAGCGGCTCCAATCTGGGTGTGCTGAACTTCTACGGTGGTGGCGAACGTTGTTACTTAGGCACGAAAAGTGGTAGCACTTGGGCCGATTTAGGCGGTTTCTTCGGCATCATCAACATCTATCCCTTCAAGGAGAACTCCAGTTCGGCAGGCTCCTACGGTGTGGTGCTGGCGCATGGCGGCAAGAGCTCGTCGGCTGACAATGCCCTGAAAGACCTGCAGGCAGGCAAGCTGAACGCTACGATGCAGTGGAACAAGGTGGTGCTTCACAGCGGTGCCACGATGGCCTGCGAGGCCAATTCCGCTGGTGCCGGCTTCTGCATGGGCGAGCTCGACACCGAGGAAGGCTCCCGCTTGCAGGGCTACATCAAGAACCAGCGTTCCGCTTACTATCTCGTGGGTGGCATCAATTCGGGCGGTTTGCTCGCAGGCACCCTTGCTCCCTCTGACTATCGTGACGACACCCCGTTGGGCATTGTGAAACAAGGCAAGGGCACCTATCGCATCACCGGCAACGACAACTACCTGAGCGGTGCGCTCCGCATCCTCGACGGAGCCGTGATGATCAACAACGACCGTGCTGCTGCCGAGAGCGGCAAGAAGCGTGGTGGTCTGGGGGCCATGTCGAGTGAGAGCAAAGCCATTGCCTACGTGTTCAGTGGTGGATTGCTGGGCGGTACGGGCAGCATTGGCGGCAGTGTAGATAACTACGGCACCATTGAGCCGGGCGACAACGCCGTAGGCACGCTCACGCTCCGCAACTACTTCACCCCCGCTAAGCAGTCCCACCTCACGCTCCATCCCGCTTCGGTGCTGCGTTTCAAGGTTGCCGCCGATGGCAACGACCGTCTTCTGGTCAACGGCTCTTTGAAGTACGACACCAATACCGAGGATTTCGACACCAGCGACGAGCAGCCCGTTGTCACCATCGCCGTCGATGAGCAGCTCAGTCCCAGCGTGGGTGATGAGTTCACCGTGCTCGAGGCCAAGAGCAAGACCGGCGACTGGCAGTTCCTTCTGCGCCAGCCGGGTCGTTTCACTTGGAAGCTCGTTGAGGAGCAGACAGCCGAAGCCTACATCCTGAAGCTGCGCGTCACCTCTCTTACCGATGCCACCGACGATACCACCAATCCCGACGACCCCGATGACCCATCGTCTCACATGGGAGCTTTCTATGACGACGGCATCGACGACAGCCAGGACAACAACACCCTGCGCCACTATGCCGAGAAGAACCAGAAGAACATCGGCGTGGCGCTCTCCACGTGGAAGGCAGGTACCGAAGAGGGTGGCCAGCAGTTCAACATGCTCGTGGCTGAGAACGAGATGAAGATGGATGCCCTGCGTCCCTCTCGCGAAGAGTTCTCCTTCGGTTCTGCCGATGCCCTGGTCAACGTTGCCCAGACCCACAACATGAAGGTTCGTGGTCACTGTCTGGTGTGGCACATGCAGCAGCCCGCGTGGCTGAGCAGCGATGGCAAGAAGAACGACAAGAACTGGAGCCGCACCGAGGCCCTTGCCATCATGAAAGAGCACATCAACACCGTGATGCAGCACTTCAAGGGCAAGGTCACCGAGTGGGATGTCGTCAACGAGTGTCTGGACGACGACCAGTCCGTCGTGCGCACCAATCCCGACGGCTACACGCTGCGTCCCACGGTATGGTCGCGTGCCATTGGCGACGACTACATCGACTCTGCCTTCGTCTATGCCCATCGTGCCGACCCCACGGTTGACCTCTATCTGAACGACTACGACGTCGAGCTGCAAGGCACCGCCAAGGCAGCCGCTTTCCACAACCTGATAGCCCATCTCCGCGAGCGCAACATCCCCATCGACGGTGTGGGCCTGCAGAGCCATTTCTCCGTCAATCAGCTCGACTCCGCCAAGCTGGAGCGCACCATCCGCCGCTTTGGCGAGGCAGGTCTGAAGTGCATCATCACCGAGCTCGACATGGGCATTCCCTCCACCTCGCCACAGGACTTAGAGGAGCAGGCCCGCTGCTACCGTGTTGTCACCGATGTGGTGCTCAACAATGCCAACTGCCCCTCGATGGTCATCTGGGGTGTGAAGGACAACGACTCATGGCGCTCAGCCTCCAGTCCGCTGCTCTACGATGCTGGTCAGAACCGCAAGCCCGCCTGGTATGCCGTGCGCTCAGCCCTGCGCCATCGTTATCTTGTCAGTCAGGTGACCAGCGTGAACAACATTCCGAGCCTCACGCCCACTACCGACCATCCTGTTTACGACCTTCAGGGCTGTCGCGTAGTTGCCTCAAAACCAGGACTTTACATCAGCAATGGCCGCAAGTTCATAGTCCGATAGCAGCAAGCGTTTTATCGTTTAGCCTAAATCACGAAATGGTTTAGCCTAAATCACGACACGATCTAGCCTAAATCGCATTGCGATCTAACCTAAATCGCAGTGTGATTTAGGCTAAATTTCGTTGTGATATGACCTAAATGGCGCGACCCCTCTTTTTGACCGTTTCGAAATGTTAAAAAAGTGATGGTGGCGAGTGTTTATTTTCTCCTTAGTTAATATAGGCCAGTTGTATCATTTTCAACACTAAATTATCTCGTTTTCCTTTGATTTAACATAAATTTTGTTAAATAAAGATGCTTTTCTATGCAGATGTATGTTTTGTTAGTAAAAAATAAGTATTTTTGCATACTTATATAGGAATATTGAACATGTTGTTTCACTCTAACGGAGAGGAGGAGACGACGTTCATTCCTAAGAGTTTAGGATAATTATTAAAGAAAGGGAGGGGGCGTACTTATTTTGAATACGCGTATTTTTAAACTGACAGTTCTGATGTTACTGGGAACACGAAGCGTGGTTCTGGCAACATCTTTCGTGTCTGGTCAGCCCGACTCTCTCAACACACTTTCTGCCCCCGCTGACACTACTCTCCGCTCCGTCTCCGACACACTTTCGTTCTACGACCGCTACCCGTTCATCCGCATTGTGCCGCGCAACTCCGAGCTGGCACCCGTCACCGATGAAGAGTTCTTCAACACGTCGGCACGCGTCATCTTCCCCGTCAACAAGTTCGTTCTGCCCAAGAACGACTCGTTGTTGCGCCTGCTCTCCGGCACCATCTTCCCCCGCATCAACAGCGACAGTCTCCGACTGAAGAAGCTCCTGTTCCGTGGTGCCGCCTCGCCTGAAGGACCGCTGCGCTGGAACCGCACACTGGGTAACAACCGTATGAACGCCCTCTACCGCTTCGTCAGGCAGCACATCAGCACCGCTTCAGCCGACACCCTCTCACAGCGCGACGTCGATGTGGAGGACTACCGCACGCTGTGCATCATGATGCGCCAAGCCGGCGACCGCGACTACGGCCTGGTTCAGGCCCTGTGCGACGTCTATCTGGCCAAAGACGACCTGCCCACGCTGAAGCGTAGGCTGATGCAGGTCCATCAGGGCCGGCTGTGGCGTCGCCTGCTCCGCACCTACTATCCGAAGCTGCGCTCTGCCCGCTTCGTGATGATCTTGGAACGGCCCGAGCCGTCCATGCCCCTGCAACACATCGAAGCCAGCGGGCTCCCCTATGTGTTGCCCTCGCTGCCCAGTGTGAGGCCCATCCCCGTGCCTACACTCGTTCATCGGCGCGAGTTACTCTCCGTGAAGACCAATGTGTTGTTAGACCTGGCCTACATGCCAGGCTACAACCGTTGGTGTCCCATCCCCAACGTGGCCGTTGAGTACTATCCCCTGCACGGCCACTTCACCTTTGGCGCCTCGTTCGACTGCCCCTGGTGGCAGGACTACGAAGGCCACAAGTATTTCCAGGTGCGCAACTACCAGCTGGAGTCGCGCTACTACTTCCGTTCCGGCGACATACGTCGCAACGTTCCCGGCCAGGGTGCCGCCTTCCGCGGCTTCTATGTGCAGGCCTACGCCCATGTAGGACTCTACGGCATCATGTTCGATGCCGACAACGGCTGGATGGGCGAAGGTCTTGGCGGTGGCGTCGGCGCCGGCTATGTGCTGCCGCTCAGCCGCGACGGCCACTGGCGGCTGGAGTTCCAGGCCCAGGCGGGCTACTTCATCACTGGCTACGATCCGTTCCAGTACGAGAACCCCGTCAACCCCAATTACCGCGACCACCTCTATTATTACAAGTGGACGAAGAAGCCCGCACTCTTCAAGAAGCGCCAGTACCGCTTCAGCTGGCTGGGCCCCACCCGCGTGGGCATCACCCTCAGCTACGACCTGCTCTACCGCAGGGTGGCCAAGAAGGGAGTGAGCTTCAGGAGCTGGGAGATAATGGAGGCTTCTGGGGCCTATAGGGCCAATGAGGCTAATAAGGCCAATGAGGCTAATAAGGCCCATGAGGCCAATAAGCCCCACGAGGCCCATGATTCAGAAAGGAGGGTTGCCCAATGAGAAAGCTGCTGCTACTCTTCGCCACCCTCACGGTGCTCATGGTATCGTGCGAGCGTCAGCCGCCCCTCCACCTCTACGACTCGGCTGAAGTTGACTTCACCCTGCCTCTCATCGACCTGCAGCTCGACGTGTACTGGAACTACGACTTGAACTACGAGCTGACCTACGACGTCAAATACGACTGGCGTTCCGAGTGGTACTATGGCTGGGACGACAACGACCGCGCCGTCTTCGGTGAGATGGGCTACACCGAGCCCGACGAGTTCAACCTCCGCCGCTACTACACAGGCGACATACCCTACGGTCCGCGCCTGAACGTCAGGAAAGACAAGGTCTATGGCAAGACCTTCTCCGGGCGCTACGAGTGGGGCTACTGGGACCTCCTGGTGTGGAACGAGATCAGCACCATCGACGGTGTGCAGAGCCTGCGCATCGACGAGGACGCAAACTACGACAGCGTGGTTGCCTCCACCGGACCCAGCATGATGATGTCGCGCTATCAGGCACCGCGCTACACACGCTCGTTCTACGAGCCCGAGGTGCTCTTCGGTGCCCAGAGCCTGGCCGAGGCCATCACGTCCGACCTGAAGGGCTTCACCTTCGATGCTGAGCGCAACGTCTATTTCAAACAGCTGAACATGTTGCTGCAGCCCCTCACCTACATCTACCTCACGCAGGTCATCCTGCACAACAACAACGGGCGCGTGAAGTCGGTAGATGGCTCAGCCAACCTCTCAGGCATGGCACGCTCCGTGGTGATCAACACGGGCCGGGCAGGCAGCGACCCCGTCACCGTCTATTACAATGTGCTGATGAAGAAGGGATGCGACATGAAGGGCGAATCGGTCGATATCGTCGGAGGCCGCCTGGTCACATTCGGAATGTGCAACCAGATACACAGCCAGATCAGGGACGTCTCACAGGTCACCGACAAGGAGCCTCACTATATGGACGTCACGATGCAGTTCAACAACGGCATGGACTCCACCTTCGTCTTCGACGTCACCGACCAGGTGCGCAGGCGCTACCGAGGCGGAGTCATCACCGTTGAGCTCAATATGGACACCGTGCCCATACCCACCCGCTCCGGCGGCTCCGGCTTCGATGCCGTGGTGAAGGACTTCGAGGATGGAGGAACACATGAATTTGAAATGTAATAAAACGAATGGAACAAAAATATATAAAAAAACTCTCTTGCCTCTTGCTTCATGCAAGTAGTGAATACGAAATACAAAACAATAAAAACAAAACTAAACAACAAAAAAAACAAAAAAATCAAACAAAACAACAATTTTTTTAATTCATTTAATTATTAACTTTTTAAACTTTTCAATTATGAAAACTAAGTATTTTTTCCTCGCAGCCTTTGCGGCAACATTCGCAAGCTGCGCAAATGAAGAGTACGTTGGAGACAACAGTCCCAATGCAGCTCTGGAGCAAACTGGTGATGGAAGCATCCAGTTCGGATTCGACATGCAGAATGCAACGCGTGGTAACATCTACGGTCAGTCTGCAGCAACTCTGCTCGGTAATCACTTCTATGTGACTGGTACTAAGGGTACGGAGGCAGCAACAAGTCCTACTCCAACACTTGTGTTTGACAATTATTTAGTTCAATATGGTGTTAACACAGCTGGTACTACAGCATCCAACACCGCAAACTGGGAGTATGTAGGTGTCACACCAGATGGTACAAACTATGACAGACTGTCTGCTCTGACCAGCCAGACTATCAAGTACTGGGACTACAACGCTGCTCAGTATGACTTCCTTGCCTTCTCAACAGGTACATTCAAGGCAAAGATTACGACAACTCCTTCAGCTGGCGAAATTGGTGTGACCGCTATGAAGTATGGTGCCAATCTTGCAGGTTCTGGTGTTGCTTATACCTTCTATCTCCCTTCAGAGGCTGCTCTTGCTCAGGCTTATATCTCTGACATCACAGAGGTTCCACTGGCAGACTTTGGCAAGGAAGTCCAGTTGAAGTTCAAGAGCCTTGGTTCAAAGGTGCGTGTTGCTCTTTATGAGACTGTCCCTGGCTATTCTGTAAAGAATGTTCAGTTTTACACTGTTGACGGAACAACGGATTTCTCTGGTGCTAAGGGTACTGATGCTGCCTTGATTTTCACCACTGATGGTGCTCTTACTGTCAAGGGACAGATTGATGTTTTCTTCCCACACGTAGGTAATAACAACGATACTAAGGAGGACTACGACATCGCTGCTGCTACTGTGACTGCCGGTTCAGACCCTTCAGACAAGACAACGAGTAAGACCTTTGGTGCTCTCACAAGTCAGCTTGTGGCAAAAGAAAGTGCTGAAGTTGATGACGGTAATGTATTCTTGGGTCGCACACTCACCACTGCAACCTTCGCTGGTACTGCTGCTAACAAGTACTATACGAACGTGTTCCCTGTCAGCACAAATGCTCCTATCACCCTGCGTGTTGATTACACTCTTGTTCCTATCGACGGTGCTGCTGAGACTATTACGGTTAAAGGTGCAAAGGCTGTGGTTCCTGCTACTTACACCAAGTGGCTGCCTAACTACGCTTACACTTACATCTTCAAGATTTCGGATAACACCAACGGTTGGACAGGTGCAGCAGATAAACCTTCTGGCTTGTTCCCCATCACCTTCGATGCCGTTGTAGCAGAGGCTACGGATGCTACTGCTGAGCAGACTACCATTACAACTGTTGCAACTCCGACTATCACCACCTATCAGCAGGGCCACGACATCACCAAGGACGAGTATTCAAAGGCAACTGCTAAGAACATCTATGTTCAGGTAATGGATAATAGTGAGCTTACTGCAACACTGAAAGGTGATTTGAATGGTACCACTCCTACCGACGGAACTGCCAGATCTCTTCTCTATGCTGTAACAGGTACCACTCCTGCTACCGAAGGTCTTGTGATGGACGCTCTTGAGAATCAGTCAAGCGTCGCTGCCGGCGTTATCACTGGTCGTAATGGTGTTATCCTGACTCCTGCCGATATCGATGCTACTGTAACAAGCATCGTAAATGGTATTGATGACAATCCTATAGCTGTTACTGCTGGTCAGGCTGCTGAGATTGCACATACAATTGCTGTTGGTACTTATGCTTGTGTCTATGACTACTCAACCGCAGCTAAGAATTCAACCAACATCTACCAACCTATCACTGTATCAGTAGGCAGTGATAGGTTGGTAGATG
>JAEEPT010000122.1 GCA_016284895.1 Prevotella sp. | reverse complement strand
GGTAGTAAAAAGATTGAAGTCTATACGGCGATTGAGAACTGGAAGTCAGGCGATGACGTGTTCATCGATGACGACGAAAAATAGGCAGACATATAACAAACAATATTTTATTTTTATCTTTTTTATTCACTTAAAATTTTAAGACATGAAAAAAATTATGTTTTTCGCAATTGCAGCAGCAGGTCTGTTTGCAAGTTGCACATCGGACGACAACTTCGATGCAGGAGCTGTTGTTGAACAGAATGTTAACGATGGTCTTGTTCCTATCCAAATTGGAGTGGGAAAAGTTGCCTCAGTACAGACTCGTGGTACGGGTACCGTAGGTTCTCTGACAGATTCTGCAGATAATGTGTGGAACAAGCAGATTGTTAATGTTTTTATGTTTAAAAAGGACAGCCTTCGTCTTGCTCTTACAGATCTGAGTGATCCAACACCACTTTACAACGATGTCACGTTCTTCACTCCTGATGGAGTTCTGAGCAATCGTGCCATTGATTTAACTAATGCTGTTAAGTATTATCCTACAACCGATAAATTCGACTTCTGGGGATATCGTTTAGATGATGCTGTGAGACTTGACACGATTGCAGGAATAAATAGAAAAGATTCAACTCGTGCAGTACTTCCTTTCAGAATTGATGGATCACAAGATGTTATGGTGGCAAAAGCCGTTCCTTCCCATGATGACACTCTTGCTTTAGGAACAGATAAGGTTAATCGTGCATATTCTGCATACGCAGCTCGTAATAATGTGCAGCCTAATCTTGAGTTCAAGCACTTGTTGACTCGTCTTTCCTTTAAGATTATTGCTGGTAATAATGAGGCAATGGATCCCACTACTGGCATTTTTGTCGATTCTATCTCTATTGAGTCAAAGACTACAGGTAAACTTATTGTAGCTTATACACCTAAAGATACTTTAGCAGCTATGGATGACACCACTAATTTGAAAAACCGCATCATTTGGGACAACAATATTAAGTCTGAACTTTTCTTGAAGCAGCGTGCTGAACATGCAGTTGATACACGTGTAGATAGTCTGAATTTGGTAAAGTTGGATAGCATTCAGCCCAATTCTACTACAGTAGGCCGCTCTGTTGGTGAAGCTTTGCTCGTAGCACCTGATAATAGTTACAAAATTAAGGTTTACATGCACCAATATAAGCCAACATCTGAAGGCGGTCAGAATGTCAAAAAGATGGTGTTTACTGCCCCCGACGTTGTCAAAATCAATACTGCTGGAACAGAACCCTTCAAGCGCGGTTATTCTTATGAAGTCTTGATAAAGCTCTACGGATTGTCACCAATCGAAGTTACCACAACGCTGACTGGCTGGATGAATGGTGGAACTATCGAGATTACTCCTGAAGATGACGCATTCAATGAGCAAAATTAAGTTTCTGAATATAAGACATTAAAATATGAACATCAGAATCATATTTTGTGCATTACTCATGGCTACTGCCTTTGCTGCCTGTTCTCAGATGGATGAGGACGAGGCAGCCTGGCAGGGGTCAGAAACCGCTGCTCTCGAGCTGAATAGCGACGTGGAGGTGCGCCTGTCGTCAGGCGGTCTTGCCACCCGTGCCAGCATTGAGTCTAAGGTGGACAGCTTCGAGGTGGACAGTATCGGTATCTACATGTTGGCTACCGATCAGATTCGTACCAACCCCGAAGAGGTGGCACCCATTGACTGGCATGACCCGCGTTGTATCAAGATTATAAACGAACAGGCCAATGCTGAGATAAATGACCTGACGGGTGCTACCGACCTGAACTGGGCCGATCCTACAGTCAAATATTGGTATCCATACGAGAACTGGTATGCCTTCCGCTTCTACGGTTACTATCCGCGAGTGAATGACTCCGATATCTCGCTGCAAAGCAGATATGTTGAGGCCAGCTACAGTGAGCTTGATGGTACGAAAGACATCATCTGGGGGCAGAGCAAGCGCGCTGACATGAACGATGCCACTGAGAAATATGCCTATAGCGCACAGTACTTCCGTCAGGCTGGCCATGCCACGATGTATCCCAATGTGGCCTTTAATCATAAACTGATGCGTATTCAGTTCTATATCCAGGGCGTAGAAGATGAGAACCCAGGCATCGGCTATGAGATGGCCAACAAGATGGTGCTCGACTCGGTTGTGTTGTATGCTCGTAACAGCAACTATGCCCCTGGCTCCTGGGATGGTATTCCCACTACAGCGCAGCTGGTTATAGCCGACTTGGACAACCCCACCAATGAGGGCAAGCTCAACATCAACTGGGACGGCGATAAATCGGCCATCCCCATGCTTGATGAGAACGATCAGCCTTACGTTAATAAGAAACAGGTGAACAACGGTGACCTCATCAAAGTGGGTCAGCCTGTTCTGTTGCCTGTTCCCGACGCAGGTGCTGGTACTGGCTTCCTCTATGGTGCGCAAATCAACCTCAAGATGGTTGATGGCGGAAATGTGGTGGCAAAGTTTAATGACGCTTCTCCGCTGGACCTGAACCTGAACAATACCACATCTGGCATACAGGCAGGCCACACCTACCGTGTGATTATCAAGATTTCTGGTCCTCAGAAGGTGACGCTCAATGCTACCCTGACTCCATGGGAAGAGATCGATGAAGAAGGATTCGACGATCTGGATCTGAACTAATAACCCTCTATCAAGGATATGCCTACCGCTCAGAAAGGGTGGGGGCATATCCTTTCAAATAAAAAAAGAAGCAAAACAAGAAAACTACTCATGAAGAAGTTTGTCCTCATCATTCTGATTTCACTATCGGCCACCCGTATGAGTGCGCAACAGCTGGCTATCGGTACCAACGTGTTGATGGATGCACTGATGATGCCTAACATAGGTGTGGAGATGGGACTCGGTAAGAGTCATTTTGCCGAGCGGTCGGTGTTGGGTCTGCATGGCTATTTCATCAGGAAGCCTTGGGGCAAGGACGTGAAGGCGTGGGGCATACAACCCGAGCTGCGCTACTTCTTCTCTGGACGTGCCATGAGTCGCTGGTTCTTCGGCATAGGGGCTCATGTGGCCAAGTATGACGTGACCTGGAGCAGCAAGGTCTATAACGGCAATGCTATCGGTGCGGGCTTGACCTTTGGCTACGTCTTCAATCTCACTAAACGTCTGAACATTGACGTACATTCGGGCTTTGGTGCCCTCTATTACCGTCAGAAGGAGCATTTTGAAGGCGACTTCTATGACACGGAATATTCACGAACTGGCCACATCGTTCCCAATTCACGTGGCTACACCCTCCTGCCTACCCGCATCGGTGTATCCATCACATATATTATTAAGTAGAAAATTCCTATAAAGCACAATATATCCATAATGAGGAACCTATACTATTTCTTTTTCTCAATTTCCTTACTTTTATTTATGTTTGGGCGTAATGATGTTTTAGCACAAACAGCAAATTATACGTATAAGGTAAAGTACCGGACTAATGATAATAAAGAGTTAGAGACATCAGGCCTTTATGGACATTATTATGAATATTCTGAGGCTCAACGCGTTTATGATAAAATGGTCTCTGGAATAAGGGACGATCATAAGAGTGCCAGTGACTTCCTAAGTGAATTCGCATTAGAAAGTAGTAGTGCTGGTGTATTCACTTTCGCTGGTGCCAATGGTATGGGCGTTGTATTTGCAACAAATGAAAATGAGGTCTTTATTATTATGCATGCCGATGGAAACTGGAAGAACAAGAAAGGAAAAACAAGTCAGGGAAATGATATAACTTATAGTTGTAAAAAAATTGATGGGGGGTATGAATATGAAGTTTTCATAGGAAGTGCTCAGAAACTTGGCAATGTGAATATTGATAGTAAACTGAGATCAACAGGTGGCAATCGAAGAAAGTCGTTCGACTATGAAGATGGATATGAGCATTGGGAATACCATTTGGAATTTCCTGTAGGTCAGCATGAGAAAGACTCAAGAATCATCATTCTTCCTTATGCCGTTGACTGCTTAACAGAAGACACAGTAGCTCATTTACCTGCTGCTGTTTATGAAGGAAAAGATTATCATGCTTTGCAGAACAAACGTAAAGGGTTTGACTATGAATCTCTTGACCCAATAGGAAAAGAACGCCTTGAGGTAGTTCATATAGTAACACGCGACACCATTCATCGGGAAAAGCGGAAAGTGATTAGGCCCAAATATGATAAAAACGGTCGAACAATAGAAGACGGAAAGGGTGGTTTCTTAATGGATACGATTTATGTGGATAATGATAGTATCATAGTAAATACTCGTATTGAGAAACGCAAAAGACCAGGTTATATATGTGCAATTGAAGATTTAGTGCATAAAGATGGAAAAATAGTCGTTGATACAATAATTGATTTTAAAAGACCTATTAAAGACCATAAATATCGTGGTTTTCTAAAACTTTATGTGGAAGACTATCATCATAAGACTTATGAGGGAGTTGATCCTGGAACATGTTTGCGCATTAGTCCTTATAAATTCTTGCAAATGGGTACCGCTGCTGTCGACTTGATGCTGACAGATGAGTTTTACGAAAATTCGCAGGAACGTCCTTCTGAAGACGAGAAGGATTTGGCCATTCAATTCACATATAATACTGCCGATATTATTGAAGATTCGATGTACTACGAAAGTATCTCGGCATTGGAAAATACGATTGCAAATGTGAGAGCTACTGGTGGTCATATACTTGGCGCTACATTGGAGGCTTATGCTTCACCTGACGGCAATGAAAAGCATAATATGGAGTTGGCCGACAAACGTGCAAGAGCAGCCAGGGGACGAATACATATTGGTAATGTCTCAATAGAAACCAAACCTATGATTGATTCATGGGAACATACGGCAGAGTTACTTGATGAGAAGATGCATCCTGCAGAGGCACAACTTGTACGTGAAGCTTTGGCTCAATCTAAAAATAAGGATGCTGCAGAACAGGTAATAAAAAAGATTCCATCATACTCTGAGGTGATTAAGCCTATCTTGGAGTCGCAATGTCGTATATCTTTTAAGTATTCATTCTTTACGAAGAAGAAACTGAATGCGCAAGAGGCAGTGGTGGCTTATCGAAAGAACAAACGTGACCCATCTTTCTCCAATGGAGATTACTACAATATGTTTAGTGAACTGAAAGACAGTGCTGAGATTGATACGCTTACTGAAATCGTATATAAACGCATCGTTAAACAGTTAAAACAATACGATCGTCCATTGGCTACCTATGTTATAAATAAGATGGCTTTGTTAGGTATCAAACGAGGTGCTCCTGACTCAACGGTGCTTATGCCATTGATATATGAGCGTAATAATCAGATTCGTCTCAATTATTTAAAAACAGATGCTGATGGTATATTGCAGCCTATAAAGATGAATCGTCCAGAGATTATTTTGAATCAGGCTGTTATCTTCTACCAATTACAGGAGCATGAAAGGGCTAAATGGTATGTTGACATGTTAGTCGAAAATGGTTATTCAAGTCCAGCTTTGGTGAAGTTGCAGAACTACATCAATTTCCGGAGACTATATCGTATTCCCGAAAATCAACGAACGCCACTAGAACGGGCTGCTTTTAATGTTGCTTTAGAGTATGTAGAGAATTCCGGACCTGATAACAAAGCTGTATTATACACTGAGTTTGACGAACTGAATAAAAGCGAATTGGCTTGGCAGTATGTCCTTCAGATGCGAGATGATAATCCTGTGAAGTGGTATCTGATGGCTCTTCTATGGGCTAAACGTGATGGTAAAGAGGGCAATTATCCCCTGCCTGATGTGGGTGAAATAGATGCTAATGATATAAAGGGCGTTGATATGAGTTGGAATGTGGTGGGTTATCCTTACTATTTGGCCTATTTTGAGAAATGTTTCGAAACAGATAAAAACTTTATGAAGCATTATTTCAATGAAGGCAGAATCAGTGAAGATATGCGAAAGAAAAGGCGTCATGCTTATAAAAACAGCCGAATTCCTATCTACAAAAAAATATATGCACTTCGCTCTTTTGCAGACAAACAAGAACATGCAAAGTATTTAGAAATGAAATCTTCTGACAAAGAGGAAAATAAGGAACAGAATGTTCCTACGCAGGATTCAAAACAGGAAGAGACTGTAAAAGAAACTGCTGATAACAATGTTAATAATCCAGCAAATGATGCAAGAGAATAAGTATCACTATATGGACTATTTTCGGAACCTCTCCTTTGTCTTGATGCTTGCTTTCTTTTGTGCATTAACGTCAAATGCACAGATATTGGAGACATCGAGTAAGGATGATGTGAAGAATGACACGACGGAAGTGGAGGATAATCCTTATAAGATAAGTAGGGATACTACTATTATACCTGTCGATAGCGCAAGATTGAAAGGACATGAGGATTATAGGAAATATGTCATGGATACTCGCTACCTGGCTCCTGGCGACTCGCTCAACAAGCCTCGCTGGTATCGCGACTTGTTCCTTCAGGTGGGTATGGGTATCGAAAACATGTTTCCACCTACTAAGGGCTACAAGTTCAATACACTGAATACCTTCCATTTCGGTGTGGGCAAACAGTTGGGCAAGCACCACTCACTACGCCTGCTGGTCAATGCTGCACTGGGCTATCAACAAGACTACGACCGTATGTATCTGCGTGTAGGCGGACAGTTTGACCACCTGTTCAACATCTCTTCCTATCTGAACGGCTACAACCCCTCGCGCCTGTTGGAGGTGGGCACCGTGGTGGGCGTGGGCCTCCACAGAGCCCGACTGCGTAGTACCACCCGCGTGGCAACACCCTACGAGGTGCATGGTGGACTGCAGCTGCGCTTCTACACAGGCCCGCATGGCGTGCTCAATATTGAGCCCTACGTGGCATTGGCTTCCGACGACATTGACCTCAGTCAGGCACGCAACTGGCATCGATACGATGTTGCTTACGGTGTGAATGCCAATTTCGTTTACTATTTCGACAATCACCTCTCTCGTGCTGCCCGCAACCGATTGTTGAAGCGTTCGAAGGAGAAAGACCCCAATCTGCTGACTGCCGACTCCACCCGTCTTCGCTCATGGATGGCACCGTGGCTGTTTGAGATGGCTGCTGGTGTGACGTTCACCGACAACCCTGAGCTGACTGGCAGTGAGAAGATGGGCTATGAGTGGGCGGTAAGTGGTGGCAAATGGTTCTCGCCCATCATAGGATTGCGAGCTTCAGCTATGTTCAGTTCGACACTATGGGGCAAAAAGACTACCAAAGCCAATCAGCTGACCTACGAAGAACAGCTGTCATCATTCTATGTGGGAGCCCGTGTGGAAGGCATGTTCAATCCGTTGGGCTTCTTGCGCAGCTTCCGTTGGGATGCTCCAGTGGGATTCTATATCGTGGGCGGCGCCGGTCTGGGCTGGCTCATGAAGCATAAAGATGCCAATTCGCTGCATTGCTGGAGTGAGTCTTATTCGGTAGGTATGCACCTATGGGCGCGTCTCACCGACGGTCTGCAGTTCTACTTAGAGCCACGCTACTCCTATCGCATCTATAACGTGCCTTACCGCAATGTGCAGTGGATGGCTAATTTCTCCGACAACACATTCGGCGTGAATGCAGGTGTCACGGTCACCAGTACCTCGCGCCCCTATCGTAAGTATGAGGTGCCGAAAGGTGAGCATCGTCCTCGTTTTGCTTTCGGAGTGGGAGGCGGTATCCACTTGCTGTCGGGCAACAGCAAGTTCAAAGGTCCGTCGTCGATACCCTATAACGCTAATGCATTCTTTGAGTATCGGCCAGGCAATGTGTCGGGCATAAGGTTGGCATTCGAGTATATGAAGCACAACACTTCCGACTTTACCCGTTATTACGACCTGAACATGAATGTACCGGAGTATAACTATGCTCCTATGGTGCGCAAGGGACTTCTGAACTATACTTATAACTGGGGCCTGGCCTCGCTGAACTATTCAGTGAACCTGACTAATGCGTTCAGTGGCTATCGTCCGGGTCGATTGTTCGATTTCGAGGGATTCGTAGGTCCAAGCGTGATGTTCACAATGAGTCGTAAGGCTGTGCTTGACGGGCAGGAGAGCTTGCGCGTGAATCATGAGATGCGTCCGATGCCTGAAGCTGCCGACAAGATTGGCATAGCCATCAACGGAGGTGTGAAACTTACTGCCAACGTGTATCGCGGACTGGGCATCACCCTCACCCCGCAGCTCTACTACAATCCTAATCTGAAAGTTCACGGCATGCTTTTGGGACGTCTGAAGGTGCTGGGCTCACTCGACCTCGGACTACAATACCAATTCTAATCGCTAAAAAATTTACTTCATGATGATGAAAAGAATCTATATCTGCCTATTGATGCTCATGGTGCTGAGCACCGCAACCTTTGCTCAGAAAAAGGGATCACCTGAGTATAATGCACAGTTGAGAGCCACTGTTATTGCTATGGACTCCGTGCTGAAAAATTCAAGAGTTGTTCCTGAGATTCTTATGCGTTTTGCTGACGAGCAGTGTGCAAAATTCAAGAATGACCCAGATTTAATGTCGGCCATTGCTGATTTGTTCTTAACTTCGTACAATAATGAAATCTATTCAAATGAGCGATATACAAAGTTAAAACAAATGTATCCTAACTATATAGATGCTTATTTGAACGAAGCCAGTCTGTTCCATTCTCGAGCATGGATAGATGCTCCTGCCTATGATATCAAGTTTCTTCAAAATGCAAAAAATCAAATAGATAGTGCTAAAATTCTTTTTCCTACCAATCCTGAGCCTTACATGAAGTGGGTTAGAATGCAGGCTCCTTTTAGGAATGTGCGTTTGGGAGGCTATGAAAATTTGACCCTTGATCATGAATTAGAAGAATTGCACAAAAAGTTTCCTACCTATCCATGCTATCTTGAGATAGCTCGATATTACGATGAAGTACTTTCAAAAAAGAAAGGTATCTCTCGTGATGATATGATTAACTACATTGTGTATGCAGGTGAATTCTACGGAAAAGCCGACATTAATACATTGAAGCAAAATGAGATAGTTGACTATGCTGATATATGCTACCAAATCAATGACGAAGAGCATTTGAATAAAGGTCTGGAAGTACTTGATTATGGTATCAGGAAGTATCCTGAATATGCTTATAACTATCGTTTCAAAATGTGGATAGAAGGAAAACTGTCACAGTGGGAAAACTTGGTTGCCACAGGAAATATTTTTATGCAGAAATCTGATTCACTCCCCAAGTTGAACGATGACTATATGTGGTTAGGAATTGCCAACCTTAGAATGAAACATTACGAAGATGCTATAAGCTATTTCAAAATGCAGCAGGAACTTGGTATTAAGGATAGCATGCAACAGGTAGCCTGCTACCGTAACCTGCTTGACTGCTATAACGGACAAAGCGACCTTCATCATGCTGTCGAAACTTTTGAAAAATTGAAGAGTTTTAAGGAGAAGAAAGGCATGGACATGACTGTCTTTGACTACCTCAAGCTTGAGACTGCATACCGCTACCAAACAATTGACACCACCATAGTTGCCGAAAAGCGAATAGAGTTCTTTAAGAAATTGATTTCCATCTGTGAAATTGAGGGAAAGCTGTCACCGGCAGACATTGGCTCCTTCTATAACAACCGTTTCAATTACACTTTTCAGCTCATAGGTGTTGAATTTGGCGAACAAGACATTAAACGTCCAGAAGTGCTTCAGGCTGCTAAGGATCTGGTGGATGTCGTCACCAATCTCCAGGCCAGCCAGAGTGAAGCAGAGAAAGATGTCAACGACACTTACTATCTCTGTGCTGGCTATCGTGCCATGATGGTTCACTACTTCTACACAGACAACGAGCAGGAGGCATACAAGCTTGCAGAACACATTCTTTTCGAAATGCCAGAAGCGATTGAGTTGCAAGGACTACATTCCAGTTACGCCAATTACTACATCAGCTATAAATCAGCCGCACAGCAGATTTATGACACACTTCGCTCGAAGTTCGGAAGAAAACGCAAGTAATACCATCCCCCATAGGCTGCAAAAGCCATTGATTGTTTTTAGACTAAATCACGTTGTGCGTTTATGTTATTCACTCGGAGTGTTTAGCATGCTTGCTCGATGCGTTTAACATGCTTTCTCGATGCGTTTAAGGTTCTTCTCGATGCGTTTAAGGTTCTTGCTATTATTTTTTTGAGGTTTCTTCAAAATATCCCTCCCGTCTCCCTCCCTTTTTCACTCCCTCTCATACTTTTCAAAACATCTGTATACCCCCCTGGCTGTCATCAGACTTCGCGCTGCTGCCCAGCAGTTAGACACCTGAACTTTCTTCGCTCTTCAAGTTGGTTCTTAATTACCTGAAATTCAGGTCTTTTATGCATATCGGAACAAATTGCTCAGTGGAATGAGCTATTTTACTCAAGGCAAAGATTATATAAATTATTTGAAATATGTTCGTTTACTTTTTATTTTTTCAATAATTATGCTTATCTTCGCTGCATCATCACAGAAAAACTGATTGCGATATGTACGATAAGCAACACGGGCTCTACATTGCCCATAGCGCAAACGGTGCGCTCTCTATCACAGGT
>JAEEPT010000121.1 GCA_016284895.1 Prevotella sp. | reverse complement strand
AGACATCAAGTCCCGCTTTATCCAGCCTGCACTGGAGGACAATGAAGGTAGAAAACTACTGAAGTAAACCTACATTTCAAATAATGGAGATGTTCAAACGAGCATCTCCATTTTTATGTTGGGACTGGATGAAGGACTTTCTGCTGCAACGATTGTTTCTGTTGAATAGGCGTCAGTCCCCCCCTGCGGCTTGAGTTATTTCATTATTATCTTCACACTCTTCTCACCAATCTTTACGATTGCCACGTTGCCTGGTTGCAGGGTGGTGTTGATGGATGCAGAGCCATTCTCACTGACGGCAGAGCCTGCCTTGGACCATTGTTTCGTGCCGAGATGGCACGGCTAAATCGCATGGGCCGACACATCACCATCAGTTCACGCACCCAACAGCTTAGAGTAGCAGCGCCAAACAAACGAAAACAGCATCTGGTGTTAGCCTTACAGTCGGTCAACGGCCAGTGCTACCTCTCGGTGATACATCCATCCTACAGGAAATACGTTGAAAGCCTGTTGTTACGAGCACCTATGATTGCAACACATCACTGGATTATAAGCGAAGACGATTATTTCAATGATTTTCCACAATCGCGGTCGCTTCGTGCACGTCGCGTGACCAAAGAAAGATACACACAGACAAAAGAAGAGATCAATCGTAAAGTCTGAAAATACGTTCCATGGGTTGCCATTTCTCATCACTGCGTGCATTGGCCGAACACCCCTGGAATTTTGCCACAAATGCTTCCCATTCAGCCTGACGGGGCAATGTAGCCAAACGGTCCATTGCCTCCTGCCAGCTGAAGTCGGCTGGTGTATCGACGATCATTGTGAGATGGTTGCCTATGAGATATAGTTCCATCTCAAGAATCCCCACCTCGCGTATACCGTCACGCACCTCTTTCCAATGATGGGCTTCAGAGTGCCATTTACGATATTCGGCTATCAATGCTGGATCATCGCTTATGTCCAGATACTGCACATAGCGCTTGATTTTCCCTTCTGACAGACGTTGCACATATCCTTCCATGAATATTCTTTTATCAGAATTTTACTAAAATCCTAAACACTTTTCCCGGATTCTGACTCCACCAGCGCATCGTATCGAGTGCCTCATCTGGTTTGATAATTTTCGTAATCAGCGTATCAACAGGACAGGTGCCCCGTTCCAGATAATGGATAACAGCACGGAAATCAGAGGGTTGCGCATTACGCGAACCACGTATATCGAGTTCCTTCTGTACGAAGTATTTCGTCTGGAACGACACCTCTGCCTTTGCATAGCCAATACATACCACACGTCCGGTGAAAGCCACCTCGTCGACCGCCATCTGATAGGTAGGCGTACTGCCTACTGCCTCGATAACCACATCCGGCCCAAAGCCGCTGGTCATTTCCAGCAATCGCTGATGAACATCCTCCGTACGAGTGTTGACAGTATAGGAGGCTCCCATCTGCTTGGCCAATGCCAACTTCTCGTCATCGATATCGGCAGCCACAACCGTAGCGCCACGCATGGCTGCGCGCACCACAGCGCCCATACCCACCATGCCGCAGCCAATGACAAGCACCACATCGACATCTGTCACCTGTGCACGACTCACGGCATGGAAGCCTACCGACATCGGCTCTACCAGTGCACACACCTTCGGTGTAAGCAGTCCTGCGGGGATTACTTTCTCCCATGGCAAAGTGATATATTCCTTCATGGCACCATGACGCTGTACACCAAGGGTTTCGTTATGCTGACAGGCATTGACACGCTGGTTTCGACACGAGGCACATTTACCGCAGTTTGTATAGGGATTACAGGTCACCACCATACCGGGTCTCAGTCCTTCGGGCACGTCAGCACCTACGGCCTCGATGACCGCTCCCACCTCATGACCGGGTATGACAGGGTTCAATGCCATGGAATTCCGTCCCATGAAAGTATTCAGGTCGGATCCACAGAATCCCACATACTCCAGTTTCAACAGCACCTCTTCACGACCAGGTGTCACTGGTCTCTCCACTTCAATGATATTCAGTTCCTGATTGTGTGAAATTTCAATTGCTTTCATTATTCTGACATATTTTTAATATAAGGTAATACGGGTAGATTCTTAAAACCATAAAAACAGCAGGCGTTCTCACCCAAGAAGAGGGCTTTCTCCTGTTCGGTAAGTTCATTACACTTGCTGACAAAGTCATAGGACATGCGATAGGTTATTGCGGTAATGGTACGCGGATAGTCAGAGCCCCACATCAGTCGGTCGATACCCACCCACGAGGCTGCCTCACAAATGCGACGTATGGCTGTGGGATAGGGATAGAACTCAGGATGATAGAGCCAGGTGATGCCGCCGGACTCAATCATGACATGCTCACCCTCACGAGCCAGCATCACCTGACTGCGGAACGAGGGTGTGGTAGGCATGCCGAAATGACCGATAGCCACACGCAACTGCGGACACTCCTGGATGACCTCACGCATCTGGCCTACCTGCGTCTCATCATCACCCAAGCACATGGAAAGTATTAAGCCCTTCTGCTCCATGAACTTGAACACCGGCATTAGTTCTGTCAGCGGCTGCTGCATGCGATGACCAGGGAAGGCTATACCTTTCAGTCCGGCATCCGCAACAGCCTGTGCCTCTTCCACGTTCCACGCCATACCCATACAGAAGAAACGGTCAGGATATTGACGCTGAACCTGTGTCAGGTATTCATTTTGACATCCGTCTATCACCTCCTGTACAACGACGGCAGCACCCACTTGGGCATAGTTCATATTTGAGAGAAAAACCTCTGCGGTATTCTGGCTGTCAATCATGAACGGAGGCAGCATCTGCACTTCTTCGTCCATGAAGATACTGCGTCCGTTCTTCAATGACTTTATTCGCTTGCCATCGACAGCTGTATCCTGACGGAGCCACAAATGTGAATGTGCATCTATTATGACCATTGCCGTGATTACTTGTTAATTCTGAGTACTGGTGCAATCTGGTTGACACGCTTCGGACCGATATTCATAGAATTCCACTCCTGATACTTTGAATCCCTGCTCTTCGCTGACGGGAATTCTGTACTGCTGTGCTCCAATAGTCAATACTGCGAGCAGCAAGCTTGAAATCAATAATAATCTTTTCATTTTCAGTTTACGGAGTCCGATTTATAAGTTTTATGAGTTTGCCCATGTAACACGTAGCTGGTCACCGATGATATCTTTCACTTCTTTCACCAAGTCCCAATTAGGTTCCTCGTTAGCCCACAGAATATTGCGACGCACATTATCAGGATTAGCAGATGAGAATAATGTAGAGGCAATACGTGGATTGCTTACGGAATACTGTACGGCCAATTTCTCAATAAGATATCCTTTAGCCTTGCAGTATTCTGCTGCCTTCTGACAAGCCTCCACCAAAGCTTTGGGTGCAGGATGCCATGCAGGTACACCACGCTGAGAGAGCAGACCCATGCTGAGTGGCGACGCATTGACAATGCCAATACCACGTTGCTCGAAGAAGTCCAGATAATCGGCCAACGCATCATCGTTGAGCGTGTAATGACAGAAGTTCAGAATACTTTCCACAGTACCTTCCTTACAATGTTCCACTACCCATTTCAGGTTTTCAAGCTGCAGGTCGGTAATGCCCACATGACCAACCACACCTTTTTCACGCAGTTCCACCAGTGCCGGAAGTGTCTCATCTACGACTTTCTGCAGGCCACCAGGCAATCCTGCCTGAAACTCAATATCGTGCACATTGATTAAGTCAATGTACTCAACTCCCAGCCGTTCCATGCTCTTATAGACACTGTCGGTGACACGCCGAGCCGAGTAGTCCCATGTATTCACGCCGTCCTTGCCATATCGGCCAACCTTCGTGCTGAGGAAGTACTTTTCACGCGGAATGTTTCTCAGCGCCTTACCCAATACAGTCTCAGCCTTATAATGACCGTAGTAGGGACTCACGTCAATAAAGTTGATACCACCTTCGATAGCTGCCTCGACAGCCTCAAAGCTTTCTTTCTCGTTTGTTTCGCGGAAAACGCTGCCCAGCGAAGAAGCGCCGAAGCTCAAGTGGGAAATCTTCATTCCCGTCCGTCCAAGTTCTGTGTAACGCATTGTATTCTGATTATCAATTATTATTTTTCAACTCTCAATAGTCTCCTATACCTCATTCCATAGTAAGCACACACCGCAAAGCACACCAGCGGCACGATATAGGCTATCTGATAGACCTGCGCGTTCTGCTGCATGACAAAGGCCGTGAGCTGAGGTACACAGGCATTGCCCACAATCGCCATCACGAGGAAGGCAGAGCCCGACTTTGTCTGGTCGCCCAACCCCTGTAAAGCCAACGAGAACTGCGTAGGATAGATGATTGACATGAAGAACGATACCGCCAGCATGGCATAGAGTCCCACATGTCCGCCAAATCCCATGATTACCACACAGAGTCCCACATTGACCAGCGCATAGACCGTCAGCATGCGCTCGGGTGCGAAACGTGCCATGAGCATTGTGCCAACCCAACGTCCCAACAGGAAGGCCAGCATGTAGAAGCCGAAGAATGTGGTAGCTTCCTGTTCGCTGATGCCTGCATAGGTACAACAATAGACCAAGAACAGGCTGTTGATAGCCGTCTGTCCACCGTTATAAAAGAATTGTGCTATCACACCCCAGCGCAGGTGAGGACGCTTTAAGGTAGAGAAATCTATCAGTTTTTCACTTTTCCCCGTTCCCTTCTCAGCCTCTTCTCCCACCTTCGGCAACTTAACCCACACCAGCAGCAGGGCTACAGCGATAAGTACAAGCGCCAGCAGCAGATAGGGCGCTTTCATGGCATCGGTCTCCATCTGGATGTAAGCCTCCCAACCGCCGGGATAGTCGGCAGGCAGGGTCTCACGCGAAAAGGTCTGACCGCTCAGCACCAACTTACTGAGGAACATGGCTGAGATAAAAGCACCCAGTCCGTTGAACGACTGTGCCAGATTAAGCCGTAGCGGAGCCGAGGCAGCGTCGCCCAATACGGTGACATAAGGATTGGCAGCCGTCTCAAGGAAGCACATGCCCGTAGCGATGACGAAGAAGATGCATAGATAAACGCTGTAACTCTTTACCATAGCAGCAGGGAAAAACAGCAGACCGCCCAAGGCAGCAATGAGCAGACCTGTGATGATGCCCACCCTGTAGCTATACCTACGCATGAACATCGCAATGGGAATAGGACATATAAAATAGGCCAGCCAATAGGCACTTTCCGTAAACGAAGCCTCGAAAGTGCTCAGTTCACAAGTTTTCATCAGTTGGCGAATCATCGTCGGCAACAGGTTACTGCTGATAGCCCACAGGAAAAACAGGCAGAAAATAAGGCCGAGAGCCACTTTGTTACTTTTCATCTTCTATGTTTTAAGTTCTATATTATTGTCATCTGGCATTTGTTCACTTCGAACTCATTCTCTCACGGTAGTCCTGCGGTGTGATACCCGATGTCTTACGGAACATACGAATGAAATAGCTATGGTCGCTAAAGCCCAGAGTGTAGGCGACCTCCTTCACCGTCATATCGCTGGTATAGAGCAACAACTGTGCCCGTTCCACCTTTTTGGCATTGATGTACTGCAAGGGAGAGGTGCCCATCTCCCGTTTGAAAATACGGATGAGGTATGGCTTGGTAATGCATGCTTCATTAGCCAATTCGTCGATATCAATGTTCTCAGCAATGTGGCTGTGTATGTAGTCGAGCACCCGTTTCAGGCGGTCATCGGTAGTCCACACATGGGGAACAGCCTCGCGCATGAAACGCGAAAAGAGCATGAGAATGGCACCGCGCAGTTCCATCTTCTGCCACAGTTGCATGTCACGATAACGGTACACATAGTCGGTAAACTGAGTGGTATTGTCATAGGACTCCGGATCGCTGTCGGGCAACTTGGCTTGCGGATGCTGCTGACACATACGTTCAAACAAGCGTTCATCATCAGCCGTGGCCTTCACCTCCATGGGGAAGTCGTAGCGTTCCATGATGTTCATCTCACTCTTGAATCCTTCGTACACGTGTAAATAATAATGTACGAAAACGCCCTTACATTCGTATGAGTGCATCGTGTAAGCAGGAAGAATGTAGAGATGGCCCGGAGTCAGCCTTACGCTACGATTGGTCAAATGCACCATTGCCTCTCCCTCTTTCACATAATAGATGCGCGTAAAAGGAGAACTGACACCCTGCCAGTTCCAGTCACCATTCTGATGAGCCAAACCTACGTTCAGCATCTGCAAGTTGAGCGATTCAATGGGTATTTGCATTTTTTAGTTCGCCTTTCGTCGTGAATTGCATTTATCAGTTGCAAAGGTAGGAATATTCCCCCTATTAACATGTAACAGAACATGTTTTTTATAGGACAAAATTACACAAAGCTATTTTTGTCCTATACTAATTTCTTATTTTCACACCCTCTTCCCTGTAAAAACGCTACCTTTGCAGACGAAACAACTATTACTATTTTCACAACTTTCATAAAAACGATGAGAAAAACAATGATTTCATTGCTGCTGACAGTCATCACGCTGTCAATCAGCGCACAAAATGCCGACGTTACTGTAAAGACTGGTACTTTCGGCAACGACTGGGAGTCGCTCAGCCAATGGGAGTGCCCCGAATGGTTCAAGGATGCGAAGTTCGGCATCTGGGCCCACTGGGGACCGCAGTGTCAGGCCGAGGATGGTGACTGGTATGCCCGATTCATGTACTACGAGGGCAGCGGTCAGTACAACTACCATGTATCCCATTTCGGCAATCCTTCAACATTCGGACTGAAAGACCTGTGCAATGCCTGGAAGGCCGACCAGTGGGATCCGCAGGAGCTGGTGAGCCTCTACAAGAGCGTGGGTGCCCGTTACTTCATGGCGCTGGGCAACCACCACGACAACTTCGACCTCTGGAACTCCCCCTACCAGGAGTGGAACTCAGTGAACGTAGGCCCGAAGAAAGACTTGGCAAAGGGCTGGAGCGATGCCTGTAAGGCCGAGGGATTGCCGCTTGGCATCTCTATCCACGCCTCTCACGCATGGACGTGGCTGGAACCCTCGCAGAAATTCGACGGTAACCTTACCAAGGCCGACGGTACCGGCAAGTGGTGGGAAGGTCTCGACCCACAGGAACTCTATGCTCAGAACCACGACCACTCCACAGGTTGGGAGAGCAGCGGCACCATCCATTCGCAATGGGACTGGGGCAACGGTGCTTCGCAGCCTTCAGCTGCCTACAAGCAGAAGTTCCAGAACCGTGTGTTGCAGTTGATTAATGACTACGACCCCGACATGATCTACTTCGACGACACCGCTATGCCTTTCTATGGCTGCGACGACCAGATCGGCAAGAACATCCTGCAGCACTACTACAACCACAGCGCCGCCGAACACGACGGCAAGCAGCAGGTGGTGGTCACGGGCAAGCAGCTCACTGCCCAACAGAAGGGCTACATGATGTGGGACGTGGAGCGCGGCATCCCCGACCGTCCGCAGGATACCTACTGGCAGACCTGTACCTGCATCGGTCAGTGGCACTACGATCAGAACGTCTACAACGGCAATGGATATAAGAGCGGTGCAACGGTCATCCGCATGCTCATCGACGTGGTGTCGAAGAACGGCAACCTGCTGCTCTCTATCCCCGTGCGTGGCAATGGTACTATCGACAACAAGGAGCGCCAGGTGCTGGCCGACATCAAGGCATGGATGGACATCAACAGCGAGAGCATCTATGGCACCCGTATGTGGAAGACCTTCGGCGAAGGTCCTTTGGCCGAGGCCGTGAACCCCATGAACGCCCAGGGCTTCAACGAGGGACAGGCCTACTCGGCACAGGACGTGCGCTATGTAGAGAAGAACGGCACCGTCTACGCCACCATCATGGCATGGCCTGCTGCCGGCGACTTCACCTTCAAGGCATTCTCCATCACAAAAACATCCTATAGCGGCGAGGTCGACAAAGTGGTACTGCTCGGCGGCGGCGAAGTGGAGTTCACGCAGGACATCAACGGTCTGACCGTGAAAGTGCCCAGCACAAAGCCGAATACCATTGCACCCGTGTTCCGCATCACCTTCAAAAACGACAGCCGCACTTCGTATGAAGTGCTGCAGTCGATGGTGAGCGAAATGGAGGCCGCAGCCGACGTGTTTGCCACACAGGCACATCCCTACAACACCGGCAAGGTGAGCATTGCAAAGCTCGAAGCACTGCGCAACGCCATCGCCACGGCTAAAAACGTGTCCGCCGGTTCTTCCGACGAGACCTGCAATGCCGCTCGCGAGGCATTGGCCGAAGCCTACCGTTCCTTCGAGAACGATGGCACGAACAAAGGCGGCGCTTTCAATAGTGCTGTCGAAGAGAACCTCACCACACAATACTTCATCGAAGGTTCCAACTTCAGCCGTTCGGCTGGTGGCACCAGCCGTTTCGGTGCTCCTAAGAACTGGACGGTAGAAAACTTCAACATTCCCAACGGAGGCGACGGCACGAAGCACGGACTCGACAAATACAGCGGCAACGAAGCCCTGATGCTCGGTGTGTGGAACGATGCTGGCAACAACAACAGCGGCGACCTCAGCAATGCACGCATCTACCGCAAGGTGACAATGCCCGCAGGTAAGTACTACTTCGGTGCAGCCTACAACACCACTTATAACATGAGCCAGCAGGCCTACATGTTCGTCAGCACCAAGCTCAGCGCAACGGCCGACATCCCCAGCGAGGCACTGGCCTACTACCCCATCAGTAGCTGCACGGGCGACATGAAGATCCAAGGGCTCTACTTCCAACTCGATGCTGAGACCGAGGTCTACATCGGATTCCAGGCCAACCTGCTCAACGGTTCCAGCACACAGGAGTTCCGCGCCGAGCGCGTAGTGCTCTACACACCGAAGGAGGTGGGCGAGCGCCATGACGAGAACCACGGCTGGCAGAAGATTACCACCCTACCCGATGACGTGAGCCAGTATTTCTTCGCCATCTTCGACCACGACACCGACAACGGCCTTGTGCTTGCTGCCGGCAATCATCAGGGCAGTGCCAACAAGACCATGTGGTATGAGGCCGATGTCTATCCCGAAACCAACAAGGATGCCCTCTGGATGATGGATGCCTTCAACACAAGCAACTATTCAGGTGCCAAGGGCGATGCCACCCAGTGGCTCGTCATCACCGGCGTGGGCGATGCCGACAACTGTCTGCACACCGTCGACAACTCCACCTGGTACTATCGCACCGAGAACAACGGCGAAGGCTGGACTGACCGCTGCTATGTGACAGCCGCCTACCTGCCTGAGTCGGGATGGACGTTCGTCAACAACAAGGGTGGTCTCAACATAGGCCGCTGGGACGGCAGCGACGAGGTGGCCGGCAATGCCACGGGCAGTAACATTGGCTACTACGACCTCTATGCCATTCTGCGCGGACAGTATGCCGCCGTGGTCGAGAACATCGCGAAAGCCTCGGAAGAGAATCCCGTTGACTTCTCCTACCTCATCACCAATGCCGACGGCACGCGCTACAACAACTTCCACGCCAAGCAGCCCGTAGGCTGGACTCTCTCGCAGGACGATGCCTTCGAAGTGGAATATGCCAATTATCTGCCTGCCAAGGTGGGCAACAGCTACTTCAACAAGTGGCAGGGCTCCGGCAACCTCACCAACCGCAGCATCTCGCAGCAGCTCACCGGTCTGCCCAGCGGCAAATACCGCATCGCCGTGCGCACCAGCTCAAGCACCATCCATACTGGGGCATGGCTCTTTGCCAACAACGACAAGGCCGACATGACCCAGCTCACCGACAATACCGTCAGCCTCACCACCGAAATCACTGATGGCACACTGTCTTTCGGTGTAAAGCTCGAAAGCTATACCGGCAACGACTGTAAGTTCGACCATTTCACCCTCGAATACCTGGGCAACGGAACAACCACAGGCATCGACGACGCTTCGCGTCTAATGGATAATGGAAAACGGAGAATGGACAATGTCGTTTACAACCTGAATGGCCAGAAGCTACGTGCTAATCAAGCGCAACTGAAGAAAGGCTTCTATATTATAAACGGTCAGAAGATCATCGTAAAATAAGATCGCAACCGGCCATCTCTGACCAGTGTTGTTACGGTGCATAAACTATACCACAACGGCACACAGGTTGCACACTAACGGCACATAGGTTGTACACTAACGGCTGCAAAACTGCACTTCAATCTCGCATATCTTGCGGTGCAGTTTCGCAGCCGTTGTGGTGCAGTTTCGCAGCCGTTGTGGTGCAGAGCGAATGCAGATGCTCCAATTCTCGTCACACTATTAGGAATAGTGACAGAAGTTAATCCACTACGACGTTGGAACGCACTAACTCCTATGCTCATCACACTATTAGGAATAGTGACAGAAGTTAATCTACTACAACCCTGGAACGCATAACTTCCAATGCTCATCACACTATTAGGAATAGTGACAGAACCTAATCCACTACAATCATAGAACGCCCGATTTTCAATGTACGTCACCCTTCGTGTCTCATTCATGTATGTTACTTCTTCTGGTATGACTACATTTCCAAAATATTCATTGGAATAATCACTATAAGAAGTAC
>JAEEPT010000120.1 GCA_016284895.1 Prevotella sp. | reverse complement strand
GGCTCCAATTCGCGTAGCGGTTGGTCACCTGTGTGCTGGCCGACAGCACCTCGGCAAGTGCATTGGGGATGGCACCCTCAGGGCTCTCTGCCTGTATGAATTCGTCGGAACGGGCCGACCATACAATCAGGTTCTCAATGACATTGCCACTGATGTACTTGCTTTCGCTCGTACTGTGATCAGAATATTGCAATGTCATACCTTCGTATGCTGCATTCACCATCAGGGCCACGTCGCTCTTCCTCTTCCAGAAGTCTTCACCAACGGTGATATCATCGGGCAAGATGACGGTATCGAGGCACGACGAGAGCAACCCACCCCCGACCCCTCCCAAGGTGAGGGGGACTAATATACCGTAGAACCCAAGAAACGACGTTCTTATTTTCTTTGATATGATATGTATATTCATATTTATATTAATTTACTGATTTCTTTTCCTTTTGTATTGTTGAACTACTCCCCTTCCCTTGGGAGGGGGTGGGTTCTTAGAAGCCTACGTTCACCGTCATAGTGAACTGCTTCGAGCGCGGAGTCTTCGACTGGTCGCGTGCAGGATAGTAACCCGTGGCCGACACCTCAGGATCGATGCCGCTGTACTTTGTCCACACGAACAGGTTGTTCATAGAGCCATAAATCTGCAAGTTGTTCAGGCCCCAGCTCTTGATGAGCTTCTTGGGGAAGGTGTAAGACACCTGCAGGTTCTGGAAGCGCACGAAACTACCGTTTTCAACGTAGCGGTCACTACCCTGGTAGTTGTAAGGCGAAGCATCGCCAGACACATACACGGCACGCGGCATGGGGGTCACGTCGCCATCCTGACGCCAACGATAGTTCGTAGTGGCGCTCTGGTTGAAGGTGCCCGACATGGTCTCCAGGTTCATGCGAGCCAGGTTCACGATCTTGTTGCCGAAACGATAGTTGAAACGGCCCGTCACCTTCCAGTTGCCGTAGCGCAGCGTGAGGTTGAAGCCACCGTTCACTTTCGGCAGTGAGTTGCCTAAATAGACCACGTCGAGTGCGTTGATCTGTCCATCGTGGTTGATGTCCTGATAGATGGCATCACCACCCTGGAACTTATAGGTGGTCGAACCACCGGTTCCGTTCGACTCGTAGTTGTAAACGAGGCGTTGAGGTTCGCCAGTACTGGTCATAATCACCTTGCCATCGGAGCCCACAGCCACGGGAGCCGTCTTGCCACTGGCCAGGAAGTCGTTGATCCAAGCTTCATACTGCGCATTCGTCAGGTTGTGCTCCTTGCGGTAGTTCTCCAAGTAGTCATAGCCATACTGGTAAACGCCCTTATAGCGGAAGCCGTAGATTGAACCCAGCGAGTTGTTCAGCTGCACACGAATGGGATAGCCATGCTGTGAACCAGATGTCACGTTACCACGCACGGTGGCATCCCACGTGTTGCCGTTGATGGAATTGAGCACGCTCTCGTCCATTTCCTTCAGCAGGTTGCTGTTCTGGGCGATGTTGAATCCCAGGTCGGCTGAGAACTTACCCCACTTCACGAACTTCTTGGCGGTGAAGTTGAGCTCCCAACCTTGGTTGGTCATGCGGCCTACGTTTGCGTATGCCAGTGAAGTGTAACCAGCCATAGAGGGGATAGAGAGTCCCTGCAACAGGTCGGTTGTATTCTTATAATAGTAGTCAAAGTCAATCTCGAAGCGGTCGTCCCAAATACCGAGGTTGAAGCCCAGGTTGTACGATTGTGTCTTCTCCCAGCGCAGGTCGCCCAGTTTCAGGCGCTCCAGGACGGCAGTAGCCTCCTTGTCGTTACCTTTACCGTAGTTACCGTATGAGGTGTTATAGGCTTCGAAGAACAGGTAGTCTTTGTCCGGTGCACGACCCACGATACCCCAAGAGGCACGCAGACCCAGCATAGAGATGACTTTTCTCGACCATTTCATAAAGGGCTCTTCATGGATGTTGTAGCGGAGTGAGACACCGGGGAAATATGCCCACTTGTTAGAGGGGCCGAATTTCGAGTCACCATCGGCACGGAGCGAGAAGCCCAGCGCGTAGCGACCATCTTTGTAGGACACGTGTCCGTTGTAGAGAATGTTCTGTGAGTTGGAACGCGAGTTGCTGCTGTTGGTATTTCCCTCAATCAGGAAGCCGGGAACCGTAGGCGATGTGATGCCGTTGGGCAGGTGCGAGGTACTGACGGTCTGTGTGGTGCTGTTCTGCGTACTCATCTCATAGCGCAGCAACATCGTGGCCGACCAGTCGCGGTTCTCGAAATAAGGAGTGAACACCAGTTCTGCACGTCCGCCAATCTTCATGCGGTTGTACTCATAGTTCGTACTGACGTTATAGTCATTGGTGGTCCAGTTGTCCTGTGTCGAAAGTGCAGCAGGACGGTAGGTAGGCTTACTCTCAGCGAAGATATCGAAGTCCACACGACCGTTGAAGGTCAGACGGCTTCTCTCTGCTTCAGTACCCAGAATTTCGTACTTGATGGTGAAGTCAGGGGTCAGACGATAAGTTTTGTCGTGCACCCAAGCCATGTTAGCCACAGCTACCGGGTTGGCATAATGACTTGTGTGGAAGTTGCGTAACTCATAGCTCAGATAGGGGCCATCGTCTGGTGTGAAACCTTGCTTATAAGGATTCATGAGATAGTACTCGCCCGTATCCGTTCCGTCAGGATTCTGGCGGTATATGCTCATGTTCGGAGCCATGTTCTGCGCAATGGCGAGCAGCGAAGGATAGCTCGTACCATTGATGCTGCCCTCGTAGTTCTTGTTGTTGTTCGTATAAGTGAGAGCGAAGTTGGTCAGGAAGCGGATGCGGTCCGACACGTTATAGTCGAGTGCCATACGTGTGGTGAACTGCTGGAACTTCTGCTTGATGATAGAACCCGACTGATGCTTATAGCCTGCCGAGATACGGAAGGTAGCCTTCTGACCGCCACCGGTGAGGTTGAGGTTGAAGTCGTGCATGGCACCAAACTGCTGCACTGCCTTCACCCAGTCGGTGTTGTTGTTCCAGTTCTCATACTCGCCCCATGAGCGCTTGTAGTTCAGCTCATTGATGTCGGTGGTACTGGTCGAGCTCTGCGTGGCACGATAGAACTCGTCCTTCATCAGCATGGTGTACTGGTCACCATCCAGCAGCTTGTAGCCATCGGGCTGCCAAGTACCTGTGAACTTATAGGAGAAGTTGACATGAGGTTTACCACGGCTACCGCGCTTGGTGGTAATCTTGATCACACCGTTGGCACCTTTCGAACCCCACACAGCCGTAGCAGCGGCGTCCTTCAGTACCTCGATGTTGGCAATATCCTCCACGTTGACCGAGAGTAGTGAGGAGTACTGCTCCTCGTCGGCATTGGCATAGTCGAAGTCTTCATCGGGGTTGTCGAAGATCTTGTCATCTACCACGATGAGCGGGTTGGCATTGGCACTGAGGGTTGTGACACCACGCAGACGCATCTGCGAACCGGCACCCAGGTTACCTGAGTTCGACACGATATCCAGACCGGCAATCTCACCTTGCAGAGCCTCGTCAGCCGAGGTGAAGGCCAGACCTTCCACCGACTCCATGTTCATGGTCTGCGAGGCCACGGTGATTTCCTTCTTGGCAATGTTCAGTCCGCCTGAGTTCTGGCGGCGTCCTTTCACGGTCACTTCCTTCAGCACGGTGTTCTCCGGTTGGAGGGTCACCTTAAAGGTGGTCTGTGTCCCAATGGGCATGACCTTTGTCTTGTCGCCCACATACGAGAACTTCAACTTGTTCTTGGTGCTCTTCACCTGCATGGAGAAGTTACCGTTGAAGTCGGTCTGCGTGGCCGAGACGATACGGTTGTTGGCATCGACCTCCACCACATTACCCATCATGATTGGGCCTTCGGCATCGCTCAGCGTACCTGATATGCGGGCTCCCTGTGCCATCGCCATCTGACTGATGACACACGATAGGGCTATAAACAAAAATTTCTTGATATTCATATATTAATAGGTCAATTAGCGTTGATTGTTTGCTTTGTGTGGTTAACGCTTACGCGATGCTGCGCTTGAACCATACTTTCCGTTGGAGTTGGGACAGAGCGGTTCAGAAATCTGATGGACGGCGCAGAACGACGATGTGGTGATTGACGTGGCATTGAGTGCTTTGGCGTTGTACCAGAACTCGCGCGTCATCTGATTGCTCAGTTTCGAGCCGTCGTTGGCATTGACGGTAACGGTGTGTCCGCTATATCCGTCGGCAATGTTCATCATGCCGCCCGAACCGGTGATGCGCAACTCGAGTGCTACGCCCATGTCGTCGGAGGTCATCGTCTTCACACGGGGTGATGACAGGTCAATCACGTTGTCGGCATAGACCGAACCGGTGACAAAGTGATAGCGGATGAAGGCACGGATGGTCTCAATCATTTCACGGGCAGAAGCCTTGGCATCAATCACTGCCTGCGTTTCTTCGGTCTCGTCCTTGTACTGCGTGTAGAGACTGGTCACATCCGACCACTTGGGCAGACCCATAGCGTAGGCCTTTGTCATAGCGGTGTTGTCGGGGGCGAAGAGCGTATAGTTATAGGTATTGAACATCTTCACGTTGTAGTCTAAGCAAGCACTCTCTATGCAGGAAGAGCCCACGCGATAGTCGGTAGTGAAGATGGTGTAGTTGTCCTGCTCGCAGGGATAGTTAGGGTCAGCCTTACCAGAAGCATCCTTACGCTCACCGGAGATGCCCACCCACTCCAGTACTTCGGAGGTGGCAAGGTCATTGCAAAGACCAAGGAACTCTTGGAAGTTGGTATTATTATTCAGCACTTTATAGACGCTGTTGATAGGCGACTGTATGACGCGGTTCAGACGATAGGCATTACCGTTCTTCTCGGGATAGATCTGTGTGATCTGTGGAGCGGGGAACTGCGTGGGGTTGTCAATCTGCGGGCCTGACATCACACGACCGTTCATCTGGTGACCGTCAACATAGATCTCACCGCCATGCTTGGTCTTATAGTAGTGATTGCCGTTGTAGCCCATAGACACCAGCGAATTGTTCACTCTGTCGGAGGGGAGCACCACGGTATGGAAGTTCATGAGATCGACGAGCTGGCTGCGCACGTTCTTGATTTGTTCTGAACGGGGTGATCCCTCAATAGCTCCGGTCTCCATGTTATAATAGTAGCGTTCGCACTGAAGCTTCGGCTCAGACTTGCGGGTAGCATCGTATGTGAAGTGAAGCACGTCGGGCAGTATGCGACCGTTGACATTATTGTTCTCGCGATGGCCCAGCGAGGCAAGATCGAGGAAATAGAGATCGAAGGCGGGGTCGTCGGGGATGAAGAAGGCATAGTTGGAACTCATGGAGAGCAGGTAGTACTTGAAGTCGGCATCCAAGTGGTAGTCGGCATCCGAACTGCTGCCGTGGTCCTGAACAGCCCAGTTCATGACGCGCATGTCGGGATAGACCGAAGCGGGTGCCAGTACAGCATTGTACTCGTCAGGAGCATAGAGGGTCTTCATCACGTAGATAGCACCGTTGTTGGCAAAGGTGATGTCGTACTTGCCATCGCTCTTGCGGTTGATGGAGTCGATGTGCAGACCCATGTTCTCAGAGGCATCGTTGAGCACGGCCTCGAACTTGCTGGGCACTGAGCCTATGAACGATGCCTTCATCAGGTTGTTGATGAAAGCAGTGAGCACCTGCGGGTTCTTTGAGTGCAGCGAGTCAAGGTTCACTGGCAGATTGGCAGCGGTGTTCTGCTCGCCGGGATAGGCTCCGTAGATGTCAATCAGATAAGCACCAGGACCTTTCTGGGTGGCACTCTTCTGTGTGAAGTACTCGATCATGGCCTGATCACTGGGTACGAAGAATGCACCCATATCCATGATGGAATAGTCGATGCCACCCGATGAATTAGCGGGTTTCGGATAGTACTGGTTCCAGCCCGGGTCGAAGTTCAGCACGTTGCTCACGTTATTACCATTCATACGGGTCAGACTGGTCTCAGACGACAGCTCGCTGTCATACGAGCGACTGCTCAGATAGCGCAGCGCATAGATGGTTTTCTCGGGAGCTGCTGGCACCTGGTTGCGTGCCCACTCGGCATAGTTGTTCGTCACCTTGGGCACAGCGATGGGTACAGCGAAGTAGTCGAGGATACGGCTGAACAAGTGGGTGTTGTCCTTGCGGCGCAGCACCTGAGCCATATTGCCAGGAGGAACAACCACATCCTGCATCTGGTGGATATAGCCATTCTGGCAGGTCACGTCGGCCACTGCCACTGCATCATTGAAAATATAAGCAGCCTTGCCACTCTGCGGATAAGGAGTACCTGTCAGAATCTCAAAGTCGCTGTTGGCACCGGTATTGGTGATGCCGTTACTAATCATAAACTCACGGGTGAGGTGCACCATCATGGGACGGGTTGCGTCTGCTACCACGTCGATGCCTGTGCCATAATAGGGCGACCAGTAAGCGTTGTTGGCAGGCATCTGCTCACGGGTCATGTGCTGCACAGAGTCGATGACACTCACGTTGGTAGAGTGCTTCAGTGCCATACCGTTCATAGGCTCTGCCGTACCGTTCGACACGTTAGGCAGCAACTGGAGCAGCAGTGGATTGTCAAGCATAGACGAATAAAGGAGCAGCTTCTTCTGTCCGATAGACAGTTGCTCATAGCTACTCACTCCCCATTCATTGTTACTAAAGAATCGCGCGAAGGCAGCGTCATTGGCAGGAAACACTGTCTTCGAACCAGTACGGCTCAGCGTCTCAGATTCACCGAGGTCTTTGATCAGCCGTAGATAAGTCGAGAAAGTGCCCGTAAGACCAGACGTCCCTGGATTCTCCAATTCCGCATAGATGCTTGAGCCGAGCCATTCCGGCAGACTGTCCGCATCTACCTCTTCGTACTTATCTACGCAAGAGGACATCAATCCCGTCAACACGAGAGAGACACAGAAAAAGATTTTCTTCATAAGATGGTTATTAGCTAATTTTATTTGTTTTATTTCGAAATATCAGTAGTCAGTCTTTTGGTTCAAAGTGCAAAATAACTAAAAAAAAATGAAACGACCAAAAAAACTATCTATAATTATTGGCAGCAAACCGCAATTTTTGAAATCGGAAGAGCTGCAAAAACTATCACAAAAGGCAACTAAGCCTTTAGCCTGAAGGCTGAAGTCTAAAGTCTGAAGTCTGAAGTCTAAAGTCTGAAGTCTAAAGTCTAAAGTCCTCATATATAATATAAATAATGTTCGCGAACATTATAAATTATATAATAGTCGAGAAAAGAAATGGGAGTTTCTCAGGCATCATCACGAAGAATTATGGCCATTATTGGTAGAATTTTGGCTATTATTCTTTCAATTTTGGCCAAAATTTTATTTCATGACCCATAGATGACAGAAGGGTCAATGTCATATCAGACCTTCAGCTTTGCCTTTTCTGGAATTCATCGACCTAACGACATTCTCGTTAAAAAATCAAAAATAAACGGGTAAAAAAGCAGAAAACATAGATACGTATCACAAAAATGCAGTATTTTTGCGGTGTTATATGTGCATTAGGCCGACTTTCAATGCATTAGTGCAGTGTCGGCATACACAAGGTACGAACCTACTTAGACAACGAGATTTTTTTACTTTTTATTTACTAATCAAAAAAAAACAATTATGAAAAAAAGACTACTTTTAGCAGCTCTTGCTATGGTGAGTGCAGTCAGCTCCTTCGCTTTTGAGGTGGGAGAGTATGCTTATACCGCCACGCAAAGACTGAAGGTTACGGGTGAGAACACCGTTCAGAACAGTACGTTTGCCGAAGGCCTGAATGTAGGTGGCTGGTGCGGACTGACCGCTATCGAGGAAGTGAGTGCTACTACTTGGAAACCTTCTGACGGTGAAGGCCCCAATGGTGAGACCGTGCTGCAGAGCCAGGGTGCTACCGCCGATGAGCCTATCTGCAATGTATGGGGCGGCTTGTATGGTGGCCAGACCTACATCGTGTCGTTCATGATTAAGGGCGAGAGTGCCGCTACATCAACTGTAGGAACGACTGTAGGCAGCAACTACATGGACTTCTTCCTGAACGCCGACGGTTCGCTGACTCATGCAGCTTCTACAGACGAAGCTCCTGTAGTGAACGTGGCTACGGCATTCAACATCACCACTGAGTGGCAGACCGTTTCGTTCGTGTTCACTCCTGATGAGGGACAGCAGCTTGTCATGCACTTCGAGAAGCTGGCTACCGGAACGATGATTACCAACTTCTCCATCAACACAGTCATGGAAGTCTATGACGACCGTATCGCACGCCGCAAGGTGGATTTTGCCAACAAGATTCTGGCTGATGCAAACTTCAACACAGATGCTGCGGCTACTGCACGTGAAGAGTTCGTAGGCGGTGTCTATGACTATATCGTCAAAGGCCTGAATGGAGATCCTGAAGGATGTGATTTCGACGATATCGGAAATGCTGATCAAATGATGCAGTCGTTCGACGAAGGACTGACAGCATTCATGGATGCCAGCTCAACGCGCATGAACGACCAATTAAACGGTATCGACTTCCCCTCACTGATTACTTGGAACAATGGTGATACCAATGGCCCTTCCAGATACACTAACCTGAAGCTGGAGGGTGGACGCTGGGCGCATCGCGCCAATAGTGACGAGGTCCCCGACTTCATTGACTACATTAATGCCGCTATTCAGGGTAACTACGACCTGGGCGAACACAGACTGAGCTTTGTCAACGAGTACTTCCCAGCTGGTAAGTATTACATCTCGGCTGAGGTGCGTGTGGCCAGCTGCCCGAGCAATGCATGGACCTTCAACTTCAACCAGACACGCGACGATGCTGAGTTGTTCATCGGCAATGGCGTGTATCGGATTGGTGAGATAGCTGCCGGCCCCAACACGAAGAAAGTCTATATGGTGGGCGAGATTGCTGAGGGCGAGGCCTTCTCGGCTGGCGTGTTCTTCCCTGCAAAGACCGGCAATGGTGCTGTGTTCGTGAAGAATGTGGAGATTCGTTCGTTTGGCGATCTTCAGGATATCATTGATCGCAAGATGAAGTGGAGCACTTTCATCGCTCAGTGGAATGCTGCCGTCAACAACCGTAATCGTGTGATTGAGATGCAGAGCGACAACAACTACCGCTGGGAGAAGGACTCGCTTCAGCGTGCACTCGACCAGTGGGATCCTTACTATAATGAAGTGATTTCGAAGGGTTGGGTGACTGCCGATGGTGAGGATGCCGGCGTTGCTACCAATGAGGAACTGGAGGACTGGGCTAAATATAACGGTGTAGAGCTCTACGATGCCGACGGTAACCTGTTGCAGTATCAGGTGGTACGCGGCTATCAATATGCCATTAACTATGTTGTGGCTCAAAATAAGCCATTCGCTGACTTGCAGGCTGAGATTGAAACGGCCGAGGCCATTCGCGACGATGACATGAACCAGGGTGGCGACAAGAACACCTTCCAGACTGCTATTAATGATGCACAGCAAGTGCTCGATAATATGAAGGCCAACAGTACCGATGCTACACGCGTGGCCGACGAGGCTGCTATCCTTCAGGCTATCGAGACTCTGAAAGCCGCCGAGGAAACATTTGTCAACAGCGTGCCCGACCTGGTGCCAATCGTCAGCATTGACTTCTCTAAGGGCGTTGAGGCTGTCTATACCGAGGCTACTGATGAAACCGAATCTACACTTTCTGGCTTCGTGACCAAGGGTGAAGCTGGCCAGATGGACTTCATACTGAGCGGATTCTCTTACAACGAGGAGGAAAAGACCTACTCTACTACCACCGCTACCACCTATGCTATGGGTTGGCTTTCTGGTGAAGAACTCTTATTCCCCGATGTGCTGCGTGTGGGCAACACCGCTGGTACGGTGAACCTGCCTGAAGCTGTGACCGACGACGATGTGCTGCGTGTGCAATTTGACCTCTATGTGGGTAACCTCAACAAATGCTTCCTGAATATCCAACTGCAGAATGCTGCTGGTGAGCGCGTAGCCGGATTCAATATCAACAGATATAATGGCACTGTGGAATACAACGATTTCAACAACGATGCCAATGAGGGTCTTGACCTTCTCAAATACGTAACAGGTATTGGTTCAAGTAAAGCTTCTAACGATGCTATCTATGTGGAAAGCAACAAGTCTTCGTTCGACTTGATTGTTGACTACAAGGCTCAGACTATGCAGGGTACTGTGGTGAACGGAAAGAACGGCACCTGCACTGGTGCACTCATGCCGCTGAGCAAGTTGGATGACAACAAGATCACGAAGTTCGTGCTGAGTTCTAACTACAACAATGCCGACCGCCGCTGCTGGTTCGACAATCTGGTCATCTATAAGTATGCTTCTACGGCTTCTGGTGTCAACGAGTCGGTGGGCATCACTTCAGTGAATGCCAAAATGCAGGCTACCGGCGCTATCTACACACTCTCTGGCGTGCAGGTGAAGGGCGTTCCTGCCAAGGGCCTGTACATCAAGGACGGTAAGAAGTTCATGGTGAAGTAAGTGCCTGAGACAGAGTAACTGTTCTTTTAAGACATAATAAATGTTTTTTAAGACATAGTAACATAAGGACATATTTTTCTTAGACATAATAACTGTTCTTTAAGACATAATAACATAAGAACATATATATTCTAAGGACGTTAAGAAGTGCCAACTGGATTTGTTCTCCAGTTGGCATTTTTTTTGTAATG
>JAEEPT010000119.1 GCA_016284895.1 Prevotella sp. | reverse complement strand
CGAAGCCGCCTCGATAGGCTACGATATGCAGCCCGACGATTTCGCCATCCGCTGCAATCTCATCACCTTAGAGGACGGCAAAATCATCACACATAACGGAGGCAACCTGCAGACAGAGGATGCCCGTGTGCTCATCGACTACCTGAACGAGCACTTAGGCTCAGACCGTGTGCAGTTCATCTGCGGCATCCAGTACCGACATCTCCTTGTCATCAAAGGCGGCAACAAGCACATCGTTTGCAATCCGCCACACGATCACCCCAATGAGCCTTGGCGTCCGCTATTGGTCAAGGCCGAGGAGGGATATGAAGAAGAGGCTGAGGAAACGGTACAGCTTATGAATGACCTGATACTGAAGTCACAGGAGCTGCTACCCCTGCACCCATACAATCAGGCAAAGGCCGCCCGTGGCGAGCGACAGGCCAACAGCATCTGGCCGTGGAGCGGTGGCTATCGCCCGTCCATGCAGACGCTCATGCAGCAATATCCCCAAATCAAGACGGGTGCCGTCATCTCTGCCGTTGACCTCATTCAGGGCATAGGCCGCTATGCCGGACTGCGCATCATCAAGGTGCCTGGAGCCACCGGGCTTGCCGACACCAACTACGAGGGCAAGGCTCAGGCAGCCATCGAGGCCCTGAAGAAGGACGACTTCGTATTTGTGCATGTAGAGGCCACCGACGAGGCAGGCCATGATGGTGACTTAGATCTGAAGCTACGCGCCATCAACTATCTGGACCAGCGACTCATCCGCCCCATCGTCGAAGCCACTGAGCAGATGAGCGAGCCCGTCTGCATAGCCGTGCTTCCCGACCACCCCACTCCCGTTGAACTACGCATCCATGTGAACGAGCCCGTGCCTTTCCTTATATATTATAAAGGTATTGAGCCCGACGAGGTGCAACGCTACGACGAACTATCCTGTGTCAACGGTGGCTACGGTCTCTTGCGCCTGAATGAGTTCATGAAGGAGTTCATGAAGATATCATGACCGACCGTTCACAAAGCATGCCCACCACAAAAGAGTTGTATTATGAAGCATTATCATACCCTCATCGTTTTTCTGCTGCTCATCGTCCCATCGATAGTGGTGGGCATTCACGACTATAAACAGACGGAACAGAGCATTGAACAGGATCTGCAACAGGCTTTGGCACAGACACTACAGGAGAATCAGGGCGATGTAATTACGGCTGACACCATCCGCACGTTCAATCGTCACCTACAGTTGCCAGAGCTGCGTGGCAAAGCAACACTCTCCCTTTCCACCCAAAAGGAAGTGCTGCAACTGCAAGCCGACTGCCCCACCCTCACCATCTGGAAAATGAGCGACCAGCGACCTTCCATGACACTGGCTGGGATGGCCCTGCTCTGGGTGGCAGGTTGCGGACTGCACAGGCGCAAGAACATGACAACAGGCAACACTTTCGGGGGACTGACTCTGACAGATGGCCGATTCCTGAACAGCCGACACGAAGAGGTGAGATTCACCCCCATGCAACAGCAACTCATGGAGCTGTTCTTCCTCTCCCCTACCCACTCGCTCTCGAAAGCGGAAATCTGTGCAGCCTTATGGCCGAAGAAACCCGATGCCAGTGAGACGCTCTACACTCTGATTCGCAGGCTTAAACCCATTGTGGAGCAGCATTCTACACTGGAAATTGAATCAGACCGAAACAAAGCCTACCGACTGAAAATCAAAGAGATAGAAAACTGACATTGGTGCTGACAGCAAATGTCAGACAAATGTCAGACTCTTTTTCGTCCTCTGTTGCATCCCATTGTTTACCTTTGCCCGAAAAAACGAGCAAAGCATGATGCAACGAACTTCTTTTAAACGACTTGACCTCATCATGGCGACAGTAGCTTTTGGCATTGCCGCCACTGTTTATGTGCTAACCATTGAGCCCACTGCCAGCCTTTGGGACTGCCCCGAATTCATAGCCTGCGGCTATAAGCTGGAGATTGGTCACCCACCCGGTGCACCTGTATTCATGCTACTGGCTAATCTGTTCTCCCAACTGGCCAGTGAACCATCGCAAGTGGCTATGATGGTCAACCTGCTGTCGGCCCTGCTCAGTGCCGGCTGCATCTTCTTCCTGTTCCTTACCATCACTCATCTGTCCCTTCGACTGACTGGCAACGGCAGCAATGAACTGACACTGTCGCAGGCTGTTGCCATTGAGACGTGCGGCTGGGTGGGGGCGCTCTGCTACACTTTCAGCGACACCTTCTGGTACTCAGCCGTCGAGGCCGAGGTCTATGCTTTCTCCAGTTTCCTGACGGCCATGATGTTCTGGCTCATCCTGAAATGGGAAGAAGACAACCGAAACAGTAATCGTTGGCTCATTCTGATAGCCTACATCACAGGACTGTCCATCGGTGTACACCTGCTCTGCCTCCTTTGTCTGCCTGCTATGTCGCTGGTGGTCTATTTCCATAAGGTAAAGCACGCTACATGGTGGGGGGCGCTCACAGCTCTTTCGGCAGGCGGTCTGTTGGTAGCCGTCATTCTGTATGGCATCATTCCAGGCGTGGTGAAGACGGGCGGCTGGTTCGAACTGCTGTTCACCAATGTCTTGGGATGTCACTATAACACAGGACTCATCTGCTACATCGCTTTACTGGCAGGAGGTCTCATCACAGCTTATTGCAAAGTGCGCCGACACATCGTCAGGCTATCGCTGGTCTGTCTGATGATGATACTGACAGGCTATAGCAGCTATGGTGTGATCTTCATCCGCGCCAATGCCCAGATACCGATGAACGAGAACAATCCCAGCAACATCTTTGCATTGGGCAGCTATCTGAACCGTGAGCAGTATGGCGACACACCTCTTCTCTATGGCCCAGCCTACTGTAGTGAAGTGGAACGCGAGGCAAGGGGCGACTACCTGATACCCAAACAGCAAGAAGGACGTGCCATCTACAGACCGTCGGCTGACAGTGCGAAACAGGAGTATGAAGTAATTCGCCACGACATAAAATATGTATATAAGGAAAATATGTTCTTTCCCCGTATGCACTCAGCACGACACGCCCAAGCCTACGAGGACTGGATGGGCGGTGTGAAGAAAGAAGGGAATTTGCCTACAGCAGCTGAGAACCTACGCTTCTTCCTCACCTATCAGGTGAACTTCATGTACTGGCGCTACTTCCTATGGAACTTCGTAGGCCGCCAGAACAACATTCAGGGACATGGAGAGGCAGAACACGGCAACTGGATTACGGGCTTCCGTTGGATAGACAACTGGTTGTTGGGCTGTGACACTTCACAACTGCCTTCAGACCTCAAACAGAACAAGGGACGAAACGTCTTCTATGGTCTGCCGCTGCTTTTGGGACTCTTAGGCATCCTATATCAGTGGCGCAAGGGCCGCGAAGGGCGACAGCAACTACTTGTTGTCACATTGCTGTTCGTCATGACAGGCCTGGCCATCGTTATCTACCTGAACCAAACACCCCTGCAACCACGTGAGCGCGACTATGCCTACGCCGGCTCGTTCTATGCTTTCGCCATCTGGATTGGGCTTGGAGTAGCGAGTATCTCTACTCTCCTTCCTCATAGAAAGGGGCTGGTGTCCCTTCTCTGCCTGATCATTCCTCTCCAAATGGTTTCGCAGACCTGGGACGACCACGACCGCTCGGAGCGATACACCTGTCGCGACTTCGGAGCAAACTACCTGAACAGTACTTCGGATGAGGGGCATCCCATCATCTTCAGCAATGGCGACAACGACACCTTCCCACTATGGTATAACCACGAAGTAGAGGGAGTGCGCACTGACACCAGAGTGTGCAATCTGGAGTATCTGAATACCGACTGGTACATTGACCAGATGAAACGCCCAGCCTACGACTCCCCCGCCCTCCCCATCGGTTGGCAACACGCGCAGTATCAGGAGGGACAACGGGAGTACGTGCCCATTCGCCCAGAACTGAAACCCGAGGTAGAGAACTTTGCTGAGCAGCATCCTGCACAGGCCAAGGAGTTATTTGAAGAAGCACCCTTCGAACTAAAGAACATCATCCGTAAATGGGTGCTCAGCGAACGAGAAGAGATGCAGTGCGTACCAACAGACAGCATTACCATCACCACCCCGGCATCAAACGGAACCGAGAGCCAAACGATGGTGATATCACTAAAAGGCAAGCAAGCCTTATACAAGAATGAGCTCATGGTACTGGAAATACTATCGAAAGCCGACTGGAGTCGTCCTGTATATCTCTCCATCAGCTTGGGCTCCGACTTGCTATCCTTCCTCAGCAATCATCTGGTGCTGGAAGGACTGGCCTATCGTGTCTCGCCAACGGCTAACGGTCAGGAGGTTGACGTGGAGCGGCTCTACCACAACGTGATGCACCGTTTCAGGTTCGGCGGTCTCAACACGAAAGGCATCTATGTAGATGAAGACGTGAAGCACCTGGCAAATACCCATCAGCTTGTAATGGGCATTCTCATTGACTCACTGCTCCGGCAGGGCGACACCCACCGTGCTCTGAACGTATGCCATAAATGGCAGCAGGAGATGCCCGAGGCCAACGTGCCTTATACGGAAGCAGCCCTCGCTATGGCCCGCTGTTTCTACATGACTGAACAGCAGGAACAGGGTGATGCCATCGTGAGGAGTCTCCTGCATCGTGCCGACGAGTGGCTCACGTGGATTGGAACCCTCCATCCCAAGCGTCGCTCAGGCTCCCTCTACTCTCAATACACATGGTTGAAGACCATGCACTATGCACTTGACGTCACTGCGACATACGAAAGGAAAGAATTATATCACCAATACAGTCAGCAATATGAACAATATCTCAACCAGTACCAAAATCCTTAGTGCTGCCATCATCCTCATCGCCACTGGCTACCTGCTGATGGCAGGTTCAGGCAGCACCGGACAGCAGTTCAATCCCGACATTTTCTCCACCCGCAGGATTGTCGTCGCCCCTGCGCTCTGCCTTGCCGGCTATCTGCTCATCATCGTGGGAATCATCAAGAAGAAGTAATGCAAATAAAATGCAAAGCGGAATGAATCCTTTTTTGTGCAGAAAAAATGATACCTTTGCACGAAAAAGAAAAAGATGAAGAATTTTCTTTTGCTACTCACTGTATGCCTGTTTCTCCTTTCCTGTGGCGACGCAAGGAAAATTGCTCTAAGTAGCTGTCAATCTTACGTTTCAACATACGCTTGTCCGTTTTTCCAATGCAAAATTAGGCTATTTTGTCCGTTTTTCCAACACATTTCTGCCTAATTTTGTCCGTTTTTCCAATAATTAACTATTTATGCAATCATTCTGGAGGGTGCATCACTGCAGCCTCCAGAATGGTCCTATAGGAACTTTTTCTATTTACTAACTTTAGGTATCAGTTCAAACGGTAAGTCACGGGAATGAGGAACTTGCAGCGAACCACCTTCCCCTTCTGCTTGCCGGGAGTCCATTTTGGCATGGCCTTGACCACTCGGATAGCCTCCTCACGCAACAGTCTCACTCCAGCATTATGCGTTTCAGCATCCTTACGCTGCTTGTCGGTCATTTGGGCATTGACCACCACCATGTTGGCCCCCGACGATTTGGGACTATCCACAATCGTGAAGTTGCTCAGACTGCCATCCTTCTCAACGATGAACTGCACAAACACACGTCCCTGCACGCCGTATTCTATAGCTTGTTTCGGATACTTGATGTTCTGGGCAAGCCACTTCATCAGCCCCACTTCGCCACCGGGGAACTGAGGCAGCTGCTCGCAGATTTCGAAGACTGGTTCGGTCTCAACGACGACCGCATCATCGGCCTCTACGTGAAGCGCATTTTTCACGGTCTTGCGACTGCCTATTGTCGTCACGCTGACCACATCCTCCTGAGGAATTTTCCCTACCGCTTCTTCCGATACCTGCTTACCATTCACGATATAGGCAGTCTTCTTGCTTGGCACTTCCGTCAAAAGATTACAAACATAGCGGTCGGAGGCAGTCTCGTTGAGGTGGACCTCCTTGAGTTCACCCGCAGGCATGTCGAGCAGGGTGAGCTGGTCGATGGGCTTGCCGTTGACCTGCATCGTGGTTTTCTTCACTTCAAGGGCAATGCTACGGCCTTCGGGTATCTGCTCTTCCTTGCCATTACGGAAGAACTTGACGCCAGGCTGACGGCGAATCTGGTAGCTCTCGCCCCGCCCGTTGTTTTTTTCGTTGAACAGGCGCACTGCCGGAGTGTCGTCCCTCGTAACGGTCTCATAGTCTATGACCGTCTCTGCTGACAGGACCAGTGAGGCCAGCACGATGGGTACGATATAGAGTGCCTTGAACTGTGCGCTCCATTTAGATTTAGTTTTTAGCATCATAAGGATTCGTTTTTTAGTTTGGGGTGTGTGGATGCCGTTGGCGAGGGCACAGGCCTGAATGCCCGTCGCTTTCTGCATCAGCAAATGAATGTACTGGCTTTCATCGAAGCCGCGTGAGAGAACGGATGCGTCGGCCTGATACTCGTGCAGGATGCGCAGTTCCTGACGCAGGAACCACACCACGGGATTGAACCATTGCAGAGCCGTGAGCACTTCTACGACCACAACGTCGTAGCTATGACGATGGCGCACATGCGCCTCTTCGTGAGCAAGGATAGATTCTGATTGCGACAGCCAGTCGGCACGCGACAGCACGATGGTCTGCATCCATGAGAAAGGAGCGACTGGCGCATCGACCACGCTTAGCTGTATACCCGATGGCAACGTGTGCCTTTCACCGCTACGAATCAATCTGTTCAGCTTTCCGTAACTTCTCGCCAGAAAAAACAGCCGGAGAAAGATGCCCGCAAGGAGAATGACGGACACAGCCTCACCCTCAGCCCCTCTCCGATTGAAGAGGGGAGTAGTATCTTTTGTCGTTTCGTTCTCTATCGGAAGTACTATATACTCCCCTCTCCAATCGGAGAGGGGTTGGGGGTGAGGCTTTTCATGTATGGTAATAATGCACAGTGGCAACACCACCGACAGCACAATACCAGCAAGCAGCACGGCGCGGTTCAGCCTGTGCATGGTCTCGCGAGCCAGCAACAATCTATAGAAAAGATAGAACACGGCTATCAGTGCCGCTACCTTCAGGTCATAGTATATAAAGTCAGTCAGCATGATTTCTGTTTTGTAAAATGGTTAATATCTCGTTGATGTCGTCTTCTGTCAGTTCGTCCTCTTCGGCAAAGAATGACACGAGCGATTTCACCGATCCCCCGAAGAACGTGTCCTTCACATCTTCCATAACTATTCGGCGATAGCGTTCACGGGTCATGAGTGGTGAATAGACGAATGTCTTTCCTGAGCTGCCTTTTCGTTTTTCCACAAATCCCTTCTGCTCCATGATCTTCAGAAATGTGGCAATGGTGGTGTAGGCAGGTTGCGGTTCAGGAAACTGTTTCTGTATGTCGGCCACGCAGGCACCATGCTGCATGTCCCACAGGATATTCATCACCTGCATTTCTCCTTTGGTCAGTGTCTTCTGCTGTATCATATCTCACGCTTATTGGTTTTCTATGACAAAATTACTAACATCTTAGAAAACTAAAAGATTAGAAAAAAGAAAAAACGCAGAAAGTCCCATCCTTTAACGTTCATTCTTAGTAATCGCCGAACAATTATTAGTAATTAACAGCCCATAAGAAACAACACGAGCTGCATTGCTGCAGCCCGTGTTTTCATCGTTCATCATAACGCTCTGCTATTACGGCAGGGCAATGCTGAGTTTCTTCAGGTCTTTGTCGGCACTGGAGGTGCCTACCATCACGTCGTAGTGGCCGGGGAGGATGCGCATGACGGAATGGGCGGCATCCCACCACTCGAAATCAGAACGCGACAGCTGGATGGTGACGGTCTGCGTCTCACCCGGCTTCAGCAGACGGGTGCGGGCATAGCCGCGCAGGGTCTTCACCGGACCGTCAGCCGTGTCGCCCTGACGATGCAGGTAGAGCTGCACCACCTCGTGGCCTTCACGCTGTCCGGTGTTCGTCACGTCGATGGTCACGTCGTAGGCACCCGTTTGGTTCAGACGGCACTGCTCGTTGGCCAGTTGGAACGTGGTGTAGGACAGGCCGTAGCCAAAGGGGAAGAGGGGCTCGCCCTGGAAGAAGCGATAGGTGCGGCCCGACATGCGATAGTCGTCGAACGGCGGCAGCTGACTGTCATCACGATAGAACGTGACAGGCAGCTTGCCCGAAGGGTTATAGTCGCCAAAGAGCACGTCGGCCAGCGCATGGCCACCCTGTTCACCGGCATACCATGCCTCGATGATGGCATTGCAGCTTTCCAGCTCAGGCACCATAGCCACGGCTGAACCGCTGCAGCACACGAACACCACCTTCTTGCCTGCCTTGTGCAATGCCTGCAAGATGTCGCGCTGCACCTGCGGCAACTCTATCGAGGTGCGGTCGCCTCCGTCGAAGCCCGGTGCATCGGTGCGTGCCTCCTCGCGCTCCAGATTGGGCGATATGCCGCCCACGAAGATCACGGTCTTCGCTTTCTTGGCAGCCTTCAGAATCTCAGTGATTGTAAACGTGTGCTCACCTTTGTCCACCAACTGCAGTGTGGTGCTGCCGTCGGCAGTCTCCGTAGTGGCTCCGATGGCGCGTTCCTTTGCCGTCATGCTGGTGATGTCGCAGGCCGTGAGATAAGGCACGTTGCCCAGACGGGAGCGCAGTCCCTCAAGCGGAGTGACCGTGTGAGAGGGCTGTCCGAAGTAGATGCCCCAGAGCATGGTGGAGTCGGCTGCATTGGGTCCCATGACCATGATGTCCGAACGGCCTTTCTTGCCTGTAGAGAGGGGCAGCACGCCGTCGTTCTTCAAGAGCACCATCTGCTCGCGAGCCATCTGCCGGGCCAGTTCCTTATGAGCCTTGCAACCGATGACCGAGGTGGGTATGCGCGTCCAAGGCACGAGCGAGTCGGCATCGAGGTTACCCATCTCGAAACGTCCCTTCAGCAGGCGGCGCACACTCACGTTGAGCTGTTCTTCCGACACGTCGCCACGGCGCACGGCATCGGGCAGTGCGCCATAGTGAGCACCACACTCCACATCGGTGCCACTGAGCACGGCCTTGGCAGCAGCGGCAGGCTGGTCAGCCGACACCCCGTGACGACCGGGCTGCCAGAAGTCGCCCACGGCTCCGCAGTCGCTCACCACCAGTCCCTGATAGCCCCACTCATCGCGCAGGATGTGCTGCAGCAGTCGGTTGGAACCGCAACAGGGATCGCCCTCAAACCGCTGATAGGCACACATCACCTCCTTCACGCCAGCCCGCTGCACCAGCATCTTGAAGGCAGGCAGGTAGCTCTCCCAGAGGTCGCGTGCAGGCAGGTCTTCAACGTTCATGGCGTGGCGCAGTTTCTCCGGTCCGCTATGCACGGCGAAGTGCTTCGCACACGCATATAGTTTATAATAAGGTGTAGCTGCGGCCTCGGGCATGTTCTGCCCCTGCAAGGCACGCACCACGATGCTGCCCATGCGTCCGTTCAGGTAGGGATCCTCACCATAGCTCTCCTGTCCGCGCCCCCAGCGAGGGTCACGGAAGATGTTGATGGTGGGAGTCCAGAACGACAATCCCTGATAGCGCCCTATCTTCTTGCCCTCTCGTCGCATCTGCGTGTTCTTGGCACGAGCCTCATCGCTCACGGCAGTGTAGATGCGGTCGAGCAGTGCATCATCGAACGATGCAGCCATGCCGATGCACGAAGGGAACGTGGTGGAAAGTCCGTTGCGCCCCACCCCGTGCAGTGCCTCGCTCCACCAGTCCCATGCAGGTATGCCCAGTCGGTCGATGGCAGGCGAGCCATTGCGCATGAGTTTCACTTTTTCCTCCAGTGTGAGGCGCCCCAGCAGGTCATCGGCCCGCTCGTCGGCAGTAAGGCTGGCGTTCTGATACGGCAGCAACTGTGCGCTGGCGCTCATCATGCTGATGGCAGCCAGTGTAAAGAGAATGATTCTTCGGTTCTTCATGTTGTTTCTTATGATTGATGATGATGATTGTTTAGTGGTAACAGTAATGCTTGCGATTAGACAGATAGTCAAGGTCACGCTCATGCCGATATGCCTCCTGCTCAAAACGAATGTTCAAGTAGGCCTTTTCCATGTCACGATACTTGCAGAGCAGCAACAGCCACTCAGCTACATACCAGATGAAGAATGGAAGATAGAGCAGTTCGCGCTGCTGAGCCACATGAATGAGTTCATGGTTTAGCTCCACACGACTAAGCGGACTGCGCGAGAATATCAGTCCACAAAGAGATATAGCCAGAAACTTCTCTCTCAGTGGCAGCCGCTTCATGATAATCACTTTATGCCTCATATTTTCTATGTTCCTACGGCCTGTTAATGTTGCAAAGATAGTGCTTTTTTTTCATATACAAACATTTGTATGATTCTATTTTAGCACATTTCATCTTAGGGACTATCTCAAGAATTAGCGCGCTCGACCTCTGGTCGCTTTGCTCGCAAAGAATTAGCTATACCTAAATTCCGCAGCACTTTAGTTTTACTATCATTTAGTCTTCTATCCTAAATCGTGATGCCATCTATCCTATATCGTGATGCGATATAGCTTAAATCGTGACGCGATATAGCCTAAATCATAACGCGATATAGCCTAAATCGTGACGTGATATAGCCTAAAACTCAGTATGATCTTGCCTACGGCATGAAATGAATGATTCAAGATGCTAAAAACAGCTTGCTGACTTCATCAAATGACAGACCCCACACTACTATATGAACAAAGTTTGCAACACATCTGTTTC
>JAEEPT010000118.1 GCA_016284895.1 Prevotella sp. | reverse complement strand
TAGAGGGACGGGGAGCCTTTCTTCCCCCCTTCGGGGGGATAGAGGGGGGCTATATATCGTTCCACCTTCGCTGTTGCCATGAGTCGATGACTTTCCGTGTCCTCCATCACATACACGATGTAGCTATGTCCTTGCTCCATGCGCTGTTTCTGTTCGCGGAACGGGCAGAACAGGTCTTTCATGGGACCCCACTTCAGGAAGGCACCATACTGGTTCGTCCATGCCACCTCCAGATAGGCAAACTCGCCTACCTTTGCCAACGGCTGTTCCGTTGTAGCCACGATGCGCTCGTCCTGGTCCAGGTAGATGAAAACATTCAGTTCGTCGCCTATCCGCATCTGCGGTGTGCAGTATCGCTTGGGAAGCAGCACCTCGCCCTCGTCGCCCCCGTCTAAGTAGAGTCCGAAGTCAACGCGCTTCACAATCTTCAGTGTGTTATAGTCGCCAAGTTTCAGCATAATTTTATCCCTCTAAGTTAGTGGCAGGACTCTCAACGAGTAGCCCGTCTCTCATGTGAATAGTTCTGTCGGTGAGTGTAGCCAGTTCCTCATCGTGGGTGACGATGACAAACGTCTGTCCGAACTTGTCGCGCAGGTCGAAGAAGAGCTGGTGCAGCTCCTGCTTGTTCTTAGTGTCGAGCGAACCGCTGGGCTCGTCGGCCAGAATCACGGCAGGATTGTTCACCAGGGCGCGAGCCACGGCCACGCGCTGTTTCTCTCCGCCGCTGAGCTCAGCCGGCTTGTGGTGGGCGCGATTGGTGAGCCCCATAAACTGCAGCAGCTCCTCGGCCCTTGCCTTAGCCTCCTTGTTGGAGCGGCCAGCGATATAAGCCGGAATCATGATGTTCTCGATGGCGGTGAACTCAGGCAGCAGCTGGTGGAACTGGAACACGAATCCCAGATGTTGGTTGCGGAAATCGCTCAACTTGTTCTGTGAGAGCGTAGTGGTATCAATGCCGTCAACCCGCACCGTGCCGCTGTTGGGCGCATCGAGTGTACCGATAATCTGCAGCAGTGTAGTCTTGCCTGCACCGCTGGGGCCAACGATACTCACCACCTCACCTTTGTCGATGTTGAGGTCGATGCCTTTGAGCACCTGAAGTGATCCAAAGCTCTTCGTAATATTATTGATCTCAATCATTCTTCAATTTTCACTTTTCACTTTTCACTTTTCACCTTTTACTTTTCACCTTTCACCTTTCACTTTTCACTTTCTATGTATCCACCTTAGCAGCAGGTCGTAGATGGAGTTCTCCTCATGGTGCTGAGCCTCGGTGAAGCTCATGCTGTCCTCCTTCTGGTCGCCATATTGGTCGGGGAAGATGATCATGAGGTTAGTACCTGAGAAATACTTCGTCAGCTCGTCGGGCAGACGGTCGAGTGCATTCTTATAGCTGATGGTGCCGCGACGGGCGGTAACCACCACAAACAGGTGGTCTGGCTCAATACCGGCAGCCAGCTTGGGCAACTCGTTCCAATGGGCCATGAACTGATACTCGCCTCTTACGCTGGGATGCTCGTTGTTGATGAATTGCTCAATGAGGTTGAGCGACTCCTTTCGTCCATGAAACAGGATGCGGCAATCCAGTTGCTCGGCAAATCGGCACAGCCGTTCCAGCCAGCGGTGGAAGCCAGGCTCCAGTTCCGCCCTTGATGGCACTGCCACCTGTATGAGTCGTAGCGTGCTGAGCGGTTGCTCGAAACGCGTGAGTATGATCTGCCGGCTCAGACCATTGTAGAGGCTCTGGATGAACTCTCCCCAGAACTTCTGCGACACGTTCGTATGCACGTGCATGCCCATGACAACCTCAGAACAACCCGTCTCGCGGAAGGCATGTTTGATGCCGTTTGCAATATTGGAAGCCAGTCGTACCTGTGTCTGCATGGGAACCTCTGAGGCACTGGCCTGCTGCTGCAGCTTTTCGAGCAGCTGCTGTCCGTCTTCACGGGCTTTCTCGCTGTCCTGGTCGTCGTACACCACGTTGAGTGCCACCAGTTCGCGCTGTAGCTTTTGGTTGCGAATGAGTGTAGCCAGATAGACCAGCTGTGGTGCTATCTCAGGATATTTCACGCACACAAGGATCTTCTCGTCGTCTGTGGAACTGCTCTCCTGTCTCGCACCTCGCACCTTGTACCTCGTACCTTGCGCCACGTCACTTAGGCTGATGTCGATGGCAGCTTTCTGAGTCATCATGGAAGAGATGATACAGGTGACGAGAATCATGATGACCACACCGTTGAGCATCAGATTATCGACCAGCATCACGCCAGGAGCCACCTCCAGCCGCATGCCCACCATCACCATTGCGATGGCACCGGCAGCATGGGCCGACGTGAGTCCGAACATCATGTGTCCCTCAGCCTTGGGCAGACGGAACAACAGGCTCGACAGATAAGCTGCCAACGCCTTTCCGAAGGTGCCGAAGAAAGCGATGAGAGCCACGATGAGCCACATCTGCGGACCCTCTGAGAGTGTGCGCAGATTGATGAGCATGCCCACACCTATCAGGAAATAAGGAATGAAGATGGCGTTGCCGATGAACTCAATCCTGTTCATCAGTGGCGACACTTTGGGGATGTATCGGTTCAGAATCAAGCCTGAGAAGAAAGCACCGAAGATGCCCTCCAGACCGATGGCAGCCGACAGCGAAGCACTCAGGAACATGACTGCCATCACAAAGATGTACTGCATGACCTGGTCGCTGTAACGGCGGAGGAAATAGCGCGTGAGGCGGGGGATGAAGAACAGGCTGCCCGCGATGAAGAGGGCCAGCTTCAGTGCGAAGAACACCCAGAACAGCCATCCACTATTGTCGCTGAACGTAGCTGCGAGGCCTGCCAGCATCACCAGCGCCAGGAACAGCGAGATCATCGACGATCCCACACTGAGCATCACGCTCGAGTTGCGCTGCAGACCATAGCGACCCACAATAGGGTAGGCTATCAGCGTGTTCGAGGCCATGATACACCCAAGCAGGAACGATGCCTTGCCGCTATAATTTAATAAGGTGATGGACATGACGTAGGTGAGCGTTAAAGGCACCAGACACGTCAGCAGTCCGAAAATGACAAACTGGCGCGAATTCTTCTTCACACTCTCCATGTCCATCTCCAGACCTGCAAGGAACATGATGTAGTAGAGCCCGACGAGTCCGAATAGTTCAAACGACTCGTCGCGTTCCAGCACATCGAATCCATGCTTGCCAATGAGCACGCCTGCCAGCACCATTCCGATGATGTGTGGAATACGCAGCTTGCTCATGATGATAGGTGCAAACAGCACAATCAGCAACACCACAAAGAAGATGTGCGTGGGGTCGCTGATATGCAGGGATGTCAGGTATGATAGAATTTCCGTCATTTCTGCTTGCAAAGTTACGAAAAAACGAGCAAAGAGCCAAATTTATTTGAGCTCTTTCGAGTGCAAAGTAAGTTCGGCGAAGCCAGAGTTACGAAAAAACGAGAAAAATGCAAAAGAAAAGCTTGCTTTTCACAGATAATTTGTAACTTTGCCCACAAATAAAATACAAATATGAAGCAAACGATAGATACTTATAGGCTAACAAGTATGGAAGAGCCTACTGACGAAGTGCTGTCGCAGTTGATGAAGGAAGCGGCAGAAGAGGCCAAACGTACAAACGACGAGGCCACTGCCCGCTATTTCGAGCAACTGAAAGTGGACACTCAGAATATCTGTGCAGCATGGCAATAAATGGGCACAAGCCAGTTCTCATTGTGATTGCCGGGCCTAATGGGTCTGGCAAGACGACCATTACCACAAAGATTCTGCATCATCAGTGGATGGAGGATGCCGTCTATATTAATCCAGACCAGATAGCAAAAGACAGATTTGGTGACTGGAACTCCCCAGAGGCCGTGATGCTGTCGGTGAAGTATTGTGAGGCTTTGCGAGAGCAATGCCTTGTGGAACGGAAAAGCCTCATCTTCGAGACCGTACTCTCTGCCCCCGACAAACTTCTATTCATTCGTAGGGCTAAGGAGGCTGGTTTCTTTGTCCGCATATTCTTTGTTTCAACCAGCCATCCCTCTATCAATGCCTCACGCATTGCACAGCGTGTGATGAAGGGTGGCCACGATGTGCCTATTACAAAAATCATATCTCGCTACTTCAGGTCTATTGCCAATTGCAAGGTTGCCTCACAATTAGCTGACCGCACTTACATCTACGACAACTCCATTGATGGGCAGGAAGCGCAACTGCTCTTCCGCTTTGTTGATGGAAAATTGTTTAAGCAATACGTAAAAGAAGTTCCTGAGTGGGCTACTAAGATAGCAGAATAAAATAGTGTTTAACCAAAATTGACTTCTTCATTTTACATTGTTCAGTTTTCAATCTTCAATCTTCAATTTTCAATTTTCGAAGTTTTCAATCTTCAATTTTCAATCTTCAATTTTCAATTTCCCTTGACATATATTGTGCTTTATGCTGTTTTGGCAAGAATATTTGTCAAAAATGGTGATTTGTCGGGTTTTCTTTGTATTTTTGCGGCCAAAAGTAAGTAAAACCCAAAAGAAAGTAACAAAATGAAAGTAGCTATTGTTGGTGCAAGCGGTGCCGTAGGACAAGAGTTCCTCCGCATCCTGGCCGAGAGAAATTTCCCCATGGACGAGTTAGTGTTGTTCGGTTCAGAGCGTTCAGCCGGACGAAAGTATAACTTCAGAGGCAAGGACATCGAAGTGAAACTGCTCAAGCATGGCGACGACTTCAAGGACATCGACATCGCCTTCACCAGTGCCGGAGCAGGCACCTCGAAGGAGTTTGCCGACGACATCACCCGCTATGGTGCCGTGATGATTGATAACTCCAGTGCCTTCCGCATGGACGACGATGTGCCCCTCGTCGTACCAGAGTGCAATGCCCAGGATGCCCTCAACCGTCCGCGTGGCATCATTGCCAACCCCAACTGCACCACCATCATGATGGTCGTAGTGTTGCAGCCCCTTGAGCAGCTCAGCCACATCAAGCGCATCCACGTGTCCAGCTATCAGAGCGCCAGCGGTGCCGGAGCTGCAGCCATGGCCGAGCTGGAGCAGCAGTACAAGGAGATCGTAGAGACCGGCGAGGTGAAGACCATCAAGAAGTTCCCCCACCAGCTGGCCTACAACGTGATACCTCAGATTGACGTGTTCCAGCCCAACGGCTACACCAAGGAAGAGATGAAGATGTATAACGAGACGCGCAAGATCATGCACACCGATGCCCGTTGCTCAGCCATGTGCGTGCGAGTGAGCTCACTGCGCAGCCACTCCGAGAGCGTATGGATTGAGACCGAGCAGCCCATCAGCGTTGAGGCCGCCCAGCAAGCCATTGCCCAGGCCCCCGGCTGCACCCTCGTCGATGATCCCGCCACCCTCACTTACCCCATGCCGAAGGACACCGCAGGCAAGGACGATGTCTTCGTAGGCCGTGTGCGTAAGGACCTGGCCGACGACAACGGCCTCACCTTCTGGCTCTCCGGCGATCAGATTCGCAAGGGTGCCGCCCTCAATGCCGTCCAGATAGCTGAATATCTGGTGCAAACGAGAGACTTGCCATGCTTTGCATGAGCAAGTCCGAGTGCAGCAAGACATCGACCGAATATGAGAAACTGGAAGCTACATAGCCATTGTAGCTTCCAGTTTTTCTTCTAATGCGTTCTGGTTACGAGGAGAAAACGGATTCAGCTATCTTCCTCAATAATCCTGAAGCTAATGCTGTCTGCATCTTTGTAGTTGTTCCACACAGCCAGGATAGTAACCTTGTCAGCCTGTGGGGAATAAAACAACGTTATCTGGCGGATAGGTAGTTTTCGAATCTCAAATCCCTTATAAGTCACCCCCTGGTAAACCGTGCCAATCAGTGGGAAGTCTGCCAACTGACTCACGTGCTTTTGCATACGCAAGTATGTCTTGCGAGCTGCCGTAAAGCCAAAGTTCTCCAGCACGTAAACTATCTCCGCATCAAGTTCGCGTTTCGCGCTCTCCAGCCACTCAATCTCAGAAGCCATACTTGTTGCAAATCGTGTCAAAAACGGCCTGATTGGATACGTTCTTCTCTTCGCCAGCCTCTGCACGCCGAACTCGTTCCGCTAGCAGCGTATGCATCTCCTCAGCACTGTGTGCATTGGGCGAAGGAGTGTACGGCAACTCCAAGTCCTCGATGGCATCGTTGATGATGACCTCGAGCCAGCGGTCAATCACGTTCACATCCTTAAACGAAGGGTTAATCTTTCTTAACCGAGCTTCATCTATTTTGACAGTTCTTATACACATGACTATGTCTTTTATATTCAGTTGCAAAAGTAACTGTTTTTTAGTTACAGACCAAATGTTTCTGCCTTTTTCTTCTTATTCCGATTACAGCGGCCAAGGCCGTATATATATATTAAATAAGGTGGCCCCACTCTTACTGTTTCGTCATTTTATAAAGCAATAATTTTGTATATTCGTTTGAAAAGTGTAATTTTGCGGCATCAAAATCCATTGAAAAGTGTAGTTTTTGGAATCGGAAATCGTTTGAAAAGTGTAAATAGCTATGTTATACAGGAAGATAACATCCTACTTAGAAGACTATTTGGAGTCAGGTACTGATAAAATCCTGATATTAGAAGGAGCACGTCAGATAGGAAAGTCGTTTAGCATTCGTGAGGTGGGACGACGCCTTTATCAGAATTTCATTGAAATCAATTTCGTGGAGGACGATGAGGGCAGGCAACTGTTCAAGAATGTCCACACGAAGGAGGATTTCTATTTGACACTCAGCATGGTTGCTGGCAACCGCTTGTCAAATCGTGATGACACGTTAGTGTTCCTTGATGAAATCCAACACTATCCGCAGTATCTCACCATGTTGAAGTTTCTGCGTGAGGACGGTCGTTATCGCTATATTGCCAGTGGCAGTCTTTTGGGCATTACGTTGCAGGACACCACCTCTATACCCGTCGGTAGTATTCTACGCAAAGAAATGTTTCAGCTCGATTTCGAGGAGTTCCTTATTGCCAATGGCCTTGGTACAGAAGCCATAGCCATGTTGCGGCAGTCATACGAGGCTCGGAAGAGTCTGACAGAGGAATATCACAATCATCTGATGGACTTGTTCCGTCGTTATCTTTTAGTAGGAGGAATGCCTGATGCCGTTAACACATACCTTGACACTCATAACATTGTTCGGGTGCGCGAGGTACAGGACAGCATTCGAAGCCTGTATGCCGACGATGCCTCAAAATATGAGAAGGAGCGCAGCAAGAAACTGCTCATACGCCGCATCTACGAGATGATTCCGTCTCAGATGGAAAACAAGAAAAAGCGTATCGTAGCTCAAGACATACGTGGAAAGGAAGGCGACCGCTTTGCCCAATATCAGGAAGAGTTCGAATATCTTGTCTCTTCAGGTATTGCATTGGCTGTTCATGCCATTTCTAATCCACACTTTCCACTGAGCGAGTCGCTACAGAAGAATCTGTTGAAGCTTTATATGAACGATGTGGGACTGCTTAGCGGTTTGCTCTATCACAATAACATTCGTCCTGTGCTTGACGATAATTGCAGCATCAACCTTGGAAGTGTATATGAGAGTGTAGTAGCCCAAGAACTTCGTGCTCATGGCCACAAGCTTTTCTATTATGACAACCGCAAGCACGGAGAGGTTGATTATCTGGTTGACGACCATTCGCTGATGACTGCTCATCCATTAGAGGTAAAGTCTGGTAAGGACTATAAAGTGCATAGCGCACTGAACAATCTTTTAGCGAATTCCGATTACAATATTCTTGCAGGAACCGTCATTTCAAATGAGCGGGAAGTATGGCAGCACGGTAAGGTCACCTATATGCCAGTCTATTTCGTGATGTTCATGGAGATAGATTCGCCCCATGCCGATGAATCGGAATACATCTTCTGATAGAGTCTGTTCCGTTATTATTTGCTAAATATCCGAACGTTTTGTGTCCATTTCGGAGAAAACGAGTAACTTTGTACAATATACGCGACTTAGGTTGAGCGAGTAGGTAACTAGGATCGGATTAACAAGCGTGCAAAGTATGGACGAAATAAACGATATATATACAGCTATTGCAACAAACGGTTTTTCGGAAAGAACGTTGCAAATGATTAATAACTTAACAAACGACATACAATATGGAAGAAAAGATTTTATTGGATTTACTCTATCAGAGCATGCAGGACTCTGCAAGGGAGGCGCGCCTCTCATTGGGGCGTCCATCGTCGTGCGCTACGCGCGAAGAAGCCTTACAGCAGGTGGCAATGCTGAAAGCGGCAAAGGAAGCGGCCCAGCCAATTGGCAAATAGATGAAGAGCAAGAGCGGCTGCTCGAAGAGTGGGCAAAAGCCTGTGGCCTATGGTTTGATCATTCTGAGAGCATCATTGAGAAGTATTTTGGCCCAATGATTGCCCAAGGCGCAGAAGCCAAAGTCTATTATAAAGCAGGCGATTTATCAGTTGCTAAAGAACGTACCTCTATCTATTCTACGACTCAAAAAGCCTTAGAAGCTATTGCCTTGCACAACTATCTCTTCCCCGAGACAGCAATGAGGGTTATTGGTTTTACTCGCGATGGTGATGGATTGCTCCGTGTGGTGCTTACCCAGCCATATATACGTTGTCAACGTCTTGCTACCAAAGAAGAAATAAACAAAATGGTGGCTGCAAAAGGATTCCGTGACAACTGGGAGGGACAAGGCGTAAATTACATATCAAGCCGATTAGCTCTGGAGGACATGCACCCAGCCAATGTTTTTATTGACGAGGTAACAGGGATGCCAACATGTATAGATTGTATCGTAAAGTTTGTTACTCCAAGGAATGATGCGCCAAATATCTTGTGAATTATTCAAGCAATAAGCAGATTCATGCTGAGTTTTAGTTTATATCACGTCACGATTTAGGCTATATCACGTTACGATGTAGGCTATATCATTTTGTGATTTAAGCTATATCATGTCACGGTTTAGGTTAGATGGTGTCACGTTTTAGGCTAAATCATTCTTGAATCATTCACGTTTCATTTTCTGGTAATGGTGTACCCCCATTGTCATAAGCACTACATACCATATACGAAAAAAGTTTGCAAAACATCTGTTTTATCTGTTTCCTTTTGCAAATCGCTAAATATCAAAAAGTTACAGATGAAACAGATGGAAACAGATGTTTTTTCGTTATCCCAATAAAGAAACATATCTCTAAATTATCGTTCACATTCATGTAATCTGCATTTTTCAATTTCCAGGTTCAAAGTCCTAGCCGTTCTAAAAAAGGTATCCAGCATCAACTTCATGTAGTCTTCCAAATCTGGAATCTGCGGTACCAGCAGGAAATTCTTCTTTATATGCACTGCTACGTCATCAGAGTCTGTAATACCATAAAAGACAGATGCAGTTCCCCTCGCATTGATATCATTCACTACCTGACGTACCCGAGCAAATTCGTCAATGTCAAATTTGGAGAGACTATGACACCAAGGCAATATCAGATTAACAAACATACAGTCATTAGCTGCTTCCATCAGGAATACCACTCCCTGATACTCAAACTGGATACGCCCTTCTTCTGTGTATTTGGGCTCACTTCCAATACGCTCAATCGTATTTAGAGCCAGTTGCCTTGTATTAATTGCCTCTTCCGTATGCGTTTCTATTATCTGATTGTTGTCTGATGTATCTGTTTCCACTGGGTTATCATCATCATGATTATAGCGCCAGATGTTGTAAATCACTACAAAAACTAAAATTCCAATTATATGCCACATCATACTTTTATTATAGTATCAACAAATATCTCTTTTTGCAAAAATACGCTTTATTCTTCGTATAACACCATTTTTTCTCATCACAAGCCTTGTGAACATGGCATTTTACACCGCCACACCACATTGGCCCGCACCAAATCAATTTTCTTCGCTTCACCACGCTTGCCCGATATAGCATAATACCTTGAGACACTCTTAGGTAGAATCTCCGAGAATATTTTGCGGATTTTGGCGCATTTCTCATTGATGGAGTTCAGCATGGGATTCGTCACATCCTCAATGCTCTGCATCACTCTGTCCGTCATGCCGTATGGCCTTAGTTGGATATACAGTTGTGTTAGTTCTTTCTTGTAATCTGGCAAGCACTTTAGCACGATGCCTTCTGGATGCGACAAGAACAGCAGATATACCGCCTTCACCAATGGTTCCATCTTTACCTCCGTATTTGCCCCATCTGCCAGAACTATCCTGTAGTCCTCCGTCACCACCAACTGCGGAAACAGTTCCTCCTCGTTCATCACCGCCACAATCTCAGCATCGTCCACCCCGTATGCTTTCAGCTTGCGTACCTTCTCCTTCACTTCGTCCAAAAGAATGAAGCAATGGAATTGCTCCAATTCTTTTGAAAACATGACTTTCTCCTTTTTTTCCATCGCATTGCCATTTTAGTATCCCAAAGCATCCATCATCGCATCATACTCCCACGGGCTACTTGGCATATCGCCATACATGCCATCCGTCAGCGCATCCCATGAATCTTCTTCCGTCCACTCATAGCCGCCATCATCGTAGTCCTCACACTCCTCACACTCATAGTCCTCATATTCGTAATCGTCATACTCTTCGTAAGAGTCATCGTAAAAATCTCTTGCCATATTTTTGCAGTTTAAAATGTTATTACTATTATTTTTTCACTAATACGCTCTGTGCTGTTTGTTCCATCAACTTTTTCTTTAAGTATAACTGATTCTCCACTATCAGTTCGTAGTCGCACTTGTTCTCACCCATTTTGATAGTCAACACGAATAACTCAAGGAAGGTCAAAAAGCAGAATAAGATGATGTAGAACGCCAATGATGCTTTGCTTTGCGATACAACCTTTAGTGTGGCTTCAAGCTCTTCAATGAAT
>JAEEPT010000117.1 GCA_016284895.1 Prevotella sp. | reverse complement strand
GTATTCCTTGACTATGACTTCACCCGGCGCACCTTCGACCTGCACTACGACCCCTACCACTTCGTCAGCCAGGCTGTATCGGGAATTGAGTTGCTGAACGATGCTATGGGAGTGGACCTGACTCCCACTGACTATCGCATCAAGCGTAATATGCACCTCTTCACGTTGGGCGGCACGTTTGCCGTTAGTTTCTAAGCCTTATGGGCCCCATAAGCCCTATATGCCTTATAAGCCCTATAAGCCCCATTATAAAAAAACAATCCTCATGAAAAGAACAATCCCTCTATTGATGCTCTCGACAGTCCTTCTGCTGTCGGCATGCAGTCACTCGCGCAGGGCAGAGATCGATGCACGAAAAGCAGCCCTGAAACAGAAGCAAGATTCAGCACTCGTGGCCTCGCAGGAGCGCCTGGCTCAAGTTGACAGTCTGCTGGAACAGGCCAAACAGGAACACGACCGCCAGCATGAGTGGGTGATGGCTCACAGCACTAAGCTCAATGACCAGTCGCCCGAGGTGCTGCGCCTGAACCAGTTGCGGGCTCATCGCGACTCCCTGCAAGTGGAATGGGAGACGCTCGGCGCCAAGATCAAGTACATTCGCAAACGGCAGGCCGAAAGCGACTCCGTCTATGGCGAAAAATAGGAAGAGATTATAGTAAAAAACTGAAAAACAAGGGAGGAGAGAGCAAATTATTCACTTTTCACTTCTCTCTCTTCACTCTTTTTTGTAACTTTGCACCCAAATTTCGAAATTTACACATTATTTTATTATGGCACAAGAAGACGTTTTTAAGAAAATCGTGTCGCACTGCAAGGAGTACGGATTTGTGTTTCCCTCAAGCGACATCTATGACGGACTGGGCGCAGTATATGACTACGGACAGAACGGTGTGGAACTGAAAAACAACATCAAAGAATACTGGTGGAAATCGATGGTACTGCTCCATGAGAACATCGTGGGCATTGACTCAGCCATCTTCATGCATCCCACCATCTGGAAGGCTTCAGGTCACGTTGATGCCTTCAATGACCCCCTCATAGACAACCGCGACTCGAAGAAGCGCTATCGTGCCGACGTGCTCATTGAGGACCAGATAGCCAAGTACGACGAGAAGATTCAGAAGGAAGTGGAAAAGGCCCGCAAGCGCTTCGGCGACTCCTTCGATGAGGCTAAATATATGGAGACCAGCGAACGTGTGAAGGAGACCAAGGAGAAGCGCGACGCACTGCATGCACGCTATGCTGCTGCCATGCAGGGACCCGACCTGGAGGAACTGAAGCAGATTATCCTTGACGAGGAGATCGTATGCCCCATTAGCGGCACCCGCAACTGGACCGATGTGCGCCAGTTCAACCTCATGTTCTCAACCGAGATGGGCGCTTCGGCAGACGGCTCGATGAAGGTCTATCTGCGTCCGGAGACGGCACAGGGCATCTTCGTGAACTATCTGAACGTGCAGAAGACTGGTCGCATGAAGATTCCGTTCGGCATTGCCCAGATAGGCAAGGCTTTCCGCAACGAGATTGTGGCCCGTCAGTTCATCTTCCGTATGCGCGAGTTCGAGCAGATGGAGATGCAGTTCTTCGTAGCACCCGGCACTGAGTTGGAGTGGTTCCCCAAGTGGAAGGAGACCCGCATGAAATGGCACCAGAACCTGGGCTTCGGTGCTGAGAACTACCGTTTCCACGACCACGACAAACTGGCCCACTATGCCAATGCCGCTACCGACATCGAGTTCAAGATGCCGTTCGGCTTCAAGGAGGTGGAGGGCATTCACAGCCGTACCAACTTCGACTTGTCGCAGCATGAGAAATACTCCGGCAAGAGCATCAAATACTTCGACCCGCAGACCAATGAGAGCTACACCCCGTATGTCATCGAGACTTCTATTGGCGTGGACCGTATGTTCCTCTCCATCATGTGTCATGCATACGAGGAGGAGAAACTGGAGAATGGCGAGACACGCGTGGTGCTGAAGTTGCCTGCAGCGCTGGCTCCTGTGAAGCTGGCCGTGATGCCGCTGGTAAAGAAAGACGGTCTGCCCGAGAAGGCTCGCGAGATTGTGAACGACCTGAAGTTCCACTTCAATACACAGTACGACGAGAAGGACTCTATCGGCAAGCGCTATCGCCGTCAGGATGCCATCGGCACACCATACTGCGTGACCGTTGACCACGATACACTCAACGATGGTTGCGTTACCCTGCGCTTCCGCGACACAATGGAGCAGGAGCGTGTGAAGATCAGCGAACTGGCCTCTATCATCGAGGACAAGGTGAGCATCGCTTCGCTGCTGAAGAAGCTCTAAGAAACAAGGAGACTCTCCCCCTAACCCCCTCCCTGCGAGGGAGGGGGTTAGATAGAAATGAAAAGAAAACAGATAAGATGAAGGAAAAGCTTCTAAAGCATCTGAAAGTTATTGTCTATATACTCCTCCCCTTGGTTGGGGGAGGGTGGTTGGGAGCCGCCTGTAGCAAGAACGACGCTACTACCGATGAACATGCCAATTGGAAAGAGCGCAACGATGTGTTCTTCGCATCGTTGGAAGACTCGCTCGCAAGGGGCATTGGTACATGGCGGAAGCTGCCGAGCTACTCGAAGACTCCGAAGAGCAACACCGACTACGTGTATGTGAAGGTGATTCCTACCGGACAGGAGACGGGGCAGACCACAAGTCCTTCCTATAACGATTCCGTAAGACTGAGTTATGAGGGCCGGCTCATGCCTACCGCCATTCCTCTCACCGGAAAAGGATTCGCAGACGGGGCGGTGTTCGATACAACCATCTTCGGCAGCTACAATCCACTGACCAATGCGACTGTGAAATTCAAGGTGTCGGCACTGGTCAATGGACTGTCCACTGCACTGCTCTACATGCATAGGGGCGATACATGGCTTGTCTATATCCCATACACCTTGGGCTATAACGACAAAGCCGACAATACGAAGATTCCAGCCTATAGCACGCTCATCTTCCAAGTGACGCTCCACGACTTTGCTACTGAGGGCAACAAGCTGCCTAAGATGTGAGACACATCGGTCACTTAATGATAGAATATTGTGGAAGACAGTAAACAAGAACTGCTGAGCACCATACGATATCCTGACGACTTGCGAAAACTTGAGGTCGATCAGTTGCCGCAGCTATGTGATGAGTTGCGCGAGGATATCGTGAAGGAATTGTCGGTCAACCCGGGCCATCTGGCTTCAAGCCTTGGCGTGGTGGAGCTGACGATTGCCCTTCACTATGTGTTCAACACGCCGGAAGACCGCATCGTGTGGGACGTGGGACATCAGGCCTATGGCCACAAGATACTGACAGGAAGGCGCGAACAGTTTAAGACCAACCGCAAACTGCACGGACTGAAGCCCTTCCCCTCGCCAGAGGAAAGTCCTTACGACTCGTTCATTTGCGGACATGCCTCAAACAGCATCTCGGCAGCACTCGGCATGGCTGTGGCCGCCTCACAGTTGTCACCGACACGCGCTAAGTCAATAAGAAAGGTGGTAGCTGTGATTGGCGATGGTGCCATGAGCGGTGGTCTGGCTTTTGAGGGGCTCAATAATGTGTCGAGCTCGCCCAATGACATGCTCATCATTCTCAACGACAACAACATGTCGATAGACCTTGCCGTAGGCGGCATGAAGCAGTATTTACTGGGACTGAGCACCAATGAGACTTATAATTCCCTGCGCTTCAAGGCTTCACAGTGGCTGCGCTCAAAGGGCATGCTGCAAGAAGACAGACGCAAGGGACTCATCCGACTGACCAATGCCATCAAGAGTGCCATCTCGCAACAGCAGAACATTTTTGAAGGCATGAACATACGCTACTTCGGGCCGTTCGACGGACACAACGTCAAGGAACTGGTGCGTATCCTGCGACAGCTGAAGGACATGAAAGGCCCGAAGTTGCTTCATCTGCATACGAAGAAAGGACACGGCTATGCCCCTGCTGAAGACTACACACCGATATGGCATGCCCCAGGAAAGTTCGACCCTGTAACAGGTGAACTGATCAAGAGCGACTCCACGGGAAAGCCCCCTAAGTTCCAGGATGTCTTTGGTGAGACATTGCTTGAACTGGCGCAGATGAACGACAGAATAGTAGGTGTTACACCTGCCATGCCTACAGGCTGTTCCATGAACATCATGATGCAAGCCTTGCCCGAACGCACTTTCGACGTGGGCATTGCCGAAGGTCATGCTGTCACTTTCTCGGCTGGAATGGCTAAGGACGGCCTGCTGCCATTCTGTAATATCTATAGTTCCTTCGCGCAACGCGCGTACGATAATATTATTCACGACGTAGCCATTCTACGCTTGCCTGTGGTGCTATGTCTGGATCGTGCCGGACTCGTGGGCGAAGACGGACCTACGCATCATGGCGCCTTCGACTTGGCTTATCTGCGCCCCATCCCTAATCTCACAATTTGTTCGCCCATGGACGAGCATGAGCTGCGAAAACTCATGTTCACCGCCCAACTGCCTGACAAGGGTCCGTTCGTTATCCGCTATCCACGTGGTTGCGGGGTGCTGGTGGACTGGCGCTGTCCGTTGGAGGAAATCAAAGTGGGAACAGGACGAAAGCTGAAGGACGGCGAGGACGTGGCTGTGCTTTCCATCGGACCAGTGGGCAACAATGCTGCTCTGGCTGTAGAAGGTACGAAAGCCGCCCATTACGACATGCGTTTCCTGAAACCGCTCGACGAGGATATCCTGCATGAGGTGGGGCAGCGGTTCCGTAAAGTTGTCACCGTGGAGAATGGTGTGCGCAACGGAGGTCTTGGCTCTGCCGTGCTGGAATGGATGAGCGACCACGGCTATCAGCCTCAGGTGGTGCGTCTGGGCCTGCCCGACGAGTTCGTGGAGCACGGAACAGTACAACAACTGCTGGAGATTGTCGGACTTGACGTGGAGAGCATCAGTAGGGAAATTCGCAATTCTGAATTCTAAATACTCAGTTCATGAAGATAGTCATTGCCGGCGCAGGTGCCGTAGGAACTCATTTGTCGAGACTGCTATCGACGGAAAAGCACGATTGCGTGCTCATCGATGACGATGAGGAACGATTAGGAGGTATTGACTCCAACTACGATATCTTGGCTATCAACGGGCAGCCTACAAGCATCAAGACCCTGAAAGATGCCGGTACGGGCGATGCCGACCTGTTTGTGGGGGTCACTCCACAGGAGAGCACTAATATCACAGCTTGCATACTGGCTCATGCGATGGGGGCGAAGAAGACGGTGGCTCGCATCGATAACTACGAATACCTATCTCCCTCAAATGAGGCTTTTTTCAAAAATTTGGGCATCGACTCTCTCATCTATCCTGAGGTGCTGGCAGCACAGGACATCATCAGCGGACTGAAACTCTCATGGGTGCGACAACGATGGGATGTGCACGAGGGCGCCTTGGTGTTGTTGGGTGTGAAGCTGCGAGAGACGGCAGAGATTCTGAACCAACCGCTGAAAGACTTGTGCGGACCTGACGACCCCTATCATATCGTGGCCATCAAGCGAGGCGACGACACCATCATACCCAGTGGTCTGGACGAGCTGAAAAATTTGGATTTGGCCTACTTCATGACCACGGTGGAGTATATCCCCTATATCAGGAAAATCGTAGGCAAGGAACATTACGACGATGTGCAGAACGTGATTATCATGGGAGGCGGCAAGACCGCCGTAAGGGCTGCACTCACCTTGCCTGAATACATGAATCTGAAAATCATCGAGCGCGATGCTGACCGTTGCGAGCGACTGAACCAGTTGTTGGCTGAGACCGATACAATGGTGATTCACGGCGACGGGCGCGATCTGGCGCTGTTGCAGGAGGAAAATATCAAGAACACGCAGGCTTTCGTGGCCCTGACCGATAATGCCGAGACAAATATCCTGGCATGTCTGACGGCTAAGAAACTGGGGGTGCGCAAGACCATTGCCATGGTTGAGAATCTCGACTATGTGTCGATGGCAGAAGGACTCGATATAGGTACCATTATCAATAAGAAGACGATTGCCGCCAGTCACATCTTCAAGATGATGCTGAAGGCTGATGTGCGTAACATGAGATCACTGATGATGGTTGATTCCGACGTGGCTGAGTTCGTGGCTGCTGAAGGCTCCAGAGTGACGCGCAAACAGGTGAAAGAACTGGGACTGCCCTTCGGAGTGACCATTGGCGGACTGGTGCGCCAAGGCGAAGGCATTCTGGTCAGCGGTAACACGCAGATACAAACTGGCGACTCCGTTATGGTGTTCTGTCATAAGCATCAGCTAAGCAAAGTCGAGAAATATTTCAAAAAACAAGGAATCTTCTGATTGAAGATTGAAAATTGAAGATTGAAAATTGATCAATTGGCGCATCATATCGAAAATTATCGGCTCACTACTTTGCCTTGAAGCCTTCTTCATGCTGTGGTGTCTGCTCATGTCGTTCGTTTTTGAGGAGGACGATGTGTTGGCTTTTATGATGTCGTCGGCTATCACCTTCGGATGTGGATCCCTGTTTCTCTTCTTCGGTCGTACCGCTGAAAATGCTCTGTTGCGCCGCGATGCATACGTGGTGGTAGCGGCTATATGGGTGGTGTTTAGCGTCTTCGGCATGCTTCCATTCGTTATTCACGGTTCGCTGAATAATCTCTCAGAAGCTTTCTTCGAGACCATGTCGGGATTCACGACCACTGGTGTCACCACTATCGACGACGTAGAGCGGCTGCCGCATGGCATCCTGTTCTGGCGTTCGCTGATGCAGTGGATAGGCGGATTGGGAATCGTGTTCTTCACCATCGCACTGTTGCCCTCGTTGGTTGGCGGTAGCGTCAAAGTCTTTGCTGCTGAGGCTACTGGTCCCATGCGCTCAAAGATGCACCCTCGACTGAGTACCACGGCCAAATGGATTTGGTCTGTCTATCTGCTGCTCACCATTGCCTGCGGACTGTCGTTCTGGGCTGCTGGTATGGAATGGTTCGATGCGCTCAACTATTCCATGACAACCACTGCCACGGGCGGTTTCTCGACGCATAACGGCTCAACGGTGTTCTTCAACTCAGTCACCATAGAGTATTTGGCCATTCTGTTCCAATTCCTTGCTGGCATCAACTTCACCTTGTTATATATGTCGGTATTTCGGCTGAAGATAGGCTCTGTGGTGCGTAATTCAGAGTTTAAGTTCTATGCAGGGATGGTCATTGTGGCCACTCTCTTCATCATGTACATGCTCGTCACTCGCCTGCACTATAATTATGAGCCAGCGTTCCGTTCGGCTCTCTTCCAGGTGGTGTCGTTTGCCACCACTACGGGACTGTCTAACGACAATGCAGGAATGTGGCCTCCAGTCACGTGGGTGGTACTGGGCATCCTGATGTTTGTTGGAGCGTGTGCAGGCTCTACTACAGGTGGCTTTAAGTGCATTCGTCTCATCATGCTGTTCAAGGTGCTGCGTAATGAGTTCCGTCGCATTCTCCATCCCAGTGCCGTCATACCAGTCAAACTCAACGGTCAGAGCATTCCTCAGGAACGTCTGGTGTCGCTGTTTGCAGTCTTTCTGCTCTACATGGGCATGTTCTTTACTGTCACGGTAGTGATGAGCGTTTCGGGTATCGACATCACCAATTCGTTTACTATTGCCCTGAGTCTGGTAAGCAACACCGGAGCAGGTCTCGATACCAACATCGGTCCAGTCATGTCATGGGCCGACCTGAGCGACGGGCTGAAGTGGCTCTGTTCCTTCCTCATGCTGGTAGGTCGTTTGGAGATAATGGCAGTGCTTGTGCTCTTTACCAGAAGTTTCTGGAAAGATGTCTGAAGATTGGTTTGAGTGAGATATTAGAGAACCTTTTTTGTAAGACCACTATACCTGATAACTATAAACGATGAGACAACATACATTCCGTTTCCCTGTTAACAGACATAATCAGTCTCATCAGCTCACACTTCATACTATCGATGACGGACAAATCGTCCAGCGTGTCATGATTGACTGGGGTGGTTTGAGAGAGTCTTATGTTGAGCCCGTCAGTGGCAGACTACAGTAGAGATTATTCACCGCATCAATAGATATAATAATCTATAATTAAACCTTATACAGATGAAAAAAGTTTTTGCACTTGTGTTGTTGTTATTGTCAACAATAGCATCTATGGCGGCATTGAAAAGTCCTGATGGCCGCTTGAATGTGGACACAGAGCAGCCAGGTGGCAAGACCATGATTGTTATTAGAAATAATGATGGACAGTTGCTGTTGCGTGCCCAACTGGGACTTAAACTAACGCTTCTGGGTGATACTTCAACTAAGGAAGCCCCTGCCGCGTCTAACTCTTTTGGCTTTTCAAAGCCTCAGTTGAAAAAGCTCTCTTATAGCATGCTTCGAGGCAAACAGCTGAAGGTAAAGAAGCAGTACACATCTTCGGTACTTTCATTCAGCGATGAACGTGGCACAGACTTAAATGTTGAGCTGCGCATATTCAATGACGGTGTAGCGTTCCGCTATGTATTGCCTGAAGAAGCTAATCGCGTGTTCAATGACGAGCTGACCGCTTTCGAACTGCCTTCAACAGCCCATCGATGGTTGCAGAAATATGTCACCAGCTATGAGGGCGATTTCCCTTATCAGGCAGAGTCAGGCAAGAAAGGCGAGTGGGGTTATCCTGCACTCTTCGAAACCAACGGCTTGTTCATTCTTCTTACAGAAGCCAATGCATCGCGCATGTATTGTGCCACACATCTTAATAACAATACCGATGCCAACTGGTATAAAGTAAACTACCCTCAGCAGTGGGAAGGACGTGGCAAGGGCGATGTGGAACCATCATGGAACGGTTCATGGCAGTCGCCTTGGCGTGTTGCCATAATAGGCAGTCTTGCCGATGTCGTTGAGTCAACATTGGTTGACGATGTTAGCGATGCCACTTCCATACCTGTGTCGAGCAAATGGATTAAGCCAGGTCGCGCCGCATGGCTTTACTGGGCTTACAACCATGGCACTAAGGACTATAAAACCTGTTGCCAGTATGTTGACCTTGCAAAAGAAATGGGGTGGGAGTATGTCCTGTTCGATTGGGAGTGGGATGCCATGACCAATGGCGGGCGACTTGAAGATGCTGTTGCTTATGCTCTTTCAAAAGGCATAAAGCCATGGATGTGGTACAACTCAGGTGGCGACCATACCTATGTGCGTGCCACACCTCTCGACCGCATGCTCACGCATAAGAATCGTGAAGAAGAGTTTGCATGGCTCAAGAGCCTTGGCGTGGTTGGTGTGAAAGTCGATTTCTTTGAGAGCGACAAGCAGATGATGATGAACTATTACCTTGACATTCTCGACGATGCAGCCAAGCATCAGATGATGGTTAACTTCCACGGTTGTACTCTGCCACGTGGCTGGAGCCGCACCTATCCTCATCTAATGTCGCAGGAGGCTGTCTATGGCGCTGAGCAATATAACAACAGTCCTTATATGACCTCCAATGGTTCGCGCATTAACTGCTTGCTTCCATATACTCGCAATGTGGTTGGTCCCATGGACTATACACCAGTGGCGTTCACCAATTCGCAGCATCCTCATAAAACCAGCTTCACCCACGAGCTGGCTCTGTCGGTAGCTTTTGAGTCGGGCGTACAGCATTGGGCTGATCGTCCCGAAGGTTTTCTTAATCTTCCTCCTGAAGCTAAGCAGCACATGAGTGATGTTCCTGCTGTTTGGGATGACACTCGCTTTGTAACAGGCTATCCTGGCGAATCGTTCGTGGTAGCACGTCGTAGCGGTAAAACGTGGTATGTTGCAGGTATCTGTTCTGATAAGTCGAACACTAATGATGCCAAACACCCCATTACACTTAGCGTTCCCCTTTCTTTCCTTGGAAAAGGAAACTATAACATGACCGCCTTTACCGATGGCGGCAAGCAAGAAGATATAGTTATTAATCACAGTAAGGTGAATAGTGAAAAATCACTTTCAATACCCTGTTTATCGGAAGGTGGATTTCTCCTGAAGATTCAGAAATAGTAGATATAACTCATAAAAAACGTATAGATAAATAAAAAAAGTGGTGCATGTTTCAAGGAAAAAGCAAATTTCTTCGTAACTTTGCACCACTTTTTTAATTCAAAACAGCGATAACTAGACATTTATGGGAGGCTTTTTTGGAACAATATCCACGAAGGATTGCGTAAACGATTTGTTTTACGGAACCGATTACAACTCACACTTAGGCACGCGACGTGCAGGTCTTGTCACGTTTGATAAAGAGCGTGGATTCAATCGTAGCATCCACTCGCTGGAGCGCGACTATTTCCGCTCGAAGTTTGAAGATGAGCTCCATCAGTTTGTAGGCTGCCAAGGTCTGGGTGTGATTAGTGACACCGACCCGCAGCCTATAATTGTAAACTCGCACTTGGGCCGCTACGCTGTGGTGACGGTCGCGAAGATTAATAATCTGCGTGAGATAGCCGACGAGTTGTTGGCTCAGCGCATGCATCTGAGTGAGATGTCGGCCAACAACATTAACCAGACCGAGCTCGTGGCACTGCTCATCAACATGGGCAACTCGTTTGTCGATGGCATCAACCGTGTATATCAGAAAATCAAGGGTTCATGCTCTATGCTCATACTGACTGAGGATGGAATCATTGCAGCCCGCGACTTCCTCGGTCGCACACCCATTGTTATCGGCAAGAAAGAAGAAAGGTGTGAAAAACGTTTGCAGAATGGCGAGTTGGTGGTGTGGAACCTGTCATCGTATGCTGCTTCGAGCGAATCGACCAGCTTCCCTAACCTTGGATATAAGGAACTGCGCGATGTGGGACCGGGCGAGATTGTCAAATTGCGTGCCGATGGCATCGAAGTGCTGCAGCCCCCTTTCAAACGCTGTCAGATATGTTCATTCCTTTGGGTCTATTATGGCTTTCCCGCTTCCTGTTATGAAGGCATCAACACCGAGGAAGTGCGCGAGAAG
>JAEEPT010000116.1 GCA_016284895.1 Prevotella sp. | reverse complement strand
CTTCACCAGATGCTTTTAACATGACAGTACATTTTGTAAGAAGAGGAAATAACATATATGTTGAAAGCAATTCAAGGAAGAACAGTGCATTGGAAATAAAGTCCGCTGAAATAAGACCTCTTATGAGTTCTATGCCCAAAAACAGAAGAAATGCTATTTCACTTAACAAAAACATAAGAGATATCAGTTTGGTAAAGAGCGGGTACTACGTTTTAGATATCACAGACAATAAGAATAACCATCATTTTTACAAATTTACGAAATAGGTATAAAAGAAAAACGTTTTCTAATTTGAAAAAACCTCAAAATGAAACAATTCTTATTTATATTATTCGCTTTTCTATTGCCTTCTGTTAATGGCTATGGTCAGAACCTGATAGGATGCTATAGGGATGGTGGCTTTTTTTCTGAGGCCGACACGCTTAAGGACGGTACGGAATGTACATTCCGCTTTGCTGACAACAGGGTCGCTTCATGGAAGATAGAACTGTCACCGTACAATGACAATACCATACTACAGACAGCTGAGAATAGTACATGCATCAAATTGGTAGTAGCCCCACCCGACGGGAAGAACAACCTAAGAACGGCATGGTGGTCATGCAACTATTCTGAAACACGAAACAAGAGAATATTGACTTTTGGGCGTGTTTGTGTAGAGGATGATGCAGGTTGCAAAGACACGCTTCACATGATCTTTGAAGTAAGGCCTAAGTCTCCAAAGATTCTTAGCGGGACAGCTAAAAACGTTTATTATGATGCAGATTATGATGTTTTTTGCGATGCTGAATTCAACATTCAGTTGCAACTCGAAAACACTAATATGATATGGCATGCAATATATGACAAGAAGAACGATCTGATGCCAATATCTCTTACTCCAGTTTATTTGGAAAACACTCCTTTTTCTGGCATCTACAATCTTCATATACCATACTGCGCCTTTGGCTATATGTGTTTTGGCGCTCATAATGAATACGGAGATGCCTGTTTGTCTGATACTATTCTTAATGTCATGATGATTGAAGACGAGCATGTAAGAGATTCCGTTCTTAGCTATTATGCCCGTCACACTGGTATTGACACTTCGAAGTCATATGACGTGGAAATCGCAAAAAACGGACGGGAGCTGATAATCAGTAATATTGATGTAGAGGAGATTCGACTAATCAATCTGCAAGGGAGAATCGTTGCCCAGAGTTTTACCCAAAGGATGCCCCTGCCTTCAGGCCTGCCTCACGGCTGCTACATCGTTTCGGTGAAGCACCGTGGCCGCGGTCTGATAAAGAATAAAGTGATGCTGTAAAACCAGTCCGTTTTCACCATTGTAACTGTTAAGATTTGTTTCTAAATTTAACAATTTATCTCATGAGAATCGCGCGGAAGTCAGGAAACGTTCGGAAGGTCGGAAAAATGCGAGTATTGGGCATTTTACAATGACTTGATTATCAACCTGTTGCGAAATATACACATTTTAAGTCGCTCATACACAGGTAGTTTTTACGATTTAGGCTATTTCACGACAGGGTTTAGGATAGATGGTCGGACGGTTTAGGTTAAATCGCTGAACGATCTAACCTAAATCGTGACGTGATATTTCCAAGAACTTGTCGTGATTTAGGCTGAAACTCGGCACTATTCAGGCGCAAGATGGGGGTGAAACGACTGACGTTTAGCAGGAAAATGAGCAAAATGGAGACGATGAAACGACAAAAAAACGTGATTTTGGACAGAAAATTTGAAATAAAGCACGGCCTGCGGGAAGTAAAAGTGGCACAAAAGGAGCTCTTTTGCTCTAGAACGAGGTATTTCATGGTGCATTTTGAGGCGAAACATTTTAACACTTTCGGTTAAAAAATATAAATTTAGTATATATATATAAGGTGTAACCAAATCTTTTATCTACTTTTGCAGCCCAAAGTTTCAAAACAATAGAAAAAAAATGGAAAAGAACCTGGTCATTGTGGAGTCGCCTGCCAAGGCAAAGACGATTGAGAAGTTTCTTGGCAAGGACTACAAAGTGATGTCGAGCTATGGTCACATTCGCGACCTGAGAAAGAAAGAGCTCAGCATTGATGATGAGACACTCGAACCCGAATACGAGATTCCTGAAGAGAAGAAGAAGCTGGTAAGTGAACTGAAGTCGCAGTCGAAGAAAGCCGATAAGGTATGGCTGGCAAGCGATGAAGACCGCGAAGGAGAAGATATCTCATGGCATTTGTGTGAGGTGCTGGGCCTGGACGAGGAGAAGACCAGCCGCATTGTGTTCCACGAGATTACAAAGCCAGCCATTCTTGAAGCCATTGAGCATCCGCGCCATCTGGACATGAACCTGGTGAACGCGCAGCAGGCTCGCCGCGTGCTCGACCGTCTGGTGGGCTTCAAACTGTCGCCCGTGCTATGGCGCAAGGTGAAGCCGGCCCTCTCGGCTGGTCGCGTGCAGAGCGTGGCCGTACGATTAATAGTGGAACGCGAGCGCGAGGTGCAAGCTTTCAAGAGCGAGACCTACTATAGCGTGAACGCTGTGTTCGCCCTGAACAACCCCGACGGCTCAGCCTCGGAGGTGAAGGCCACACTGTCGCAGCGCTTCAAGACCGAGAAGGAAGCCCGCGACTTCCTGGAACTCTGCAAGGATGCCACATTCACCGTGCAGAGCATCAGCCGCAAGCCCATGAAGCGCACGCCTGCGCCCCCCTTCACCACCTCGACCCTGCAGCAGGAGGCAGCCCGCAAGCTGGGCTTCACCGTGACGCAGACCATGATGGTGGCACAGCACCTGTATGAGAACGGACGCATCACCTACATGCGTACCGACTCGGTGAACCTCTCGGGCCTGTGCATCAATGCCTCGAAAGAGGAAATCACCAGCCAGTACGGAGCCGAATACAGCAAGGTGCGCCAGTATCACACCTCATCGAAAGGCGCCCAGGAGGCCCACGAGGCCATCCGTCCCACCTATATGGACCAGTCATCAATAGAAGGCACGGTGCAGGAGAAACGCCTGTACGACCTCATCTGGAAGCGCACCATCGCCTCACAGATGGCCGATGCCGAGATAGAGAAGACAACAGCCACTATCAATGTAGAGTGTAAAACGGATAGTGGAAAGTTTGCTACCGCCACAACGTCTGCAAAGGACGGAAATGCGGAAGCAAACTCTACACTCGACACTCTAAACTCTAAACCAGAATTCATTGCCCAGGGCGAAGTAGTGAAGTTCGATGGTTTCCTGAAGGTCTATCACGAATCGACCGACGACGATGAGAACACACAGGACAACTTCATCTCTATCCTGCCCCCGCTGAAGAAGGGCGACGAGCTGGTGCGCCGCGAGATTATAGCCACCGAGCGCTTCAGCCAGGGACCACAGCGCTACACCGAGGCTTCGCTCGTGCACAAGCTCGAGGAACTGGGCATTGGCCGACCCTCTACCTACGCCCCCACCATCTCCACCATTCAGCAGCGCGAGTATGTGGTCAAGGGCGACAAGAAAGGCGAGGAGCGAAAGTACACCACTATCACACTCAAAGGCAAGGTGACTACCGATAAGACACGCGTAGAGATGACTGGCTCGGACAAGGGCAAGCTACTGCCCACCGACACAGGTATCGTGGTCAACGACTTCCTTATGAAGAACTTCCCCGGCATCATGGACTATAACTTCACGGCCAAGGTGGAACAGGAGTTCGACCAGATAGCCGAAGGCAAGAAGTCATGGAACAAGATGATCAAGCTGTTCTATCACGACTTCGAGCCTACGGTGGAGAAGACCCTCAATGCACGCTCGGCTCATAAGGCCGGCGAGCGCGAACTGGGCAAGGACCCGCGCACGGGCAAGCCCGTGTTCGTAAAGATAGGTCGCTTCGGTCCCATCATTCAGATTGGCACTGCCGACGACAAGGACAAGCCTCAGTTTGCCCACCTGCCCAAAGAACTGGGCATGGAGACCATCACGCTGGAGCAGGCAATAGAACTGTTCCGACTGCCGCGCATGCTGGGCGAATACGAGGGCGAGCCCATCACCGTGGGTGCCGGACGATTCGGTCCCTACGTACTGCATGCCGGCAAGTACACCTCACTGCCCAAGGGCTCGAACCCGCTGACGGTCACCATAGCCGATGCCGTGAAACTGATTGAGGACAAACGCAAGCAGGAGAACCAGAAGCACATCAAGAGCTTCGATGAGGACCCCAAGCTCGAGGTGATGAACGGTCGCTACGGCCCCTACATCGTTTACGACGGAAAGAACTATCGCATGCCCAAATCCATGCACGACCGTGCCAAAGACCTCACCTATGAAGAGTGCATGAAAGTGGTGAAGAAATAAAAGACCCACCCCCTGCCCCTCCCTAGGGGAGGGGAGATGATATAGAGTTGCAAAACTGTATAAAAAAATTGATTGGGTGGATAAATAATAAAGAAAAGAATTATGGACAATAGAACGCAACATGCTCCAGATAGCGAAACTAACCAAACACCCCTCCCCTGGGGAGGGGCTGGGGGTGGGTTCTCGCGCATCATTCTTATAGGTTACATGGGTGCCGGAAAGACCACCGTGGGCAAGGCACTCTCCAAGGAACTGGGCATACCGTTCTATGACCTGGACTGGTACATAGAAAGCAGGCGGCGCAAGACCATTCCGCAAATCTTTGCCGAACAGGGCGAAGAGGGCTTCCGCAAGATAGAATACAACATGCTGCACGAATTGGCTGAGTTCGAGGATGTCATCATCAGCTGTGGCGGTGGCACTCCCTGCTTCTTCGACAACATAGACTACATGAACCAGCAGGGACAGGTCGTCTATCTGCGTTGCGAGCCAGAAGTGCTGCAGAAACACCTCATGATGGGCAAGACCGAGCGCCCGTTGCTCAAGGACAAGAGTCCAGAACAGCTCATCGGCTACATCAAGGAGCATCTACAGGAACGCGAACCGTTCTACAACAAGGCTCGCTTCAAGCTCGACGTGAGCCTGATGGACAACTACGAAAAAATTTCCATTACCGTGGCTCAGCTGCGGAAAATACTTGCTTTATAATGAAGAAATGGACCATCGACGATGCCCGTGAGCTCTACAACATCAATGGCTGGGGCACAAGCTACTTCGGTATCAACGAGAAGGGAAACGTGTATGTGACTCCCTGCAAGGATGATGCGCAAATAGACTTGCGCGAGGTGATGGATGAGTTGTCGCTGCGCGATGTGACACCACCGGTGCTACTGCGCTTTCCCGACATCCTGGACAACCGCATTGAGAAGACGTGGAGCTGCTTCAAGAAGGCTGCCGACGAATACGAATACAAGGGCGAGAACTATGTGGTCTATCCCATCAAGGTGAACCAGATGCAGCCCGTGGTGGAGGAAATCATCTCGCACGGACGCAAGTTCAACCTGGGCGTAGAGGCCGGATCGAAGCCTGAGCTGCATGCCGTGATTGCCGTGCAGTGCATGAGCGACAGCATCATCGTGTGCAACGGCTACAAAGATCAGAGCTACATTGAGCTGGCCCTGTTGGCACAGAAGATGGGCAAACGCATCTTCATCGTAGTGGAGAAACTGAACGAACTGGACATCATAGCCCGCGAAGCCAAGAAACTGGGGGTGAGACCCAACATCGGCATCCGCATCAAACTGGCCTCCAGCGGAGCTGGCAAGTGGGAAGAGAGCGGCGGCGATGCCTCGAAGTTCGGACTGACCAGTGCCGAACTGCTCGAAGCGCTCGACATGCTGGACAAGCGCGACATGCGCGACTGTCTGAAGCTCATCCACTTCCACATCGGTTCACAGATCACGAAGATTCGCCGCATTCAGACCGCACTGCGCGAAGCTTCACAGTTCTATATACAGCTGCACAAGCTGGGCTACAACGTGGAGTTCGTGGACTGCGGCGGCGGACTGGGCGTTGACTACGACGGCACTCGTTCGCCATCGAGCGAGAGTTCGGTGAACTACTCCATCCAGGAGTATGTGAACGACTGTATCTACACCTTCGTTGAAGCTGCCAACAAGAACGGCCTGCCCCACCCCAACATCATCACGGAGAGCGGACGCTCATTGGCCGCACACCACTCGGTGCTGGTGATCGATGTGCTGGAAACGGCTTCGCTGCCCGAGATGCCCGAGGAGTTTGAACCCGACGAGAACTCGCACCAACTGGTGAAAGACCTCTACGAGATATGGGACAACCTGTCGCCCCGCAATGTGCTCGAAGACTGGCACGACGCAGAGCAGATTCGCGAGGAGGTGCTCAACTTGTTCTCACACGGCATTGTTGACCTGAAAACACGCGCCGAGATAGAAGCGATGTACTGGAGCGTGTGCCACGAAATCAACGCACTGGCCAAGAACATGAAGCACGTGCCTGAAGAGCTGATGAACATAGACAAGTTGCTGGCCGACAAGTATTTCTGCAACTTCTCGCTGTTCCAGAGCCTGCCCGACTCGTGGGCCATCGACCAGCTGTTCCCCATCATGCCCATCCAGCGACTGGACGAGCGCCCCACACGCAATGCCACCATTCAGGACATCACCTGCGACTCGGACGGCAAGATAGCCAACTTCGTGACCAACCGCCACAACTCCCACTCGCTGCCCGTGCACACGCTGAAGAAGAACGAGGACTACTATCTGGGCGTGTTCCTCGTGGGAGCCTATCAGGAGATTTTGGGTGACATGCACAACCTGTTTGGCGACACCACTGCCGTACACATTACTATAAAAGACGGACAGTACCACATCGACCAGATATTCGACGGTGAGACCGTGGAGGAGGTGCTCGAGTACGTGCAGTATAACCCCAAGAAGCTGGTGCGCCAACTGGAGATATGGGTGACCAAGAGCGTGAAGCAAGGCAAGATTACGCTGGAAGAAGGCAAAGAATTCCTCAGCAACTATCGCTCAGGACTTTACGGCTATACCTATCTGGAATAGAAGAAAAGGCACAAATCAAAGGACTTTTAGAGGCATATTATTAAAATAACGAGGAATTTACAACAAAAAGTTCCTCGTTTTTTTATATTTTTTAAAAATTATTGTATATTTGTACCCAATTTAGATAAAACTACTAACATAACTTATTAATATTATGAGAAGAATCACGGATTTCGTTCTTACATTCTCGGCATTAGGCATGCTGGCATGTACGGGTGTACTCGTGGGTTGCTCGACCGACGAAAACATCGACCTTGGAGATGTTGACACCACCATTGGCATTGGATCAGACGGACTGGAGTTCCCCAGTAATTCGACAAGGAGAAGTCCGCTGGGCGACCTGTTGAAAACCAATGAGGGAGATGCCATTGACACCCTGTCGAATGGCGACTACCGCTTCTTAAAGAGCGACACGCTCAATCCGGCAAAGCCAAAGGTGAAAGAGGCTGTGCTCGCCAAGCAAAGCGTCACGCCAAGCGACCTCACCGTACCCATCACGTCTGAGATGATACTCAACATTGGCAAATCCGTGCAGTACGAATTTCCTACGGGAGCGCCTCAGGATATTAAGGAAATCGCCAAATTCAACTACCAGGAGGATCCAGGCAACGACCACCATCAGATAGACAGTATAAAGGAGGCCGACATCACAGGCAACATCACGATTGACTTGGGCGTGACAGCACTCAAAAGCAGCATGAACAAGGTCTCCCTGAAGGTCTATTTGCCTAAGTTCTTCGGAGTGGACCAGACTGTGCTTCCATCGAACTATTCGCTCAATGAGAACATAGCAGGCGAATATCAGGAGCTGCTGGTAAGCAACATTCCCACTAACAGCGACTTCATCCTGAACCTGAAACTCAACAAACTGAAGAACATATTGACGAAACGTCCGACAGGCAGCGAAAGCTACATGCTTGTGAACAGCACCGACCTGGAACTGCAAGGTCAAATCAAGACCAAGGTGGTCATGAACACCATCAACTTCGTTTCGACTGCCACCGTTGGTTCAAACACCGTACCGGTGAAAAGCGTTGATATGGGCGACGGCTTCCACGTGACCCACGCCGAAGGATGGTTTAACCCCGACATCAATATCGAACCGAAATCTACCGACATAGGTAGCATTCCAGAATTCCTCAAAGACGACCGCGTAAGCGTCATCCTGAGCAATCCCACGCTGAAGATTGAACTCGACAACAACATTGATATTGAGGGACTGCTGAAAGCTACCCTTGTGGGTACTTATACAGACGACAACGGTAGTATCACCTACCGCACACTCGACGTGACAAGTGCCGAGGACATCATTATGAAACAGGCACCTGCAGGCAGCAACGTGAAGTCCACCATCGTGCTGTGCCGAAGAAAAGGCACTGACCCTGCAGTACAGTACATTGAGAAACGCAATGACAGCAATCCGCTCCGCCTTGACCCCATAGCCGGAAGAACCGACTCGCTGAAGGCCTACGACGTGGCAGCCCTCCTGAGCAAGATTCCCAAGCACATTGACATTCTTTTAGAGGCTCATGCCAACAACACGAAGATAGGCAGCATTGACCTCTATAAGGAAGGAACCGAGGACAAGCCTGAAGCCCATGGATGCACCTATGCCATCAAACCTGTATATGAGTTCATGGCACCCCTCACCATGGAAAAAGGCTCCACCATTGTCTATTCCGACACCGTGGACAACTTCAACAAGGACCTCGTGAAGAACCAGATCAACTTCTACAATGACGGCTACCTGCAGTTAGAAGCCAGCATCGACAATAACACCCCGCTCGAACTGGTCATCAGCAACCCCAAGGCCGTAGGCGTGAAGGATGCCAACGGGATAGGCCATGAGATCAGCGACGTGAAAGTGGAAATCACCGACGAGCAGGGCAACAGACTGCCCAACGGACTGACCGTTTACAGGATGGGCGACAGCCGCAACCGCAAGCTCTACCTGAAGGCACAAGGCAACATGAAGGAACTAGACGGAATTGTCTTCGAAGTGGTGGCCAATGCCACCCAAGCCACAGCCGAGACACTCAATGCGTCGAGGCACACCGTACAACTCAAGGACATCAAGCTCAAACTGAACGGTCGAATAACAATCAATTTGGACAACTGACCGCAAGAGTGAGAGAATAAACGGTAATTTTTCGTAATTGACTATTCATCAAGAAAAAAGAAAAATGGCTATGAAGACAATTAATAAATACATATTAGCCGTGGCATTAATGACACAGACTGGAATCGCCATGGCACAGGAACTCAATTCGGCCTACTTCACCGACGATTTCAAGTACAGACACCAGATGAATCCTGCCTACGGCAACAGTCAGGGTTATGCCGCCATACCCATCATAGGCAACTTCAACATGCAGTTGCAGGGCTCACTGGGCGTGGGCGATTTCTTCTTCAAGAATCCCGACTATAAGCCCGACGCCGGCGCCAAGAAGACTACCACGTTCATGCATCCTGGCATCTCTGTCGATGAAGCCCTGAAAGGATTCAAGAAGGGCACCAACAGCCTGTTAATGGACATGGACCTCAACATTGCCTCAGTAGGCTTCAATGCCTTTGACGGCTATAACACCGTTGAGCTGAAAGACCGCACCCACTTCGGACTCTCCATGCCCTACGACTTCTTCCTCTTTGCCAAGGACATGAAGAACCAGGACTATTCGTTCGACGATATGGGCATCAGAGCCTGGAACTACGCCGAACTGGCATTCGGACACTCACGACAGCTGTTCGACAACCTCCGCGTGGGTGCCAAACTGAAACTGCTCTTCGGTGTGGCACGAGCCGACATGACCATGAAGAACATGCACGCCAACCTCTCCGGTGACAAATGGATCGTGGATGGTCAGGTAAAAGGCGAGCTAAACATGAAGGGTGCCACCTTCAAAGAGAAGGATGTAGAATACAAGAGCCGTCCCGGCACATTCCGTCAGGTCAACGGTATCGACATCAAAAATCCTGGTATGAGCGGATTTGGCCTCGGATTTGACCTCGGAGGTATCTATGAGTTCAAGGACTGCCCCGTGAAATGGCTCAACGGTCTGAAGGTCAGCCTTGCCGTGGCCGATCTGGGATTCATCAGCTGGAACAACGGCATCGTGGCTGAATCGTCAGGAAAGCCCTTCGAGTTCAGCGGATTCAATAACTTCGACCTGAGGAGCGGCGACAACAAGCACACTCTTGGCGACGAGGTTGATTCTTACGGTGACAAGCTGAAGGACTTCTATCATCTGGAGAACAAAGGCAGCGGCAAAAGTGCCACCCATGCGCTTGCTGCTACATTGCGTTTCGGACTGGAATATCCGCTTCCCGTTTACGACAGGCTGACCTTCGGTTCGCTGCTCACCCGTCGTTTCGATGGCAAATATTCTTGGATAGAAGAACGCGTCAGTGCCAATATTCGTCCTCTGAACTGGCTCGATGGCGGCATCAACGTGGCCTTTACCTCATTCTGCACCACCATGGGCTGGGTCATCAACTTCCATCCTAAGGGCATCAACTTCTTCGTAGGTATGGACCACATGATTGGAAAGACCGGTGCTAAGATGATTCCGCTTAACTCCAACTTCAGTTTCAACCTTGGTCTGAACGTGGTTTGGGGTAGCAAGAAGAGCAAAAAAGGACTGAAGACGCTCACTTTCTGGAAAATGCCTGACACCGAAGCGCAGAAAACTAATTAAGAGAAAAAGCAGTCATCTGCTACTGACAATACGGAAAAGGGACAGCAAGCTAAGCCTTCAGTTCCCAAAAACTGAAGATAACTAAGGTGTCGTCTGTCACAAAAAGACGCCCAAAAGTCTCAATGAATCATAAAAAGGGAGAAAAAGTTTGTTTTTCCCCCTTTTTTGTTATAATTTTGCACCGCTTTTATAAAATAGGTACGCTCTAATAGTTCAATGGATAGAACAACTCTCTCCTAAAGAGTAGATCCGAGTTCGATTCTCGGTTGGAGTACAAATCTATCTGAAATGGAACGTTTTTCGCTACGCCTCTATGTTCTCCTATGCGCTGCCATCTGTTGGG
>JAEEPT010000115.1 GCA_016284895.1 Prevotella sp. | reverse complement strand
GATTGAAGATTGAAAATTGAAGATTGAAAATTGAAGATTGAAAATTGTGGGGATGAAACGAATATATGAATTGATAATGATGGCTGGAGCCTGCTTACTGGCTGCATGTCAGGGCGCTCAAGTGCCTACTGTATATGACCAACTGAAGATGCAACCTGCCATCTATCCCGACTATATAGGGGTGATGGTGCCAGTGAACATGGCTCCGCTTCACTTCCAGTTGACTGATCGTTATGACGAGGTGGTGACGCGCTTCACGGCAGGCAATGAGCAACTCGTGCTCAGCGGACAGCAGGTGCTACCCGAACAAGATGACTGGCAGGAGCTGGTGGCTGAGGCGCTGAAGGGCGACAGCATCAGTGTGGAAGTGTTTACGCGTATGGGCGATAAATGGCAACGCTATGCTCCCTTCGGCATTCACGTATCACCTGATAGCATTGACCCTTGGTTGACCTACCGACTCATTTCACCCAGCTATGTCACCTACGAGGAGTTGACCATCAACCAGCGTTGTCTGGAAAATTATGAGGAGCGTGTAATCTATGATAACATGCTTTGCTCCACCGAGCTGAGCGGACAGTGCATCAACTGCCACTACAGTCAGTTGGGTAATCCACAGCGCACGCAGTTTCATGCTCGTCAGAACTTGGGCGGCACAATGCTCAATATTGACGGAAAACTGCACAAGGTGAACCTGAAGACTGACAGCACGCTCTCGGCAGGTGTCTATCCGGCTTGGCATCCGCAACTGAATATCATTGCCTATTCAACCAATAACACGATGCAGAGTTTCCACACCTTTGATGTGGATAAGATTGAGGTACTCGACGCACAGAGTGACCTTATCCTCTATGATCCTGTGAGCAACGAGGTGAGCACTATTGAAAATGATAAGAACGAGTTTGAGACCTTCCCCTGCTGGACTCCTGATGGGCGCTGGCTCTACTACAGTTCGGCTCATTTTGAGTATCGTGACACCACAGATCAGGATGCTGAGTGCATCATGCGTTACAAAGAAATTAAATATAATATTTATCGTAAGTCGTTTGATCCTGCTACACGTACCTTCGGACCACGCGAAATGGTGTTCGCTGCCGATACACTCGGACTAAGTGCCACGTTGCCGCGCATTTCACCAGAAGGTCGTTTCCTGCTTATGGCTGTGGGCGAGTGGGGCACGTTTCACATCTGGCATCGCGATGCTGATTTGTGGCTCGTGGATTTGCAAACAGGTGAGGCAGGACCTTTTGAAGCAGTGAACAGCCCGTCAGTGGAGTCGTATCATAATTGGAGTTCAAATGGTCGTTGGATTGTGGTTAGCAGTAGGCGTGACGATGGCAACTTCACCCGTCCTTTCTTTGCACATGTCGATAAGGACGGACATGCCACGAAGCCATTCGAACTGCCCACCGATGATCCCAACTACCACCGTGAATTCATGAAGAGCTACAATGTGCCTGAGTTTATGCGAGGGCCTGTCACTCTGAAACCGCAGGAATTTGCCGATGCGCTAAAGAAACCTGCTGTTGAGGCTAAATACGTGGGGAGAAAATAACTAAAAACAACATTATAAAAAACAAGACCATTATGATTCTCATAGCAGACAGTGGAGGTACCAAAACCGATTGGACACTTCTTTATTCACCATATCCCACACGTTGGGATGTCATTTCGTCTTTTCAGACTCAAGGCATCAATCCTATTCATCAGACACCTGATGTTATTAGAGGTATACTGGGACAGGAAATGGTATCTCAGCTTTCAACGTTCTCTCGTGCTGCGCTCTCAGGTACTCGTGCCCTCGAGACGCCGCTGCTATCACAAGTAGAAGTTGCCTTTTATGGTAGTGGTTGCACTCCTGTTCATGTACCTGGCATGAAGCAGATGTTGGCACAATTCTTTCCCACACAGACGGTTGAGGTGCACAGCGATCTAATGGCTGCAGCACGAGCCCTCTGTCAGCATGAGGAGGGCATTGCCTGCATTCTGGGAACAGGAGCCAACAGTTGCCTGTACGATGGAAATGATATTGTGAAGAATACGCCAGCTTTGGGCTATATCTTAGGCGATGAGGGCGGCGGAGCCGTACTCGGACGTTTGTTTATGAACTCTATCTTTAAGAACCCTGCTTTTGCCGAGATTCGCGACAGCTATCTGAAGGAGACGAAGCTCACACAGGCCGATATCATCAATAAGGTGTATCGTGAACCAATGGCCAATCGATTCCTGGCCACCACCTCTCTCTATATATCAGAGCATATCGACAATCCGTTGCTTCGCGACTTGGTGGTGCAGAACTTCCGGCAGTTCTTCCGCAATAACATTGTGCCCTATCAGCGTCCTGACCTGCCTGTACACTTCGTTGGCAGCATGGCTTATCATTATGAGGAGCTGCTTGACGAAGCTGCCAAGGCTGAAGGATTCAAGCTGGGAACCGTGATGAAGAGCCCCATGGAAGGACTCATCAGTTATCATAGCAAAGATTAATTCTTTTACCAACTTACAGTGCGTGAGCCGTCGGCATCCTCAGTGATGCTGACGCGCACGGCATCGTCTGGTAACAACTCATCGATGAGCTCTGGCCACTCGATGAAACAGAGTGCACCACTATAGAAATAGTCTTCATAGCCCATATCATATACTTCCTCGATTTTCTTTATACGATAGAAGTCGAAATGATAGATGGGAGAATCGTTCTTTGTCTGATATTCATTGACAATGGCAAATGTGGGCGATGTGATGACATCGTTGACTCCAAGTTCTTCACAAATAGCCTTGACAAAGGTGGTCTTGCCAGCTCCCATTTTACCATAGAAAGCGAATACTGTGTGCTGGTCGATGTGCTGTATGAACTCATGGGCAGCCTCGTGTATATGAGCAATGTCCTGTATCTTTATTTCCATATCTTTTTTCCTTTTTGTTTTCTTTGTCAATCAAGTGCTTATCTCCTTTTTCCTGTCATAGTGACAAGGGGAATGAGCATCTCTTCCATTGATATACCGCCGTGCTGGAAAGTGTCGCGATAGTAGGATACGTAGTAGTTGTAGTTGTTTGGATATGCAAAGAATGAATCGCCTGTGGCAAAGACGTAACTCGTAGAGAGATTTGGTGAAGGCAGTTGTGCCTGCTTGGGATTGCGGATGACGAAGAGATCCTTCGAGTCGTAGCCCAGATTCTTGCCCAGTTTGTAGCGCAGGTTGGTATTTGTGTTGCGGTCGCCTATAATCTTTACAGGCTTTGTGCAGCGTATGGAACCGTGGTCGGTAGTGACGATGACCCTATAGTCGGTCTGAGCCAGCATGCGGAAGAAGTCGGCTATGACTGAGTGACGGAACCATGAGAGCGTGATACTGCGGTAGGCTGATTCATTGTTGGCCAGTTCACGCACCATGCGGCTCTCTGTACGGGCATGCGACAGCATGTCGATGAAGTTGAACACCACTACGTTGAGTCCGTTCTTCTCAAGCTCGTTCAGCTGCCCAATCAGTTTGTCTGCATCATAGGAATTGTTGATCTTGTGATAGGAGAATGATTCGTGTCTTCTGTATCGGTCAAGTTGTGTCTGGATGAGTGGCGCTTCGTTGAGGTTCTTGCCCTCTTCCTCGTCTTCATCGACCCAAAGGTCTGGGAACATTTCTGCAATCTTGTTGGGCATAAGGCCTGAGAAGATGGCGTTGCGAGCATACTGTGTAGCTGTGGGGAGAATGGAACAGTAAAGGTCTTCCTCGATGTCGAACTGATCGGCTAGTTCATGTGACAGCATGCGCCACTGGTCGTAACGGAAATTGTCGAGTACTACAAGGAATACCTTCTGCTTTTGGTCAAGAAGGGGGAAGATGCGCTCTTTGAAGATGCGGTGTGACAACAGGGGGGCTCCCTCAGGAGCTGGTGATGACACCCAGTCCAGATAGTTGGCCTTTACGAATTTTGCGAATCCCAGATTGGCTTCTTCCTTCTGCATTTGCAACATCTCGGTCATCTGAGAATCGGTAGAACTTAGCTCCAGTTCCCAGTGTGTGAGCCGTTTGTATGCTTCCATCCAGTCTTTGTAGCTACGGCAGTCTTGTATCTGCATAGCTATCTGTTGAAACTGCTGTTGATACTGGTTCTGTGTAACCTCGGTTTCCAACTCTCGGCGGTGAATGTTTTTCTTCAGCGTGAGCAGTATCTGGTTGGGGTTTACAGGCTTGATCAGGTAGTCGGCAATCTTTTGTCCGATAGCTTGGTTCATGATGTTCTCCTCCTCACTCTTGGTGACCATCACCACGGGCGTGGAAGGCGATATTTCCTTGATGCGTTGCAGCGTTTCCAGTCCGCTCAGACCAGGCATTTGCTCATCGAGTAGCACAAGGTCGAACGAGCGCTCTTGGCATAGGTCGATGGCATCGGTGCCATTCGATACGGTGGTCACTTCATAGCCTTTCTTTTCCAGAAAAATAAGATGGGCACGAAGAAGTTCCATTTCATCGTCGACCCAGAGTAGTTGACCATTAATCATTCTTTCTTTATGAGTTGGTGTTAGGAGTTATAGGTACAGAAAAGGGTAAGATGTTTTTACCAGAAGTCTTCGTCGAAGATATCGCCATTGTTGGCAGGTTGCTGTCTGACAGGGGTATTGTCGTTTTCTTCGTCAGTGTCGTCTGACTGGTCCTCGCCTTCTTCCTGCTCGATGGATTCAGGGATTTCCAATAAGTCCTCATTGCTGATTTGCAGTGGGGCAAAGGTGCGCTCATAGAACTCATCGTAGTCCTTATAGCTAAAACGGGTTCCAATGAGTCTGAGGTTATGGTCGCTGATAATCAGGCTGCGGCACTGGAGCACAAACGATGCCATCGTCTCGTCAGCATAGAGCCGGCGGGCATATTGCAAGGCTTCATCATAATTAAGGAAACCGCTGACGAGCATACGAGTGATGCCAGGTTGTCGGTCGACTGTGAGATCGAAGTTGCGCACCATGAAGTTGGTGAAGTTATAGCGTGCCATCTCGTAGAGCAACTGGTTCTCGGCTGCTGCTATTCGTTCTTCAAGACTGAGAAGTCGTCCGTTGGTGGCACGTTCGGGACCCAGTTTCAGTGAGTCAGGCTGATAAGCAAGTATGAAAAGGAATGGCAGGTTTCTGTCATCTGAAAGCGTGTCGGTTGTGGCGCTATCTTCTTCAAGGCTGATGCTGCGTCGCGACCAGATGTCGTTCAGGTCAAACGTACCACCATAGAGCGTGCGCCCTTCCTGCACGCCTTTGATAATCATGCCTGCCAACTCGCTCACCTCGCTCTGAGGATATTTGTCAACCACTTGTTTCAACTGTGTAAGGCAGCCCTTGGCATCGCCCTCGTTCAGAAGACTCAGACCTTCGATGAACAGGAACTTAGGACGGTTCACGCCCAAGGGGAATCGTTCGGCAGAGAGTGCTGAGTTGGTCTTCACTTCGTTGTATCTGTTCTCTTTGAAAGCTTCATAGGTAGATGTGTAGAGTGAGTCCTCGATGTGTACGCCGAAGCGCGCGTTCTCGGCAAATAGCGGATCACTGAGCAGAATGGTCCAGTCGCTTTCGGGGTAGTTGTCCTTCAGTTTCTGAAGACATTCGGAAGCTTTATCGTTCTCGCCCAGTCGTGAGTAGAGCAGGAACAGGTGATACCATGCTTCGTCGTTGTGCTCATAGTCAGGGAACTGGAAGGTGAGTCGCGTCAGCTGTTTCTCTGACAGACGCAGTGGTTTGCTCTTATAGGCATCTTCAAGTGTCGAATTGTCGAGTTTGTCCTTGAAGATAATGCCTGAGTGGAACAGACCATCCATGATGAGGGCATTACTGGCCTGTATCTGTTCCTCGGTGAAAGGAATCTGTGCCAGATAATACTCACGGTTGTGAGGGTCGTTCTTGGCGCTGTCAGGTGCTTGTTTGTTATCCAGACTGTCGAGTGCGTTCAGCTCGCCCAAGTCACCCAGTTCGCCAAACTGATTGGCTCTGCGCAAGCTGTCGGCCAGTTCAGGGTTGTCAAAGTCAGTCGAAGCCACCACAGTACGGTTCACACGCTGCCAGTTATCGGTGTTCTCACGCTTACCCCACAACTTCTCAAACTGCTGCTTACCCTGATTCACGGCCTGCTGATTGTAGAAGTACCAAAGAGCGTTCCTCTGATTGTTGGCTTGAGGTGCTGTCGGAGTGGGCTGATTTCGGTTGCCAGAGGTGGCACCACGCTTTTCCAGTACTTTCTCCACAGCTTCTTCAAGTGCTTTGTCGCGTTCTTCTTTCTCTTTCTTCTTCAGAGCGTCTATCACACGATCGATAGCTGCATTGCGGTCGGCTTCCGACATCTGGGCAAGCTCTTGCAGAGAGTCCTGCAGATGAACGGCATCGGTGTGAGGCACAAGCTCGTCGAGCACTTTGGAGCGGCGCGACAACTCTGCATAGTCAGGGCGATCCTTGTCTAATAGTCCGATGGCCTCGCCATAACAGCGCTGCGCATCGTTGTATCGTTCCATATCCCAATAGAGATCGCCCAGTCGGAGCAACAGCACACCTTTCTCAATACCGTTGCGCGTAGCCTTCTCGTTGCCAGTTTCGTATGCTCCGACGGCCTTGGTGGTATCGCGCTGGTTGAGGTAGATGTTACCAATGGCGTAATACACCTGATCCAGATAGTCTTTGTTGTTATCAGACCGGGCCATGCGCTTCAGTCGCGCTATCATCTTCTTCCAGTTGCCTGCAGCCATCACTTCGGTCTGAGCAATGCGGGCATTGAATTCTGTCTCGTAAGATGGGTTTTGCCTGATGACGCGCTGGTAGGCCTCGTATGCTTCCTGCCGATGTCCGAGGGCTACCTCCATCTGAGCAATGAGGAACCACATGCGTGCTTTTTGTTTCTTGCGCTTCTCGTGCTTGATTGACTTACGCAGATAGGGAATGGCTTTCTCATAGTCACCTGTTTTTGCATAGTAATTGGCATAGGTAAAATCCCAGTCTTTCTGTGCGCGGAAGTGTATGGAGTCGCGCGCCATGTTGCGAATCACATCCTCGGCATCGTAGAGCCAGTTGAGTTCCATGTAGGAACGAGCCAGCCATGAGCGGGCAATGCCGTTGATGGCGGGCTGAGTCTGATATAGGCGCGACATGTAGGAAAAGGTGGCAGCCGACTCATCGAACTCGCCTTTCTGGAACTGCGATTTGCCCAGCATGAGCCAAGCCTTCCAGATGAACGGGTTATACTCTCGGCGCGAAAGCCACTCCTTGTCTTTATCGGTCTTGCGGCGCGACTTAGTCCATTTGGGCTTCGCTTTAATACTGTGCTGCTTGATGGCCTTTTCGCTCTTCTCAATGGCACGGTCGAAGTTGCCTTTTCCCAAGTCGCGACTGGTCTTGTTGCCTACAGTGTAGAGCGGCAACATCTCGGTGAAGTTGTCCTTATTTCCTTTCTCTTTCTCCAATGCACCGTCCTCGTAGGCTTGCGAGCCGTTGAAATAGGTGTTGTAACGTGCGGTGAAAGAGTGCCACCAGCGGCGTGCGCCTGTATTTTTTTGCGTAGAGCAGCCTGTCATTACCATGAGGGCAATGAACAAGAATGGAAGAATGATGGTGGTTCTACGCATACACAAAGGATGCGGGCATGCGCCAAAAGACGAGTCCCCGCTACGATTCTAAAACGGAAGAGTCAGTTTGTTTATTGTCTTGAAGCTTCTTTTTCTCTTCCATCAGGCAGGCTATCTTGCACGACCCATCGGCCATACTGCTACAAGTGGAGCAATCCTTGCCTTGTACGATGGGGTCTTCTTTGCTTCCCAAAGAGAAAAGGGCGGCCAGGATGCCGAGCATGACGATGGAAACGATACAGATGAGGGCAAATGACATGTGTCTTTATACTTCTTCTTTAGTGATGATAAAGCCGGCTTTTTCCAGGTCGCTCCAGAAGTTTGGATAAGACTTGGTTACTACTTGTGGATTGTTAATGATGATGGGCCGTATGAGTGCCACAGGACTGAAAGCCATAGCCATACGGTGGTCTTCGTATGTGTCGATGGCAGGATACTCCTCGGCCTCACAGCGCTCCCCGTCCCATTTCAGTTCACTTCCGTCCACATCGTTGATCACATAGCCCAGTTTGCGCATTTCTGTCTTCAAGGCTTTGATACGATCAGTCTCTTTGATCTTGAGCGTCTGTAGTCCTGTAAAATGGAATGGGATATTCATCATGGCGCACAGCACGACAAAGGTCTGGGCCAGGTCAGGCGAGTTCACGAAGTCGTAGTCCAGCCGTCGGATGCAATGTCCGTTTTTGGTTAGGGTGACGGTGGTGGGCTTTCCTAACTCTTTCGATTCGAAAGCGGTCTTCACGCCCAGCAGGCTGAAAATGTAGCGCACGCTTGAGTCACCTTGTTTTGAACCGTCCATCAGTCCGTCGAGTCTCACCTCGGCGTCGGGCTGTGTTGTGAGTGCCATCATCTCGTACCAGTAGGAGGCTGCGCTCCAGTCGTTCTCGATGTAGTAGTGGCGCGGAACATAGGGCTTGGGATGCACGGTGATGGTGTCAACCGATGTCCATTCGGCATCAGCCCCGAATTCGCGCATGGTCCAGAGTGTCAGGTCAATATAAGGGCGCGAGATGATTTCGCCCGTAAGCCGCAGCTCCAGTCCGTTCTCCAGCATCGGACCGATGAGCAGTAGGGCCGAGATGTATTGCGAGCTTACGTTGCCGGCTATCTCCAGTGTTCCGCCTTTCAGCTTCTTTCCGCGAATGCGCAAGGGGGGAAATCCCTCTTCGCCTGCATATTCGATGTCGGCTCCCAACAGTCTGAGGGCATCGACCAGAATCTTGATGGGTCTGTGCTTCATGCGCTCAGTGCCGGTGATGAGTCGCGCGTCGTGGTCCGACTGCACGGTGGCAGCCAGATAGGCCGTCATGAAACGCATAGATGTTCCTGCGGCCTTGATGTCGATGGTTTCCGGACGGTCGCTTAGTGCGCGCAGGGTCACATCGGTGTCGTCGCAGTCGCTCAGGTTCTCAGGCATGCATATTCCGCCTGAGAGTGCGCATATAATAAGAGCTCTGTTTGAAATGCTTTTCGAGGCGGGCAACTTTACTGTTGCGTTGAGTGTGGTTGGAGCCGTGATGGCATATCGAGTCATGTTGTTCTAAAGTGCTGTTTTAGTTGTTGCAAAAATACAAAGAATAATCTGTCTTGCCAAAATTCATGTGTAAAAAAGCCTAAAAAGAAGATAAATGTTGAATATTATAGGCATCGATGATTTCTTTGAACAGCGGAACGTGGCTGAGCAGGTCGGCTCGTCCCGTCATGATGAGCTGTCGGCGGGCGCGTGTCATGGCCACGTTCAGTTTTCGGTCAATCGTCTGTCCGTTCTCGCTGATGGTGCTGGCTGTGAGGAAGTCGAGCTGATAGCGGTGGCTGACGGTGAAGGAATAGATGATGACATCGCGTTGCGAACCCTGATAGCGCTCCACTGTGTCGATGCTCACGTCGAACAGACAGGGAGTGTCGTATTGTTCCAGTTCCTGTCGGATGAGGCCTATCTGGTGGCGATAGGGAACAATGACCCCCAGGGTGGTGTCGGGATTGAAGTGGTGGCCATAGAACCGGTAGATGCGGCTGATGAGCTTGGCCACCAGTGCGGCCTCCTGCTGCTCCTTCGTGTCTAAGAAGATGATGCGTTGCTGTTTGAGCACGTCGTCGAGGGGTTCTTCTGATGGCAGGTCGTAGGCGAGCCGTTCTTCCAACTGGTGGGGCAGTGGAACGGGTTTCAGTTGCTCGTGGGCATAGAAGTGGGTGCAGGGAAACTGCGCCACTTCGGGGTGCATGCGTCCCTGATGGTCGAGCGTGCCGATGAACTGTGTTCGTCCGCATTGCCGTTCCCAGTTCAGCAGGCGCTCGAAGAGCGACTGTCGGCAGTCGGTCAGTCCGATGGCGCGCAGGCAGGGCTCGTCAATGGTGGTCATACTGGCCTCTTGCTGCACCACGGCAGGCAGTTGCTTGTGGTCGCCTACCAGAATGAATCGTTCTATCTGAGGGTGAGCCAGCAGTCCTATGATGTTGGGTTCCAGAATCTGCGAGGCTTCATCGACAATGGCGAGGGTGAAGTGCTTCAGCAGGAACAGTTCCTGTCGGGACTGTAGCATCGAGGTGGTACCCACGATGATGGGAGCCGAGCTGATGTGCTCACGAATGTCGTCGAGGCGGAGCGTGCCAGTGAGCGATTCTTCCAGCAGGTGACTGCGGAAGCGCGGATCGCACACAGCCTCGTTGCCGATACGCAGATAGGGCAAGTCCTCTGAGGACAGCATGGCGCAAATCTCATCGACGGCCCGATTGGTGTAAGCGGTGAGCAGAATGGAGGCCTGTGCAGCCTCTGGGCTTCGGCCTCTCGCCAGCTCCTCGGCAACGATGAAGCGCAGGGCCTGCGAGGTCTTTCCCGTTCCCGGCGGACCTACGAGCAGGAAGTAGTCTCGGGCCTGCATGGCTTTCTCTATGAGTGCATCGTAGGTGTCGCTGTACGTGCGACTGAGATGCAGGGCAGTGTCGGCCTCAGGCTGCCGCTGTCCTAAGAGCAGGGCTTTCTTGTCGCGCTGGCCGTGGAGTGGGGCAGGAGCGGTGATGAACTGGTGCAGACTGCGCAGGCATGACGATGTGGTGAGGTCGCTGCCTCCGTGCTCCACTGCCCAGAAGCGCCCGTCGCGCGGCTGGAATATGTCGTCGTTCTGCTGTCCGTCGTTCAGCCGTACCACCAGCTGTCGGTTGCTGATTTCATCGAGTGTTCCCTTGTAGAGTATGCTGGTTCTCACGTCGGGCGCACCTCTCCTCTCATGATATGCATAGAGGTAGATCATGTCGCCCCGTCTGAAGTTCTTCACGTCGTTGTCGGAGGGCTCAGTCGATAGTGTGATGCGGTCGTAGCTGCCGTTGCTCACGCTGCGCTCCTGCTTCACGATGCTCAGTCTTGCATAGATGTTGCCTGTCTCCTGCTTCAGTGTGATGGGCTGTTGCCAGAGGTCGGCTGACGAACCGCTGTTGTGCTGTAGCCACTGGTCGGGCGTGCTCAGTTTCTGGCACACCTGTTCGCGATACACAAACGTCATCATG
>JAEEPT010000114.1 GCA_016284895.1 Prevotella sp. | reverse complement strand
TGATGCCCTTGTCGTGTGGTGCCAACACCTGTGCACCGTCTTCCCAATATGCCTTATAGCCGTTATACTCTTTGGGATTATGCGATGCCGTAACGTTCACACCAGCCTGGCAGCCGAGCTGACGAATGGCAAATGAAATTTCTGGGGTGGGACGGAGGCTCTCAAACAAATAGACTTTAATGCCGTTGGCTGAGAAAATGTCTGCTACTGTTTCAGCAAACATACGACCGTTGTTACGGCAGTCGTGACCTACGACCACACTGGGTTGGATGTTGGGGAATGCCTTGTTGATATAGTTGGCAAATCCCTGTGTCGCCATACCTACGATGTATTTGTTCATACGGTTGGTGCCGGCTCCCATAATGCCGCGCAACCCTCCTGTGCCAAACTCAAGGTTCTGATAGAAAGCATCGATGAGGTCAGTCTTGTCCTCGTTGTCCAGCATTGCCTGAACTTCTTTGCGTGTCTCCTCGTCAAAGGCCGGAGTAAGCCACTGCTTTGCCAGTGCCTCGCACTGTGCAACCAGCTGCTGAGTGTTGTTTCCCATAATTGAATAATTTTTGGTTTTAGAGTTACTGTACTATTTTCAGCAAAGATATAAATTAATATGCAATTCAATATCTTTTACCCCATTAATTTTATTGTTTTTTTGCAAAATCATTAGGAGAGGAAGCCTAAAAGCGCACCTGCAGCCACAGCTGACCCAATAACGCCTGCAACATTCGGACCCATAGCATGCATGAGCAGGAAGTTGTGTCGGTCGTACTCCAATCCGAGGTTATTTGATATGCGAGCTGCCATCGGAACAGCACTCACACCTGCATTTCCGATGAGAGGATTAATCTGCTTGTCTTTGGGGAGGAATACATTCATCAACTTCACAAACAGCACTCCACTAGCTGAAGCTATAGCGAAAGCAAATGCACCAATAGCGAAAATGAACACGGTGTTTAGGGTCAAGAACTCAGATGCTTGAGTGGAGCATCCTACTGTCAAGCCTAAGAGCATCACAACGATGTCGTTGAGCGCTGCCCCTGCTGTCTTTGCAAGACGGGTAGTCTTACCGCTTTCTTTCAGCAGATTGCCAAAGAAAAGCATGCCTAATAATGGAAGACCTGAGGGAACAATGAAAGTGGTAAGCAGCAAGCCAATGATTGGAAACAGGATGCGCTCCGTCTGGCTGACTTCGCGTCCTGGCTTCATCTTGATAGTGCGTTCTTTTTTCGTAGTAAGCAGACGCATCAATGGAGGCTGAATGAGCGGAACAAGTGCCATATAGGAATAGGCACACACGGCAATGGCTCCCATCAGATTGGGCGATAGCTTGGAAGAAAGAAAAATGGCAGTAGGTCCATCTGCACCACCTATGATTGCTATGCCGGCTGCTTGATTGGGTTCGAAGCCAAGGAGTAACGCCAGCATATATGCACCGAAAATACCAAACTGGGCAGCGGCACCAATAAGCATTAACTTTGGATTGGCCAACAGTGCTGAGAAATCAGTCATAGCTCCAATGCCAAGGAAAATGAGTGGCGGATACCATCCCTGACGCACACCTTGGTAGAAAATGTTCAGCACTGAGTTGTCTTCGTACAGACCTATCTCAAGACCTGCATCAGCACGGAAAGGAATATTGCCTAAGATAATACCCAACCCGATAGGGACAAGCAAGAGTGGCTCGAAATCTTTCTTTATGGCAAGATAGATGAAAAAAGCACCTACCGCAATCATGATGAGATTGCCTACTTCGGCGTTTGCAAAGCCGGTATAGGTAAGAAACTCAATGAAATTTTCTGAAATGAACTCCCACATAGCAGTTATTGAATATAAAGTTTGAGTGAAGAAATGTCATTAGCCTATGGTCATCAGTACAGTACCTTCCATGACGGTATCACCTTGGTTTACATAAATGGCTGTGACTTTGCCTTCATGCTCGGCTTCAATATTGTTCTGCATCTTCATGGCTTCAAGTACCAGCACAACGTCGCCTGCTTGTATCGTTTGTCCTACACTGACTTTAATATCCGTAACCGTGCCAGGCAGCGGAGACTTGATTGGCATACCAGCTCCGGCTGGGGCGGGCTGAGCAGGTTGAGAAACAGGCTGTGGTGCTGCTGTCGGTTGTGAAGGTGTAGCAGGCTTGGGTACTTCAACCTTTGGTGTATTCATTGATGGATGCTTGGCAGCATTGATTGGCTTCTGTAGCTCAATTTCAAAAGGAATGCCGTTAACATTTACTTTGGCAATGTTGCCTTCTACCTCAGCGATTTCAACTTCGTAATCTATGCCTTGTACTTTATATTGATACTTGTTCATTGCTTTAATTGATTTGTGATGTGTGACTAAATGATTGATTGCTGTTTCAGATTGCCGATGTTCTGTTAATGTAAGTCATTAGTGGTTGGTATATTGTGCACATTATGGTCGAACGGAATGAAGGGGTCGTGCACATGTGTCATCTGAGAATACTCGTCATCCCATTCTGTCGTCTTCGGCTTAATGGTGATGACGCCGCTTTCCACATCGTGTACATCGTCCTCGTATTGGCGAAGAGCCATGCCTATTACAGCCATGTAAACTTCCATGTCCTTACCTTTCATCTTAAAGCCATCCTGAAGAATGTTTCCAGTAGTGTGAGCCATTTCAATGGTCTTTTCCACAGTCTTCGTAATCGGTTTGATGGGCTGCTTGTTAGCTACAGCTTTAGCCATTTCGGCATGACGTACCAACGTGCCAAAGATGGAGAAGAATATCCACAACAGTAAGAGGCAAAAGAACACGATACCCATTGCCATGATTGACATCGCAAATCCGTGGGGGTCTTCGCGCTTGAACTTAGCCACTTTACTCTCGCTGGTCACAATAAAGTTCTCGATACCTGGTGTCACGTTCTCAGGTGACTTGATGCTCCATTTTCCATTCACTTTCGCATACGACTGGTCAGCAGCAAGAGCAGGTACTGTCACAGAGTCGATGAGCTCGACAGCATTTCCGTTGTAAAGAGCAATCCATACGGGCTCAGATACAGGAACAGGCAGAGCCAAGTGGAGTTTGCCTCTTGTGCTAAGCGAATTTCCGAAAAGAACCAAATGCTTCTGAGCCCCCATCTGCGTGCGATCGTCACCGTTTGGGATGATGCTCATCAGCTTGATGCGCTCAGGCACACTCATCGACTTGTCGAGTACTGAGCGGTTGGTTGTAAGATACATGCCACGGACATTGTAAGAAGAGAAGGCCGTATTGGCTAATTCAATCCATGCTTCACGTTGACCGTATTCGTCTTGAATACTTTTTGTGTTGTTTGTCATAACCTCACTAATAACAATGTTCTTAGCGCCTTGGCCTAACACCGTTATCGTGCTTGTTACTAACAAAAGACTAATCAGAAGCCTAATCTTATTCATTTTTGTAGTTGAGAAATAGGAGTATAATGAAATCTTTAATTATCCGCAAAAGAATAGTACGATGAGCTGCGCAGTGAGAATGCGTAGGAACATAGATAGTGGATAAACAGTGGAATAGCCTACTGCAGGTGCTTCTTTGGAGCATATAGAGTTGGAATAGGCCAATGCAGGAGGATCGGTGTATGTACCGGAAATCATGCCTGCAAGAGTGAAGTAGTTGAACTTGAACTTCCATCTGGCAATAGGTCCTACGATGAGAATAGGCAGGATTGTGATTAAAAAGCCTGTCAAGACATATAGCAGTCCGTCGCCTTCCATCACTGTTTCAAAGAAGCCTGCGCCTGCCTTGATGCCTACCGAGGCTAAGAACAGCACAAGACCTATCTCACGTAGCATCATATTGGCAGAAGTAGTAGTGTAGGTGACAAGTTTTACTTTATAGCCATAGCGACCTATGAGAATAGCAATGATGAGCGGACCTCCGGCAATACCGAGCTTCATAAGGGGCATACCTGGAATGAAAGGAAGGGAACCGAAAATGATGCCAATGCATATACCGACGAATATGGTTGCAATGTTCGGAGCATCAAGACGCTTAATGCTATTGCCCATCATATTAGCTACGCGATCAACGGCATCTTCAGGACCTACGACCATAATACGGTCGCCAACCTGAAGGGGCAGTGAAGGTGAAGCAAAGATGTCCATTCCGTGACGTGTGACACGAGTTACATTAACACCGTAAACTGATGAGAAGTGCATCTGCATCATCGACTTGCCATTGATTTTCGGATTGGTGACAAGAATACGCTTCGACACTAACGGCTGATCTTGCTGAGCCCAGTCAACATTCACTACTGGGCCGATAAAGGCAACAATAGCTTCGTAATCGGCTTCAGCACACACTATATACATTTGGTCACCAAGATGAAAGACCGTATTTCGATTAGGTATGGAAACATGTCCCTCATGAAGTATGCGTGAGCAAACGAAATCGCGATTCAAGAAGTCATGAACTTGCAGTAGCGTCTTACCTTCCAGGTATTTGTTGGTTACTTCCAAGTGCATGTGGTGAGGCTTCTGCGTTGCCTTAGTCTCTGCTTGTACGGTGAGTTCCTTTTCCTCCTCTTCAAAGTTTATTCTGCAAATCCAGCGAATCAGAATGATAGCACCAATGATACCTATCACACCAAGTGGATATGCACAGGCATAAGCGGAAGCTATCTGAGGAGCGTTCGTTCCAAAGACAGACCCCAAAGCTTCGTTGGCAGCACCAAGACCTGGCGTGTTGGTCACAGCACCATAAAGCGTACCTACCATCATGGGAAGATTGACGGGGTTTGAAGTGTCGAAGAAAGCGTAGTAACAGCCAAACATGACAAGTATGTTCAGCAATATCATACACGCAGCCAAACCGTTGAGCTTAATGCCTGCCGTTCCGAAACTTTCAAAGAAGCCCGGCCCCACCTGAAGTCCAATCATAAACACGAACAGGATGAGTCCGAAATCTTGTACGAAAGTAAGAATCGGGGTAGGGGCGGTGAAGCCAAAATGACCGGCAATGATGCCTGCAAACAGCACGAAGGTGACGCCTAAGGATACGCCTCCGATTTTTATCTTGCCGAGATAAACGCCGACTGCTATGACAATAGCATAGAGTATAGCTATATGGGCAACCGACTCGGTATTTGTGAAAAGGTTAGAAAGCCAATTCCAATCCATATTATATATAATAAGGTGTATTTATTTCTTACTTATTGCTTCAATGCTTTCGCGAAGCACAGCTATTTTCTCCTCAGCGTCTGACTGCTTTTTGCGCTCCATTGCAACCACAGCTTCGGGAGCGTTCTGAACAAAACGCTCATTGCTCAGCTTCTTTTTCACGCTGACAAGGAATCCTTCAAGGTGCTCTATTTGAGCTTTCATCTTCTTGATTTCTTCCTCAACGTTAATCATAGACCCCAAGGGAACTGCAAACTCGCTTGTGCCTACCATAAAGGCTGAAGCCGTAGAGTCTTTCTGATCAACGACAGTGATGCCGTTAAGGTTGGCCATCTTCAGAATGATGTCGTTGTAAAGCTCGAACGGATTTTGGCTAACTGCCTGGAGTTGAAGCTTTTCCTTCGGAGCGATATTCTTTGAAGCACGAACGGTTCGTACGCCTGAAATGACTTGCTTCACCAGTTCTACATCGTCTAAGAGCTTTTGGTCGTTATCGCTGAAAGCTGCTACGGTAAGCTTGTCGCGCATGATGCTGTCGCCCTGTTTTCTCTCGTAGAGTGCCTGCCACAACTCTTCCGTGATGAAAGGCATGAAGGGGTGAAGCATCTTAAGAAGTGTCTCGAAGAATGAGAGCGTTGCAACATAGGTCTCACGGTCAATGGGCTGCGGCTTTCCGTCTATGTAAGCAGGCTTCACCATCTCCAGATACCATGATGAGAACTCATCCCAGAAGAGCTTATATACAGTCATGAGGGCATCGCTGATGCGGTACTTGGAGAAGTGGTCCTGCATCTCAAAGTTGGCTTGGCGAAGTTTGGCTGAGAACCACGCAACGGCTGTTGCGTGATCGGCAGTCTGCTTGCTGTCAGCGACTTCCCATCCCTTGACCAGACGGAAAGCGTTCCAAATCTTATTGTTGAAGTTACGTCCTTGTTCGCAGAGTGCTTCGTCGAAGAGAATGTCGTTGCCAGCAGGTGCTGAGAGCATCATGCCCATACGCACGCCATCGGCTCCGAACTTCTCAATCAGTTCGATGGGATCGGGGCTGTTGCCCAGCGACTTCGACATCTTACGTCCAAGTTTGTCGCGTACAATACCTGTAAAATAAACGTTCTTGAATGGGAACTTGCCCATATACTCCTCACCCGCCATAATCATGCGAGCTACCCAGAAGAAGATGATGTCGGGTCCCGTCACCAAATCGCTGGTGGGATAGTAGTAGTTGATTTCCTCGTTGCCAGGATTGTTGATGCCGTCGAAGAGGCTCACAGGCCACAGCCACGATGAGAACCATGTGTCGAGTGCGTCCTCGTCCTGTTTTAGGTCGCTGAGTTGCAGGTTGGCGTTGCCGCTTTCCTTGCGAGCCAGTTCAAGGGCTTCCTCAGCAGTTTCGGCTACGACAAAGCGCTCAGTTTTGTCACAGGCATCGTTGTCGCCGTTTGTAGATGAATAATAGTAAGCTGGAATGCGATGGCCCCACCACAGTTGGCGGCTAATGCACCAGTCCTGAATGTTCTCCAACCAGTTTTTGTACGTATTCACGTACTTCTGCGGATAGAAGTGCATCTCTCCATTGAGCACGGGGGGCAGGGCAATGTCGGCAAAGTGCTGCATCTTGAGGAACCACTGCAGGGAGAGACGTGGCTCAATGGCTGTATCAGGATTACGCTCTGAGTAGCCCACCTTATTAGTATAGTCCTCAACCTTCTCCATGAGGCCAGCAGCTTCAAGATCCTTAGCTATCTGCTTGCGGCAGTCGAAGCGATCCATTCCCGCATAGAGGGTAGATTGGTTCGAGATAGTACCATCAGGATTGAAGATATCGATAGTTTCCAGGTTGTGGATTTTGCCCAGCATGTTATCATTCTTGTCGTGGGCAGGAGTCACCTTCAGACAGCCTGTTCCAAACTCAATTTCCACGTAGCGGTCTTCAATGACAGGAATCACGCGATTCACCAATGGCACGATGACCTTGCGGCCCTTCAACCACTGGTTCTTGGGGTCCTTGGGGTTAATACACATAGCCGTATCACCCATGATGGTTTCTGGTCGAGTGGTTGCCACCACAGCGTAGTAGCCCTTTTCGTCCTTGTGAATCACATTGCCGTCATCAGGTGTAGTTGCGACACCGTCGCGGCAAATCGAGCCGTCTTCGTTGGCAACGTAGTATTTTAGATTGAACAGATGGCTCTGCTCCTCCTTATAAACAACCTCTTCATCGCTGAGAGCCGTGAGGGCCTTAGGGTCCCAGTTTACCATGCGGAGTCCGCGATAGATATAGCCCTTGCGATAGAGATCAACGAATACCTTGATGACACTCTTTGAACGGGGTTCGTCCATTGTGAAAGCAGTGCGGTCCCAGTCGCAAGATGCTCCCAGACGACGCAGCTGCTTCAAGATAATACCGCCGTGCTCATCGGTCCAGTCCCAGGCGTGTTTCAAGAACTGTTCCCGTGTCAGGTCGTGCTTCTTGATGCCTTCAGAAGCAAGTTTCTTTACGACTTTGGCCTCAGTTGCAATCGATGCATGGTCGGTACCAGGCACCCAGCATGCGTTCTTCCCTTCCATTCGTGCTCTGCGCACCAGAATGTCCTGAATGGTGTTGTTGAGCATGTGGCCCATGTGCAGTACACCAGTTACGTTAGGTGGGGGAATGACGATTGTGTAGGGTTCTCTACCGTCAGGCTTTGAGCTGAACAGCTTATTATCCAGCCAATACTGATACCATTTACCTTCGACCTCGCGTGGGTCGTATTTACTTGCTATTTCCATACCTTAAAATATAATCTAAAAAAGCGCGCGCTTTTGGGGCGCAAAGGTACAAATAAAAAATGAGACGAAGAAAAAATGAAGGTTTTATGTTGAGTTAATCGAAGTTAAAAGGGAAGTGGCGGATTAAATAGATTGTTCACTCTCTAAAGAAAAATTAAATTCTTCGCAGAACTGACTTGTAAGTTAAGTTTTTTGTCTAAATTTGCATGCTAAAATGTTTTATTCGTATAGCAATGAGAAAATTTTTTGTTTACTCCCTATGGTTCATCCTGTTTTTGGCTGTCGCCGTGACTGCTGTCAGTTTTTGGGCTATAGTGAACAGAAAGATAGGCTATATGCCCCCGATTGAAGACCTTCAGAATCCTGTCAATCGCTTTGCCACTCAAGTCTATTCAAGTGATGGAAAACTGATAGGCACCTGGAGCATGAGCCGCGAGAATCGTGTGATGGTGGATTACTCAAAGCTTTCGCCTAATTTGGTTCAGGCTTTGGTTGCAACCGAAGATGCTCGTTTCTATGACCATTCAGGCATAGATTTCTATGCTTTGATGCGCGCAATCATCAAGCGTGGATTAATGGGGCAAAAGTCGGCTGGCGGTGGTTCTACCATTACGCAGCAGCTGGCCAAACAGCTCTATAGCGGCGCGGCTCATTCTACTATGGAGCGAATGTTGCAAAAACCCATCGAATGGGTGATTGCAGTTGAGCTGGAGCGTACTTACACGAAAGACGAAATCATTACGCTCTATCTGAATTACTTCGACTTTCTGCACAATGCTGTTGGTATTAAGACGGCGTCTAACACTTATTTTTCAAAAGAACCATCAGAACTTAATATTACAGAGAGTGCTACGCTTGTCGGCCTCTGTAAGAACCCCAGCTATTTCAATCCCGTACGCTTCCCAGAGCGAAGCAAAGACCGTCGTAATGTAGTACTGGGACAGATGCTCAAGGCTGGCTATATCACGAAGGAAGTGCATGATAGCTGCGTACAGCAACCCCTCGAACTTTGCTTCCACGTCAACGACCACAAGGATGGCATTGCTACTTACTTCCGCGACTTCTTGCGCCGCTACTTGCTGGCCAAGAAACCGGTTCGCAAGGACTATCCAGCATGGGGCGATGTGAAGTATTATTTGGATTCGCTGGCTTGGGAGCAAGATCCTCTTTTCGGCTGGTGTCATAAGAACAAGAAGCGTGACGGCAACTACTATAATTTATATACCGACGGATTGAAAGTATATACTACTGTCGATTCTCGCATGCAGCGCTATGCTGAGCAGGCTTGCTATGAGCATGTGGTGAAATTCCTTCAGCCTGCTTTTGACAAAGGCAAGAATTCGAAAGCCAATTTCCCGTATAGCGATTTGAAGAAAGAACAGGTAGAGCAATTGCTGAAACGCTCAATGCGACAGAGTGATCGCTATCGTGCAATGAAAGCTGCGGGCTATAGCGAATCAGAGATTGAAAAGGCATTCAATCAGAAGACGGAAATGCTGGTCTTCACGTATCATGGCGACATTGATACGATAATGACCCCGATGGACTCTATTCGCTACTTGAAGTCCTTCTTGCGTACGGGCTTCTTCAGTATGTGTCCGCAGAATGGTCATGTAAAGGCGTATGTGGGCGGACTTGACTTCCCTCATTTCGCCTATGATATGGCAACAGAGGGGCGCCGACAAGTGGGTTCTACCATCAAGCCATTCCTGTATTCACTGGCTATGGAGGACGGTATGACACCTTGCGATGAAGCCCCCAACGTGCAGCAAACCTACATCGTTGCCGGTCAGCCCTGGACGCCGCGCAATGGCAGTCGTTCTCGGTATGGAGAGATGGTCACTCTGAAATGGGGCTTGCAGCAATCAAACAACTGGATTTCGGCTTACCTTATGTCACGTCTGAACCCAGAGGCCTTTGTTAAGTTGTTGTATGAATATGGCATTCGTAATCCGGAAATCCATCCGTCTATGGCACTTTGCTTAGGACCTTGCGATATCACTGTTTCGGAGATGGTGAGTGCCTATACAGCCTTCGTGAATCACGGCATCAGAATGGCGCCTCTCTATGTAACCCGCATAGTAGATAGCGAAGGCAACGAAGTGGCGAAATTCGAACCCCGCATGAACGAGGTGATCAGCGAGCATAGTGCGCACAAGATGCTTTACATGCTGCAAGCTGTGGTAAATGGCGGAACTGGCAGCCGCTTGCGTTTCAGATATAATCTAAAAGCTGAGATGGGCGGTAAGACGGGAACGACCAACAACAACTCCGATGCTTGGTTCATGGGGGTTACGCCTCGACTGGTGAGCGGATGCTGGGTAGGCGGTGACGATCGCGACATCCACTTCAACTCTATGTCAATGGGTCAAGGTGCTACGATGGCGCTCCCTATCTTTGCCTATTACATGCAGAAAATCTACGATGACGAAACATTGGATTATAATCAGGACGAAAAGTTTGATCTCCCTAAGAATTTCAACCCATGCAAGTCGTTAGAAGAAATAGAAAGTGAAAAGGAGGCTGAAGAGCAGGATGAGGTTGCAACGGAACAAAATCGAATCTACGAGTAGGAGAGAGTGATATTCCTGCTCGGAGCGTTTAATATAGATACTCGGAGTGTTTGACGTTCTCACTCGATGCATTTAACAAGCCGTCCGATGCATTTAACAAGCCGTCCGATGCATTTAAGTTTTTTTGTTCTGAGTAAGAATGTTATTGAAAGTAAATTAAAGCATAGAATGAATCATAAATTAGCAAAATGAAACATCAACTAAGAAGCAGTGTCTGCACCGAAGGCAGACGTATGGCAGGCGCTCGTGCACTTTGGGTGGCAACGGGCATGAAGCATGAGCAGTTCGGTAAGCCCATCATAGCAATCGTCAATTCCTTCACCCAATTTGTGCCGGGCCATACTCATCTGCATGAGATCGGCCAGATTGTGCGCGAAGAGATAGAAAAGATGGGGTGTTATGCTGCCGAATTTAATACTATCGCGATTGACGACGGCATCGCAATGGGACATGACGGAATGCTCTATTCACTACCTTCGCGCGACATTATAGCCGACTCTGTAGAGTATATGGTAAATGCGCATAAGGCTGATGCAATGATCTGCATCTCCAATTGCGATAAAGTGACTCCAGGTATGCTGATGGCTGCTATGCGACTGAACATTCCCGCTGTGTTCTGTA
>JAEEPT010000113.1 GCA_016284895.1 Prevotella sp. | reverse complement strand
TCAACTCTCAACCCTCGACTCTCAACTAAAAATCATTCCCGGCCTCATCGTCACAGGCGACTGGTTCGTTGACTCGAAGGAGAAGATGCGTGAAATCATCGGTCACTTTCCCGAAGCCAAGGCTGTGGATATGGAGTCGTGCGCCATTGCACAGACCTGCTATATAAACAAGGTGCCATTCATCTCGTTCCGCGTGATCAGCGACATTCCCCTGCGCGACACCGATGCCTCGCAGTACCACAACTTCTGGGACAACGTGGCCGACCGCTCCTTCAGTATCACCCGCACCTTCGTAGAAAGCCTGAAATAATTCAACTTTCCCACCTTTTTGAAACCACGAATTTCACGAATATGACGAATAACCATACGGCTGATAATAAATTTCACAAATGGTCGTAACGACCAACGTATTTTACGAATTTTGGCAGCACAGCCAATTTGTACAATTCGCTACATCTTCAGATGTAATCGAGACATGCTGTTTTTATGATAGAATATTCGTGTCATTCGAGCAATTTGTGGTTAAAAGAAAAGGGGGGAAACTTTAATGAAATAATTTTCAATCTTCAATTTTCAATTTTCAATTTTCAATTTTCAATCTCCCACATGGAAGTCATACAAAGTTTCACCATCGATCACACCCGACTGAAGCCGGGCATATACGTCTCGCGCCAGGACCAAGGCTTCACCACATTCGACCTGCGCATCACCGAGCCTAACAAGGAGCCTGCCGTAGCCCCTGCCGCCATGCACAGCATGGAGCACCTGATGGCTACATGGTTCCGCAATTCTGAAGTAAAGGACGATGTGGTATATGTTGGTCCGATGGGATGTCTCACAGGCATGTATATCGTCATGAAAAGCTACGGGTCGGCGACTGAAGGTAGGGAATCAGGCAACTACACGGTGGAGGACATGCGCCGCCTGACCATTGAGTGCCTGGAATGGATGCTCACTCAAGACAAGGTGCCTGCCACTGAGCCACAGTCGTGCGGCAACTATCTGCTTCACGACCTGCCCATGTGCAAATGGGAATGTAAGCGCTACCTCGACCGCCTGCAGAACGATTTCCATAGCGAATACACCAAGCTGGAGATTGTGCTCGACGACGGCATGACCTTTGCCGACGCATAAAAAAAATCCCGGAACAAAGATGAACAAAAGATATGGAGTGATAGGCACCGGAGCCATCGGCGGCTACTACGGTGCAAAACTGGCAAGGAGCGGACAAGAGGTTCATTTCCTGCTACGCAGCGCCTACGAATATGTAAAGGAACACGGACTGCAGATTGATTCGTGCGACGGATCGTTCCATCTGGATGCCCCTCATGTCTATAAGTCAACTGAAGAGATGCCGCCATGCGACGTGGTGCTGGTGTGCCTGAAGACAACGACAAACGGCAGGCTTTCTTCACTGTTGCCGCCGCTGCTGAAGCCCAACACGCTGGTGGTGCTCATTCAGAACGGCATCGGCGTGGAGGCTGACGTACAGAAGATGTTCCCTGAAGTGCAGTTAGCCGCAGGACTGGCTTTTATTTGTTCGGCAAAGGACGGGCTGGGACGAGTGAATCATCAGTGCTACGGACATATCAACTTCGGCAACTACTCCTGCCGCGACGCACAGTGTCTGCAGGACGTGCTCGATGATTTCAATGCCGCTGGCATCAAGGCCGGACAGGTGGCATACGAAGAGGCCCGATGGAAGAAAGCAGTGTGGAACATGCCGTTCAATGGCATGACGGTGGCGCTGAACACGCAGACAGACCTGCTGCTGCAACACCCCTCCACTCGCCAGCTCATACGCGAGCAGATGATGGAGGTGATTGGGGCGGCCCGGCACTTAGGAGTGGAAAACATCGACGAGACATTTGCTGAGCTCATGATCAAGATGACCGACGAGATGACTCCCTATTCACCTTCGATGAAGCTCGATTTCGATTATCACCGGACTATGGAAATAGACTATCTGTACACCAAGCCGCTACAGATGGCCCGCGAGGCCGGCTTCCGCATGCCGAAACTGGAGATGCTGGAAGCTGAACTGAGATTCCTGGGGAATCAGTGAAATAAACTCGACCTGTACGGTTGAAAGACATAGAGCGAAAAGTCCTGAAAGGAAATATATAATATATACGGAAAGAAATTTCCATAATTTTCGTAATTTTTTATTCAAGAGAAGTTCTTGAGTACATGAAATTATGATAATTATGTAAATTTCTTTCCATCTTTTTGCATAGATAATGAAAAATTATTCTTATTATTCCAATTTCTTTCAATCTTGAAAATGCATTTCTTTCAAAATGACTTCAACCGTACAGGTCGATTTTTTGTAGTATTATTTTGTTAATACGAAAATTTGTAGTAAATTTGCCGAATCAGAATCTTCTATTGTTTATGAAACAAGAATTGGAATGGGAACAGGTGACACCAGAAGAAAAGGATTTGCTTGCTGCAATAAGAAATTATAACAAGTCTTTTCCAGATGGCTATCCAGAATTGTTATGGTATGCCCAACAGTTATTTGACAACATGCTCCGACAGCCCTATAACTAAATTGTAATGTCTATTCAAAAAAAAAGATATATGGAAACGATGACTTTAGAGTACCCGACGGTGGTTACCGACATGAAGAAAAAAGTAAAGGATATTCAGATGGCAATATCCTGGCGCGACTTCGCTAACACCTATTTCCAACGGTCTTCCTCATGGTTTTATCACAAGATGGACGGTATCGACGGAAATGGCGGCATAGGAGGATTCAGTGCAGAAGAAGCTGAACAGATGCGTGGCGCTTTAATAGATTTGTCCAACCGCATCCGCAGAGCTGCAGAAAACATATAGCTTGCAGAAGATATTTTTCGAACCGTAGGAAATTATTATTCATTTTGCATTATTTAATTTGCATAATTCAAATTGAATAATTATCTTTGCAGCATCGAAATAAGTAGTAAACTGTATGGAGAATCCTTTCGTTCTGGTAGGCAAGATCAAGCCCGAATATTTCTGCGACCGTGTTGAAGAGAGTACAAGACTGGTACGCCAAGTTACAAACGAATCCAACGTTGTGCTGATTTCACCTCGCCGACTGGGAAAAACTGGTCTTATAGATTTCTGTTTCGACAAACCAGAAATCCGCCAGAACTATGTCACTATCTTCGTTGATATTCTGCGCACTTCCAGCCTCAATGAATTCATCTACTTGCTGGGGCGCAATGTCTTTGAATCCATAGGATTGCGCAGTCAGAAGATGATGAAGCGCATTGTGGCAACCCTGAAGTCGCTCAATGGCAGTTTTGGCTATGACCCGATTAACAACACACCGACTTTCGATATCAGACTTGGAGAAATCAGGAACCCTGCTTACACGCTTGAAGAGATTTTCAGCTGCATTGAACAGTCAGACAAGCGCTGCATCATTGCCATAGATGAATTTCAGCAGATTGTGAACTACCCCGAGAAACACATTGAAGCACTGCTGCGCAGCCATATTCAACGCATGACAAACGCTAACTTCATTTTCGCTGGCAGCGAGCGGCATCTTATGTCTGAAATGTTTCTTGATTCAGCTCGCCCATTCTATAACAGCGCAGACGTGATGATTCTCGATCCCATAGCCGAAGACAAATACACGGAGTTTGTACAGCATCACTTTGCCAACAGCGGCAAGCAGATTAAAGCAGAAGCCATTCACAGGGTATATCAAGCCGTAGAGGGCAACACCTACTATCTGCAAAAAGTTTTCCACGATCTGTTTGCAGAAGCCGACCCAGCATCTTACTGCGATGAGGGGCAGGCTGAAAGAGCCATTCAGCAACTCATTGACGAGAATCATCATAAATACAGCGAAATTCTTTCAAGGCTTAGTCTGCCTCAAAAAGAACTTCTCTATGCCATCGCTCAAGAAGGACACACTACGAAAATCACTTCAGGCGATTTCATTCGCAGAAACCATCTGAAATCGGCCAGTAGTGTTCAGGCGGCAGCAAAGAAACTATTGGAATACCATATCCTTTCTACTGAGCGCAACGAATATTACGTTGACGATCAACTGATGAGGCTGTGGCTAATCAGATGAATTTGAGAACAGAGTGAAGTTCACACTGCCGTAGGCGCGGTGCTCAACAAAATGGGGATGCTGGGAGAAATCGTGGTCTTTGCCATGCTCGAACACAAACACACCGCCATCCTTTAAGAGCTGCTTCTCAAAGATGAGGTCGGGAATCTGGGGCAACTCCTTCAAGGCGTATGGGGGATCGGCAAAGATGAAGTCGAACTGCTGGTGACAACTCTTCAGGAAGCGGAACACGTTGCCACGAAGGGGAATGCAGGCGGTGGTACCGAGCTTCTTTAAGCAGTCGCTGATGAACCGATGATGGTCACGATCCAATTCCACACAGATGACCTGACTGCAACCGCGCGACACCAGTTCGAGCGAGATGCTACCCGTGCCGCCAAAGAGATCGAGTGCCGTGGCGCCATCAAAATCAAGATAGCCGCCAAGTACGTTGAAGATGTTCTCCTTGGCAAAATCGGTTGTAGGACGTGCCTTGAATGTGCGCGGTATTTCGAAATGGCGTCCCTTATACTGTCCTGTGATAATTCTCATTTCAGTCTCACTTGTTTAGGAAGAGCGTCTGCAAGTCGTAGGGCATGCCCTTCGGCCCAGGTCCGAAGTCTTCTGAAGGGTCAATGACGGTGATTTTCTGTAGGAAGCGTCTGAGCTGGGCGAGCACCTGTGAGCGTTCCTCGACATTGGTCGGTGTATCAACCTGGAAGAGGTCGCCCACAAGCACCAATTCGTCCTTGGTGGCTTGCAGGTGCAACTGGTTCCACACGTAGAGCAAGAAGTAGCAGGCATCGTAAGTGTGCCGAATGTCGAACGAGTTGAAGAAATTGAAGCGGTTCTGCTGAAAACTGAACAGGTCGAGCCTGCGCTCGTGTACATAACCGAACAGCTTCTGCCCCTTTCCGGAAAAGGCGCGCCGATGCAAGTAGCGCCACACTGGAAGCATGGCCATACGGAATGTGATGTTCTGGAAATGGTCTTCAATGACCGTACGCAAATCCTTGTTAATAGATGAGACGGCTACTACCTTCAGGTCGTCAACAACCTCATAGAATACAAACTCATGTTCACGATCAGGGAAGGCATGGGCAAACAAGTCGCCGACCTCACTCTCATCGAACAGACTGATGGGCACCAGCAACACATCGCCATCGACCATGATGGTTGCTCTCTCGGGCAGTTGCATAAGGAAGTCGGAGGTCTTGAAAGCCTCGCGCAGGTTGGCAGCCATCGACACACCGCTCTTCACCACGTATGGAAAGAAGTCGGTATCGCCAGCACCGAAATTCAAGCAAAACGACAGGGTGCCGCGTCCTACGCGGATGGTCATCGGCTGATTTTTCTTGTTTGTTTGTGACATATCAGTCAGAAGCAGAGGGCTGTATTAATATTCATTTTTCCTTTCGACGTATCGAAAAGTGTGCTGCAAAGATAAGCATTTATTGCAAAAAACGGCCTGTTTTTCTCAATAATTCAACGATTTTGCGCTTAATTCACCAAAATGACATATCTTTGCAACACCAAAAAGACGACCTACCCATTGATTCAAGACGGATTGAAACTCAGAGTGCGCGAAGCCTTCGGCCACGTACCTACCAGCGAGCAGGAACACTGCATCGACGTGTTCACACAGTTCATGGTGGACCGTGACCCTCACTGTGTGATGGTGCTGCGCGGCTCGGCAGGAACAGGCAAGACCACGTTGGCGGGTGCCATCGTGAGAGCCCTGCTCACCCTGAAGCAAAAGCTGGTACTGATGGCTCCCACAGGACGTGCAGCCAAGGTATTCTCGCTCTATGCCAGACAGCCGGCATTTACCATTCACCGACGCATCTATCGGCAGCGCACGGCTGGCGACCTCTCGGGCTTCAACCTGAACGACAATCTGCACAGCGACACATTGTTTATCGTTGACGAGGCTTCGATGATAGCCTCAGAGCCACAAGGCGACACGTTTGGCTCGGGCTCACTGCTCGACGACCTCATCAGCTACGTCTATGGTGGGCAGCGTTGCCGACTGCTGCTCATCGGCGACACCGCCCAGCTGCCCCCCGTCGGTGAGGAGGAGTCGCCAGCCCTCATCAGCGGCATGCTACGCAGCTTCGGACTGAAGGTGCACGAATGTGACCTCAACGAGGTGCTGCGACAGAGCAGGGAATCAGGCATCCTGTGGAATGCCACTATGGTGCGCCAGATGATTACGCACGACGACATGACACAACTGCCCAAGATGCACATACAGGGATTTGCCGACATCAGCGTGGTGCCTGGCGACGAGCTTATCGAATCGCTGGCATCGAGCTATAGCCGCGTGGGAGTGGATGAGACGATTGTGGTGACTCGGTCGAACAAGCGCGCCAACATCTACAACGAAGGCATACGCCGAACCGTACTCGACCGCGACGACGAACTGTGCCGAGGGGATCAGCTCATGATTGTGAAGAACAAGTACCTGACTGCCCTTCCCCAGAAAGAGAAGCCTACGGTGAGCCTTGACTTCCTGGCCAACGGCGACCACTGTGTGGTGCAGCGCGTGAGAAGGGTACACGAACTCTATGGGTTCCGCTTTGCCGAGGTCACCATCCAAATGCCCGACTACGACGACTATGAACTGACGACCACCGCACTGCTTGACACGCTCACCTCAGAGGCTCCCGCCCTGACGCGAGAGCAACAGGAGCTACTATATAATAATGTATTGGAGGACTATGCTGATATCGCCCCGAAGAGCGAACGCATCAAACAGCTGAAGAGCGATGCACACTACAACGCACTCCAAATCAAGTTCGGCTATGCCGTCACCTGCCACAAGGCGCAGGGCGGACAGTGGGCCCACGTCTATATAGACCAGGGATACATGACCGACGACATGCTTACGCCCGACTATATTCACTGGCTCTACACAGCACTGACCCGCGCCACGGAGCGCGTCTTCCTCGTCAACTGGCCGAAGACGCAGGTGAGTGCTGAAGAGGAATAACTGCAAAACATGAAGAGCAATGATATATATTGACGACCATATCAACGACTTTGACCTCGACGCTGCTTTGCAACAGTTGTCGGAACAGCGACGCCAGCAGGCGCTGCGCTTCCGCTACGAACTGGGGCAGCGTTCCTGCGCCCTGGCCTATCTGCTGCTGAAGCGTGCTCTGCGTGAGGAGTATGGCATCAAGGAGAATCCTGTGTTTGAATATGGTGAGCACGGCAAGCCTACCATCGCGGGCCATCCCGAGATATTCTTCAACCTGAGCCACTGTCGCGAAGCTGTGGCCTGCGCTGTGAGCGACAAGCCCGTGGGCATTGACGTAGAGTCGGTTCGTTCGTTCAAGGAATCGCTGGTGCGCTACACTATGAACGATGAGGAGGTGGAACAAATCATGACTGCCCCCCAACCTGAGGTGGCATTCATCCGCCTGTGGACTATGAAAGAGGCACGGTTGAAGCTCACAGGCGAAGGCATCAACGACAACATGAAGACAGTGCTCAACGAGGCTGACAGAAAAAAATATACCACCGTCGAATGTCTCGAACGGGGGTATATTTATACGGTATGTGAATCGTTTACAGTTATTTAATCAGATTTCCCAGAATATCGCGAGTCAGTTCTTTTGTGATGGTGCGGGTAGCAGCACTCGTAGCATTCTTCACCACGCGCTCCTTGGCCGAGGTACGCGACTTTGACTTCTTGCCCGTCACCTTCTCGCTCACCCAGGCACCTGCCAAGGTTGCCAGCGTAGAGGTGATAGCGGTCAGCACAGCACGCCACACCTTGCTCATCACACCGGGCTTCGATGATTTTGAGCGATCGGAGCGCTCAGAGTTCTTTGTATTCTCCGAGTCCTCCGAGTTTTCTGTGTTCTCCGAGCACTCCGACTCCTCTTTCAAGAGTTGCTCGTATGCACTCTCGCTATCCACAGGTGTGTCATACTTGCCGTAGATGCTGCTCTGCTTGATGAGGTCGAGCCGCTGCCCCTCGGTGATGGCACCTATCTGTGACAGGGGGAACAGTATCTTGGCACGTTCCACCATCGTGGGAGCCCCCTTCTCATCGAGCACAGAGACCAGAGCCTCACCTGTCTCCAGCTGCATGATAGCTTCATCGGTCTTAAAGGCGGGGTTGGCACGGAAGGTGTCAGCAGCTGTCTTCACCGCCTTCTGGTCTTTAGGTGTGTAGGCCCGTAGGGCATGCTGTACGCGGTTGCCCAACTGACCGAGGATATTCTCTGGAATGTCGGTAGGACTCTGTGTGATGAAATAGATGCCCACGCCCTTGGAGCGGATGAGCCTGATAACCTGTTCAATCTTGTCGAGCAGGGCTTTCGACGTGCCATCGAACAGCATGTGAGCCTCATCGAAGAAGAACACCAGCTTGGGAAGAGGCAGGTCGCCCACTTCAGGCAGCGCGCTGTAGAGCTCGCTGAGCAGCCACAGCAGGAAGGTGCTGTAGAGCTTGGGCTGCATCATCAGCTTGTCGGCGGTAAGGACGCTCATCACACCCTTCTTCCCAACGGAGGAACCATCGGGAACGGTGGCGAGGAGGTCTTGAATGTCGAACGACGGTTCGCCGAAGAAACGGTCGGCACCCTGCGCCTCCAGTTGTAGCAGAGCGCGCTGAATGGCTCCTACTGAAGCAGTCGATACGTTGCCATATTTCGTGGTGTACTCCTTGGCATGCTGCGACACGTAGTCGAGCATGGCGCGCAGGTCTTTCAGGTCGAGAATGAGCAGTCCGCGCTCATCGGCTACGCGAAACACGATGTTGAGCACACCGTCTTGCGTCTCGTTCAGTCCGAGCAGGCGCGAGAGCAGCTGCGGCCCCATCTGGCCGACGGTGGCACGCATGGGGTGGCCCTGTTCGCCAAACACATCGTAGAGACGCACGGGACAGGGTTGGAACTGTGGCTCGTCTATTCCGAATTCAGCGATTCTCTTCTCGATGAAACCGCTCATTTTTCCTGTTTGAGAAATACCGGAGAGGTCGCCTTTCATGTCTGCCATGAAACAAGGCACACCTGCTTGACAGAACGTCTCAGCCATGACCTGTAGTGTGACCGTCTTACCTGTACCCGTGGCACCGGCAATGAGTCCGTGCCGGTTAGCCATCTTACCTGTGATAGAGAGCGCACCGTTTGCGCTATGGGCAATGTAGAGCCCGTGTTGCTTATCGTACATATCGCAATCAGTTTTTCTGTGATGATGCAGCGAAGATAAGCATAATTATTGAAAAAACAATAAAAACAGAACAAAAAAGTCATTTTTACTTCATTCACCTCTTCTTTTTTTATCTTTGCATCGCACCAAAAGCGTTACACCAAAAGTGTTACACCAAAAGCGCGATAAAATTTTCTCTCAATGAATATCGCAGAGCTGTTTAAGTAAACAGTTTCATATACCATATTATTCTGACACGGATTCCTCACGCAGTTGCTCCCAAGAAAGCCCTTCTCGCGGTCTACCCAAAATTACCACCTAACTTAACCCAACTTTAACGCTTTGAACTTTTCAAAAAGTTCAAAGCGTTAAAGTTGAGTTAAAATGAACCTCCTCACAATACAATCTGCTCCATCTGAAACGCTTGTAATCAATTTATAATCAACAGGTCACAGATGGAGCAGATAAAGTGGATGGAATGAAAAGCTTTTCTATATGTGCTATTGACAGGTCAGATCCAAAAAGCCAGGTCTTAGTATCCTGCCTTTTGATCTATTCAAACGGCTTCCAACTTCTTATTAGTTTCTTTCCTGGAATTGAGTATGCCTTAGAATCCATTAGTTGTAACGCACGTTTTATATGTTGATTATACTCTTCTGATCGTTTTTGTGACATACCTGCTATTTGTTTAGGCAACTTAAGCATTTCATCAGCGACAACCCATGCTTCACCATTTTTATCTGTATATATATAATGTTCCAACGCATAACGCATTCCTCGCATCAAATAATACCAATCATTTGGTTTCCTTTCTTTTTCTTGTATTGATAACATTGATTTGACCAAACGATTTGAGGCTACTAAAATTCCTGGCGAACTGTATTGTAATCCATCAACACCTGCAATGGTTAAAGCGACCTGTAACCTATTATAATTAACATAGCCTATATCCTCAGGAGAAACTTGTCCCATTATATTAAGTACTGAATCTGCCTTCGCTAAAAATAGCAATCTGTCATTTGTAATGTTTAATGTATCAGCTCCTTGTTTCCCATACACTTCAAATAGCCTTTGATAATCAGAAATCGATATATTCATCGACTTAGATCTTAAATAGTTCTCAAATTCATTAAAAGAAGAGAATGCGTTGTGGTACAATTCCAATTTAGTATAACAATCAACTAAATTACGAAGAGCGATGGCATGTTGTCTATCATCGCTAACACCTAATTCTAATTGCTTTTTCAGGAATTTTACAGCCTCACTATAGTGTTTAGTCTCCATGTTACCCAATGCCATCCAACGGTAATCGTTCGAAAGCCGTGCAAAAGTATCTGGAATCTCTTTAAAGACTAAAGATGTCTGATATAGGTTTTTATACATTTCATTTTTTTCCTCGGGAGTCAATCCTTGAGCTGTAGTCATTCCCCCTTGATTCCACAGTTTCATACGATACATATATGGATAATGAGGGAACTTTTTAATACCTTCTTCAGCTACAGCAACACCTTCTTCAAAGTCTTCCTTCTTTTTCTGAATATCTCCGACGCGAAAACAAACTAGTGAATAGTTCGAGTAGTCTTGCGCTGTCATAAAATCGCGTTCAGCCTTACCATAAATCGATTTCGCACTAGGCAAGAAAGAACGATCCGTATTTGAATATCTCGCAAAATCGCGTGCAACCTCTAAATAAGCCGGGAACCCTGGTACTCGCAATTTAAGTGTATCAATTTCTCCTGTAATACCCTCTGGATCATATTTTCCCTGCCAACGAATCCATTTCAGATACGGATCGGGGCTATTTGGTACTAAGAGCTTAGCACTGTCAATCTGCTCCTTTGCTCTTTTTAAAAGGCTTGGGTCGAATTTAGGGTTCTCTATCCAACCAAGAGTAT
>JAEEPT010000112.1 GCA_016284895.1 Prevotella sp. | reverse complement strand
GTGTTCGTGATGAATGTTTGGCGCATGGCGCTCACCCTGCTCTTGTCAGCTCTTTTTATGTGGGCTACAATGGGCAGTCCGTGGCCTGTTTATGCCAGTCAGTCCACTTGGCTGTGGCTGCTGGCTTCGGGATTGGTGGGCTATTTCTTCGGCGACTGGTGTCTGTTTAATTGCTATCTCACTATCGGTTCGCGCTACGGTCAGTTGTTCATGACGCTTGCCCCTATGTTCACGGCTCTTTTTGCGTGGATGATGCTGGGTCAGCAGTTGTCCTACAATGCTTTGCTGGCGATGACTGTCACTCTGTCAGGCATTGTCATATCTGTTCTCGGTCATGACGCCCAGCATCACATCTCTGTGAACCTTCCCATGAAAGGTGTGTTCTATGGTATCGGAGCCGGGTTGGGACAAGGCGTGGGCTTGGTTCTGAGCAAGATTGGTGTCGATCGCTATATGGCTGATGTGCCTGCCGACGTGCTGCCCTCTGTTGTCGATTACCTGCCGTTTGCCTCCAATGCTATCCGTTGTGTGGCTGGCCTTGTTTGCTTCTCGGGATGGCTTGTCCTGAGCGGAAAGGGCGGCACCTTTCTGCCAAGTGTGAGTGACCGCATAGGCCTTACAGCCATGATGGTGGCAGTATTCTCCGGGCCTTTCATCGGTGTAGGCTTCTCCTTGATGGCTGTTCAGTACACTGCTGCAGGCATAGCCAGTACAATCATGGCAACAACGCCCATTCTTATTCTGTTGCCATCACGGTGGCTGTTCCGTCAACCCATCACGCTTCGCAATGTCATAGGAGCTGTCGTTTCCGTCTTTGGCGTTTCGCTGTTCTTCCTTTTGTGATACAAGCCTTCGCGTTGTATTGCGACGAAGTCCAACGACTAAAATCTTAATTCTTTGTAAAAACATAAAAATGTGTAGAAGTATGTCGATTAATTCGCAAAAAATACTTACTTTTGCATGACCAAACAGGCAGAGGAGGAAGCTGGCACTCATCTCTTCTGTCTGTAGTGATTGAGACAGTAAATTGATTATAAATTCAGAAGGTTGATTTCTTTTAATTTTAATGTTCGTGCATGCGAGCGAATGTATTGATTGAATTGACTAGATAGTAGATGACGCTTTTTTATGGCTAAGAAGAAAAAGGAAACAGAACCGAAACCTTCGTTTATGGAGTCGATCGGATTTATCAATTTTTTCCAAAATGAGAAATTGAAGTTTTTTATTGGCTTGCTGTTCTTCGCAGTGGCTTTCTATTTCGTACTCTCGTTTATCTCGTTCTTTGCAAGCGGCTTTGCCGACCAAAGCTATATTGAGAATCTCAGAGAGGGCGAGCTGGCCAACGAGAAACATATATTTGATAACTACTGTGGCTCGCTGGGCGCTTATACGGCCTATTTCTTTATCAACCGCTGTTTCGGACTTGCTGCATTCATCATTCCGCTATTCCTGTTCATGGTCTCTTTTCACCTCATGAAAGCCTACAGGGTGAATATCTGGAAGTGGTTCTTCTGCCTGGCAATCATCATGATATGGAGCTCAGTAGCTATGGCAAAGTTCCTGTCACCAGTCTTCGCAGACAGCCATTTCTGCCCAGGTGGCGATCACGGATTGAACATCTGCCAGACGATAGAAGGCTATGTGGGCGCACCGGGCTTGGTGGCCATCCTTGCCCTGATAGCCCTCGCTTTCTTAATCTACATCAGTACAGCCACCATCGTGTTTATTCGCAAAGTGCTCAATCCATCGAAGATTATTGACCGCATCAAGTTCAAGGTGGTGGACACCTCGAAGGAAGAGGTGGCACCCGAGGATAGCTATGAGAATCGTATTCAGACACAGGACGACCCACTGGTGTTCGACAATCCCGAGACGCAGACAGTAGAGTTTGACCATCACCCCCAGTTCGGAGTAGATGATGACGAGAAGGATGACGAAGAAAAGGAAGCCCCCTCTGAATCCACTAAAGAGACACAGCACGACGATGACAAGACCGAGCCGTCAGACAAAGACCTGAACATGGACATTGAGGTAGCGGAAGGCGACGAGACTGCCGACGCATCGAAGCCTGTAGCCGAAAACGAGCTGTCGATGGAACCGTACGATCCGAAGCGCGATTTGGAAAACTACCGTTATCCCACACTTGACTTGCTGAAGACCTACGAGACCGACGGGAAACCCTATATCGATATGGCAGAGCAGACGGCTAACAAGAACCGCATCGTGGAGGTGCTACGCAACTTCGGTATTGAGATCTCAAGCATCAAGGCTACCGTCGGACCGACCATCACGCTTTACGAAATCACCCCAGCACAGGGAGTGCGCATATCGAAGATTCGCAATCTGGAAGACGATATTGCACTCAGCCTGAAGGCACTGGGCATTCGAATTATTGCGCCCATCCCAGGCAAGGGCACCATCGGTATCGAAGTGCCAAATGCCAAACCCAATGTGGTCTCGATGGAATCGGTACTGAACTCAAAAAAGTTCCAGGAAACGACAATGGATCTGCCCTGTGCTATGGGTAAGACCATCACCAACGAAGTGTTCATGTTCGACCTCGCAAAGGCTCCACACCTGCTCGTCGCTGGCGCAACAGGTCAGGGTAAGTCGGTAGGCCTGAACGCCATACTCACCTCGCTGCTCTACAAGAAGCATCCGGCTGAGATGAAAATCGTGCTGGTTGACCCCAAGATGGTTGAGTTCAGCGTCTATAAGAACATCGACAAGCACTTCCTTGCCTGTCTGCCAGAAGAAACTGACAATCCCATCATCACCGACACATCGAAGGTGGTACGCACACTGCAGAGCCTCTGCGTGGAAATGGATGCTCGCTACGAACTGCTGATGGCTGCCGGCGAGCGCAACATCAAGGACTACAACCGTAAGTTCATGGCACGTAAGCTGAATCCAGAGAAAGGCCACAAGTTCATGCCTTACATCGTAGTCGTGATAGACGAGTATGGCGACCTCATCATGACGGCTGGCAAAGAGATTGAGCTCCCTATCGCACGTATCGCACAGAAGGCACGTGCCGTAGGTATTCACATGATCATCGCCACGCAGCGTCCTACCACCAATATCATTACGGGTACAATCAAGGCAAACTTCCCTGCACGTATCGCATTCAAGGTGAGCCAGGGCATTGACTCGAAGACCATTCTCGACCGAATGGGGGCACAACAGCTCATCGGACGTGGCGATATGCTCTACTTGCTGGGCAACGACCCCATCCGCGTGCAGTGCGCCTTCGTTGACACACCCGAGGTAGTGGATATCAACAACTTCATTGCTTCACAGCAGGGCTACCTGACTCCGTTCGAACTACCCGAACCAGCCGTTGAGAGCAGTGAGGATATGGGGGGCGGCTCAGCTGACGTAGATCTTACTCACCTCGACCCGATGTTCGAGGATGCTGCCCGACTGATAGTTCAGAGCGGTAGCGGCTCAACCAGCCTCATCCAGCGCAAATTCTCTATCGGATACAACCGTGCAGGCCGACTCATGGACCTGATGGAAAAGGCTGGAGTGGTAGGAGCTGCTCATGGTAGCAAACCGCGCGAAGTGCTCATACAAGACGAGCTGAGCCTGGAGCAACTCCTCAGTTCGTTAAGACATTAATCAAACAACTTTTAAAAAACACCGATTATGAATACAAAATCATTTGTGATAGCACTGCTGGCACTGATGGCACAGTTGACGATGAGTAGTGCCCAGGATGTGCGCACAGTGCTCGACAAGTGTGCGGCAACTGTGAGTGCCAAGGAAGGCATAAGCGCCTCGTTCCGAATGGAGAGTGCCCAATACGGAAATGCCAGCGGTACCATCAAGGTGAAAGGCAAGAAGTTTCATGCATCGACCGCTGTAGCAACAATGTGGTTCGATGGCAAGACGCAGTGGACCTACCTGAACAGCAACAATGAGGTGAGCGTCACCACCCCGACCGAAGCACAGTTGCAGGCCCTCAATCCCTACAACTTTATTAATATGTATAAGTCGGGATTCAAGAGCAATATGACGACCAATGCGTCATCATATAACGTGCACCTGACCGCTGAGAATGCCAATCGGAAGATTCAGGAGGTCTTTATCACCATCGACAAGAAGACGTTCTCGCCTTCCGAAGTGAAAATGAGGCAAGGCTCGAAATGGACAACCTTTACCATCAGTGACTTCAAAGCTGTGACACTTGCTGACGCAGAATTTTCCTTCAACCCGAAAGACTTCCCCACGGCTGAGGTCATTGACCTGCGATGAGCCCCCACGACTAATGCCATGAATGCTTTTACGCTTTTCCGTCTGCTAAGGAGAAACAACAATTTGGGATTCCGCCGTTCGCCAGCCTACGAACAGAGCTTGGTGGCTAAGGTCCTGATGGGCATAGGCGCCTGCTTCTTCGTGCTCTATCTCATCATCTATGGCACCATGTTTGGTTCCATTGCGTCAAGTGAGCAGGAACCAGGATTCCTGATTACCATTTTCCCCATTCTCATGCTCGTAGATTTCGGACTCCGCTTCATGGTGCAGCAGACACCAGCAATGCTCGTAAAGCCCTATATGCTGTTGCCCGTACCCAGAAAGAGCGTGATTGACACTTTCCTGGTTACGTCGCTCTTGAGCATCTATAACTTTCTGTGGCTGAGCCTGCTCTTGCCCTATTTTATCATTATCTTAGCTGGTGGCTGTGAATGGGCAGAGGCATGCTTGCTATTATGCTCAGGCATTTCCCTTATTATGCTCAATAGCCAGTTCTATTTGGTCGTGCGCACCTTGGTGGCGCGTAACTTGTTCTGGTGGCTGATGCCCATAATCATATACGGTAGCTATTTCATACCTCTGCTCATTGATCATAAGGGCGATCTATTCGGCGATATGCTCAATGTGGCGACAGAGTGGGGCGTAAGCGCGTGGATGACTTTGGCACTGCTGGCACTTCTTACCTGCCTGTTCTTAGTGAACCGCTCCATGCAGGATGCCTTCGTCTATGAAGAGGTGTCGCGTCAGGAGAAGGAGTCAACAGTGAAGGTCGGTACCTCATCGCAGTTCCTCTTCTTCAATCGTTTTGGCGAAACAGGTGAATACCTGAAGCTGGAGTTGAAGTCCGTTTTCCGAAACAAAGCAATCCGAGCTCGGGTCATTTCCAGCTTGGTACTCATCATCGTGTTCTCAGCCTTGATTGCCTATACCAACCTATATGATGGGCGCATGATGCTGAACTTCTTCTGCTACTATTGCTTCTCACTTTACGGAATGACGGCACTCGTTAAGATTATGGGGCCGGAAGGCAATTACATCGACTTGCTGATGGTGCACAGGGAGAACATCCTCACGCTCTTGCGTGCTAAGTACTATTTCCATTGTGCAGTGTTGGTCGTACCTTTGCTGGTGATGTTGCCTGCCGTGATTGAAGGTAAGTTCTCCATCCTCATGATGCTCAGCTACATGCTGCTGTCGAGCGGATTGCTCTATTTCATCCTCTTCCAGTTGGCTGTCTCTAACAAGCAGACGTTACCGCTTGACCAGAAACTGACGGGTAAGGCGCAAGTGGAAAATGGCCACCAGCTGATTTTTGAGCTCGTAGGAATGACGTTGCCCCTGATACTCGTTATGCTCTTGTTGTTGGTGTTCGAGGAAGAAACCTGCTACGTGATACTATTGGCAATCGGTATTGCCCTCACAGCTCTGCACCCAATCTGGCTACGACGTGTCTATGTGCGGATGATGAAGCGGAAATACAAAAATCTGGAGGGATTTCACTCCTCCAGATAAGTGGTGAAAACGTAGGAATCAATCATGAAAGTCGAGTTGGCAGTTTTTTATACCAGCTCGACTTTGTTGATGTCCTGTTCCTTTTCGCAATAGTGGCAAGTCAACATTCCGTTGGCCACGTGGAATAAGGTCTTCATCGGTTCGTTGTTGGTGATGCACTTCGGGTTGTTGCAACGAACGATGCCACGAATGACTTCAGGTGTGGTGACAGTCTTCTTCTCTACCACTTCGAAGTCATGGATAATGTTAAGCACAATGTTGGGAGCCACCACGGAGAGACGTGATATCTCCTCGTCGGTGAAGAACTTGTCTTCAACCTTAATGATACCCTTCTTCCCCAGTTTCTTTGAGAGAAAATTATATCCAATCGTTACTGGCGTCTCCAGCTGATGAAGCCCCAGCAGCTGTGCCACTTGATAGGTCTTGTTGCTGGGTATATGGTCTATAACAGTGCCGTTCTTGATAGCGGCTACAAGCATTTCGTTCTTCATATCTTGGTAAGCGTTCTTGTTCGGTACGTTTGTTGATTTAAGAATTGACGGGGATGATGGTCTTGTCGGCTTTCACCTCATCCAGGCTGATGCCCAGAACGTCGCAGAAGATGGCTTCGCGGGCAAAGAGACCGTTGCCGGCTTGTTGAATGTAGTAGGCGTGGGGATTGTCATCCACTTCATAGGAAATCTCGTTGACGCGAGGTAGCGGATGCAGAATCTTCATGTTGGGCTTAGCCAGGCGAAGCATATCGTTGTTGAGCACATACACGTTCTTCACACGCTCATATTCCATCAAGTCAGAGAATCGCTCTTTCTGAACACGGGTCATGTAGAGAATGTCGGCATCGGCTATCACCTTCTCGTTGAAGGCAGTGTGCTCCTGATACTTGATGCCGTGCTCGTCACAGTAGAGCTTGTATTCCTTCGGCATTTGCAATTCTTTCGGAGCAACGAAGTGGAAGGTGGGATTGAAATGGCGCATCGCCATCAACAGCGAATGAACCGTGCGTCCGTACTTCAAGTCGCCTACAAGGTAGATGTTCAGATTCTCGAGCGTTCCCTGGGTCTTGTAGATGCTGTACAGGTCGAGCATGCACTGTGAAGGGTGCTGGTGGGCACCGTCGCCTGCATTTACAATAGGCACAGGGCTCACTTCAGATGCATACTGGGCAGCTCCTTCTATGTAATGGCGCATCACGATCACGTCGGCATAGTTGGCCACCATAAGAATGGTGTCCTTCAAGGTCTCACCCTTCGTACCACTCGTCACCTTTGGGTCAGCAAAGCCAATGACGCGGGCACCAAGACGGTTGGCTGCGGTCTCAAAGCTGAGGCGTGTGCGGGTGGAAGGTTCAAAAAAGAGGGTGGCTACTACTCGACCTTTTAGCAGTTCGCGATTGGGATGGCGTTCAAACTCTTGCGCCATTTCAATCATGTACATAATGTTTTCACGAGTGAGATTGGCAATAGTTACAAAATTGTGCTTGTCCATAATGAGGGTTTAGCTTTATTCGCCTGCAAAGATAGTGAAATAATTTTGAGAATGATAATAAGACTTTTTACATTTATGTTAATCTTCTAAAAAAAGCTGTCCTTCTAATTAGTATTGGTAAATATTTTTGCTGTTTCGAAAAAAAGTTTTACCTTTGTCCGAAATTAAAAAGTAATGTACATGCATACACGTGAAGAACAGATGAAGGCATTCGGAAGGCTGCTCGACGTCTTGGACCAATTAAGGGAAAAATGCCCGTGGGACAAGAAGCAGACTTTTGAGAGCCTCCGTCCAAACACAATTGAGGAGACCTATGAACTGTGTGATGCACTGACACGTGAAGACTACCATGACGCCATGAAGGAACTGGGCGACGTGATGATGCATCTCTGTTTCTATGCCAAGATAGGAAGCGAGAAGAACAAGTTCGATATCTATGATGTGTTGCGCCAGCAGGCCGATAAGCTCATCTTCCGCCACCCTCATATTTATCATCCTAGTCAGGTGGGACAAGACGAGCCCAAGCCTTTGCCCTATGGTGAAGAATCGGGCGATGACACTGAAACAGGACATTTCTCAGATGCAAAGACTGCAGAACAAGTGCTTCAGAACTGGGAACAGATAAAACTGAAAGAAAAAGACGGAAACAAGCGTGTGCTCTCAGGTGTACCTGCTGCCCTGCCTTCTGTCATCAAAGCTTATCGCATACAGGATAAGGCACGGAATGTGGGGTTTGACTGGGAGAAGAAAGAAGATGTGTGGGACAAGGTGAATGAGGAATTGGATGAGCTCAAGGAGGAATTGGCCAAAACGCTCCCAGAGAATCCTTCAGACGAACAGAAGACCGCACTTCGAAGTGCACAAGAAGCTGAACTGGGCGACTTCCTCTTTTCTGTCATCAACGCATCACGACTCTACAAACTGAATCCTGACAACGCACTCGAGAAAACAAATAATAAGTTTATCAAGCGTTTCACGTATATTGAGGAACACAGCATCCGCATCGGAAAACCTCTTACCGAGATGACGCTTCAGGAAATGGATGCCTTGTGGAATGAAGCAAAACAATTAGAGAAAAACGATAATAATATAGGGTTATGAGAAAAGTTATTTTAATGGTGGTCGCTATTCTCAGCCTTCTGAATATGATTGCCTGCAGAGAGAAGAAATCGGCGGTTCCATTTGAAGAACTGGACTCGCCCGAAAACAACCTGCGCGATTCAACCATCTATGGTGTTTGCTTAGATGGTTCGGCTATGAATACGCTTCAGCTCATCACAGATAATGGCGACACACTCACACTCAGTACGATACCGGCAAAGGAAGCTGGGCACTCTTTCGGCGGATATTCCATCGGTGACCATATGGCTGTTCTCACTGATGACTCTAAAACAAAGGCAATCGTGATAGTCAACCTCACTACATTACTGGGAGAATGGGTTATGCCCAATCCGATGGACGGTACTTCGGAAATGGGTATATGTATTCGTGACGGTGGAATAGCTGAGAGCATCAATCAGTCGGCTGTCATCTACGAGACTTGGCGAATTGTGAACGGTAAGCTGGAACTGATGAGCGTTCGAGAGGGGGGCGGCGACTTTGAAGAGGTGGAGCACTATCAGCTGCTTTACCTTTCATCCGACTCACTGGCCTATTGCAACGAAGATGATACTTACGAGTATTCGCGCCCGCATCCGGAAGAAGACTACAGCGGACTGGGGGTAGATCTCGACGACGAAGCAGAAGAAGATATGCAAATGGTGATGTAAGAAACATTATAGCCTCATGGAGCCATTCAGATTACATATACTCGGGTGTGGAAGCGCACTGCCTACAGTCAGGCATTTCCCCACTACACAAGTCGTGGAATGTAGGGGTAAGCTGTATATGATTGACTGTGGTGAAGGCGCCCAGCTGCAAATGCGACGCGCAGGGCTCTCCTTCTCAAAGATGGGGCATATCTTCATCTCGCATCTTCATGGCGACCATTGTTTTGGTTTGATTGGAATGTTGAGCACCTTCGGATTGCTGGGCCGAACGTCAAAAGTTAACATTTACGGTGATGCAGCATTGGAGGAAATCCTTCACATTCAGCTGAAGTGGTTCTGCCGAGACCTTGGCTATGAAGTGGTGTTTCATGCCGTTGACACCACAAAACAGTATGTCGTTTATGAAGACCGTTCGCTGACTGTCGAAACGATTCCTCTTGATCATAGACTTCCCTGTTGTGGTTACTTGTTTAAAGAAAAACAGGGACTGCCACATATCCGGCGCGAAATGATAGACTGTTATGACATTCCTGTTTCGCAGATTCTCAACATCAAGAACGGACAAGACTATGTGCAACATGACGGGACGGTAGTGCCCAACGAGAGACTTGTAGTGCTCGCTGCTCCGCCTCGGTCATACGCCTATGTCAGCGATACCAAGTATAAGCCTCAGCTGACTGAACAATTGCAGAACGTGACAACACTCTATCACGAAGCAACCTATGGCGACGATAATTTAGCCATGTCGGAGAAATACTTCCATTCTACCGCACGTCAGGCTGCTCAGATAGCCCTTGGAGCTAACGCAGGAAAATTACTCTTGGGGCACTATAGCTCACGCTATACTGACGAAAAGGTATTGCTTCAGCAAGCAAAGGAAGTCTTTGAAAACGCCCGTCTGACCAAAGAGTTTGATATAATAGATATATAAGCATTAAATATAAATAATGTGTAAGCGAATTGAAATATGACACTCATCATCGTCCTCTTACTTATATTTGGTTATCTGTTGATTGCCACGTGCCATCTGACAGGAGTGAACAAGTCTGCCATAGCAGTCTTCATAGGAACTGTGGGCTGGGTGGTTTATGTGTGCTGGGGAAATGATTTCGTGATGCAGTTGCATGCTCAGGAATATACTGATTTTCTGAACGGCGATGCACCTACGAGTGGCGTAGTGAAGTCTTTCATTTACGATACCATATTCCTGAAGTATGTAGGTAAGGCGGCTGCTATCGTTTTGTTCCTCGTAGCCACGATGAGTATCGTCGAAATCCTGAATAACAACGGATGCTTCGACTTCATTTCAGAGTGGGTGCGTACCCGTAATTCAAAGAGATTGCTATGGACACTCACATTCGCTGCGTTTATTATTTCAGCGAATCTGGACAACCTTACTACTGCAGCTGTGATGTTTGTCATCATGCGCAATATAGTGAAGAACCATCAGCAGCGAATGCTCATAGGAGCGGCTATCGTATTAGCAGCGAATGCGGGAGGCTGTTTCACGGTGATTGGTGATCCCATTGGACTGATTTTGTGGGGGGATGGAGCTATTACGGCAACTCGTTTCTCTGCCTATCTGGCTCTGCCTGCTATCGCTTCATGGATCATCCCAACGCTTCTCATCAATTATCAGCTGCCAGACAAACTTGATATAGAGTGGGGAATAGCACCTTATCGCGGAAATGACACTCGACTGAACCGTTGGCAAAGAGCTTTGATGTTATTGGTCGGATTTGGTGGCCTTTGGTTCATTCCTACATTCCATAATATTACCAAGCTCTCACCGTTTTTAGGCGCATTGTGTGTGCTGTCCGTACTCTGGGTGGTGAACGAGGCATTTAATCATAAACTGTATCAGGCAGACAGAATGACGGAACCACGCATTCCGCAAGTACTGCAATATGGAGCCATTCAGCAGATATTATTCGTGATGGGCATCTTGCTCGCAATGGGAGTCATGAGCGAGACAGGGGTGCTGGGCGACATCTCTACATGGATATTCCACGTGTTCGAAGGCAATGTGTGGATCATCGCATTCTTGTCTGGCATCCTTTCGTCAATTGTTGATACATTCACAGTGGCGATAACGAACATATCATTCTTCCATGTGGGTGAAGGACAGTTCGGACAAAACGGAATCT